>NZ_CP085840.1:310737-621474 GCF_020715685.1 Dermatobacter hominis
GGCGGTGGCCGGCGCGCTGGTGGTGTTCGAGGCCGCCCGCCAGCGCCGTTCGGGCCCGGGCGCGGCCGGCCCGGAACCGGTTCGTGGGGCGCCCGGCCCGCTGGGCCATGATGTCAGCGCCGCGGCCACGGCCGGCCCGGCTCCGACCCGAGAGGAACGATCGAAGTGAGCGGTGCGGACCTGGCGGACGAGGCGCGGGCGCTGGTCGCCGATGGCGTCGCCCGGATCGGCGCGGCGCCGACCTCCGACGACGTGCGCGCCGTCGAGTCCGAGCTGCTCGGCAAGCGGTCCCGGCTCTCGGAGCTGAAGGCCGGGATGCGCGACCTCGACCCCGACGACCGCAAGGTCCTCGGCGCGGCGCTACACGAGACCCGTGCCACGCTCGAGGCGGCGGTCGCAGATCGGGTCGCGGAGCTCGCCGCCGTCGAGCGACGGGCCCAGCTCGCCGCCGAGCGGCTGGACCTGACCGAGAGCCTCGGCCGGGCCAGCGCCGGCCACGTCCACCTGGTGACCCAGACCTGGGAGCGGCTCGAGGACGTGTTCGTCGGCATGGGCTTCACGGTCGCCACCGGTCCCGAGGTCGAGACCGACTGGTTTAACTTCGAGGCGCTCAACCTGCCACCGTCGCACCCGGCCCGGTCGCTGTGGGACACCCTCTACCTCGACACCTCCGAGCTCGAGGGCGTCGGCCCGCAGCAGCTGCTGCTGCGGACCCACACCTCGCCGGTCCAGGTCCGGACCATGCTGCGGGCCGTGCGCGACGGCAGCGGTCCGCCGATCTACGTCGTCTGCCCCGGCCGGACCTACCGCCAGGACACCGCCGACGCCACGCACCTACCGGTGTTCCACCAGATCGAGATGCTGGTCATCGACCGTGGCATCACGATGGGCGACCTGTCCGGCACGATCGAGACGTTCACCAAGGCCTACTTCGGCCAGGAGCTCACGTCGCGGCTGCGCCCGTCGTACTTCCCCTTCACCGAGCCCTCCGCCGAGGTCGACATCTCCCAGCCCGACGGATCGTGGCTCGAGGTCGGCGGCTGCGGCATGGTCCACCCGAACGTCCTGCGGGCCTGCGGGCTCGACCCGGAGGAGTGGTCGGGCTTCGCCTTCGGCTTCGGCATCGAGCGGCTGGCCAAGATCCGCCACCACCTCACCGACATCCGCGACCTGATCACCAACGACATGCGATTCCTGGAGCAGTTCTGACATGCGGGTGAGCCTCAACTGGTTGCAGGAGTTCGCCCCGGTGACGGGCAGCCCCGCCGCCATCGCGGAGCAGCTGACCGACCTCGGCCTCGAGGTCGACGAGATCATCACAGTCGGCGGCTCGCTCGGCGGCGTCATCGTCGCCCGCGTGCTCGAGGTGCGGCCGCACCCCGACGCCGACCGCGTCCGGCTCGTCGACGTCGACACCGGCGACGGCCGGGCGCTCCAGATCGTCTGCGGCGCCACCAACATGGTCGCCGGCGACCTCGTGCCGCTCGCCACCGTCGGCACCGTCATGCCCGGCGGCATGGAGATCGCGGCCCGCAAGATGCGCGGCGAGATGAGCAACGGGATGCTGTGCTCGGCCGCCGAGCTCGAGCTCGGCGACGACCACTCCGGCATCCTGGTGCTCGGCGGCACCGCCGAGTCCCAGCCGGCGCCCGGCACGCCTTTGGCCGAGGCCCTCGAGCTGCGCTCCGACGTCGTCTTCGACGTCGACGTGAACCCGAACCGGCCCGACGCGCTGAGCGTGGTCGGCGTGGCGCGCGACCTCGCGGCCCGGCAGGGCGTGCCGTTCCACGTGCCCGAGCCCGCACCGCCCACCACGGGTCCCGACGTCGCCGGCACCGCGGCGGTCGTGATCGAGGACCCGGTCCTGTGCGGGCGCTTCGCCGTGCGGGCGCTGGCGGACGTGCGGATCGGACCGTCGCCGCGGTGGATGGCCCAGCGCCTGCTCGCCGCCGGCATGCGCCCGATCAACAGCGTCGTCGACGCGTCCAACTACGTCATGCTCGAGCTCGGCCAGCCGAGCCACGCGTTCGACCTGGCGACGCTCGCCGACGGAGGGGACGGCCCGACCCTGCGCGTCCGCCGGGCGAGGGCGGGGGAGCGGCTGGAGACGCTCGACGGCGTGGTGCGGGACCTCGATCCCGCCGACGGGGTGATCGCCGACGCGGACGACGCCGTGATCGGCCTCGCCGGCGTAATGGGCGGCGCGTCGACCGAGATCTCCGAGGCCACGACCGACGTGCTCGTCGAGGCCGCCTGGTGGGACCCGCAGTCGATCGCCGACACCGCGGCGCGCCACAGCCTGCACTCGGAGGCGTCGGCCCGCTTCAAGCGGGGGGTCGACACCGCCGCGGCGGACCGGGCGATCGCCCGGTTGGCCGAGCTGCTCGTCGGCGACGGCGCAGCGACGCTCCGGCCCGGGTCGGTGGTGGCCGAGGGCGACCTGCCCGAGCGGATCACCGTGACCGTGCGCCCCTCGAAGGTGAACGCCGTGCTCGGGACCCGCCTCGACCGGGGCCTCATGGTCGATCTCATCGCGCCGATCGGGTTCACCTCGACCGAGCAGGGCGACGACCTCGCGGTCGACATCCCGAGCTGGCGGCCCGACTCGTCGACCGAGATCGACGTGGTCGAGGAGATCGGCCGCATGTACGGGCTGTCGCGGATCGAGCGCACCGTGCCCGTGTCGCCGCACCCCGGCGGACTCAGCGGTCCGCAGCGGACGCGCCGATCGGTGCGGCGCGCCCTGGCGGGCTTCGGCGTCAGCGAGGCCATGCCGATGCCCTTCCTCGCGCCCGGCGACCTCGAGCGCTGCGGCCTGCCGGCCACCGGGCTCGTGCTGGCCAACCCGCTCGCCGCCGAGGAGTCGGTGCTGCGCACCTCGCTGCGACCCGGCCTGCTGGCCGCGGTGGCCCACAACGCCAAGCACCGCATCGACGGCGTGTGGCTCTCCGAGATCGGCCGGGTGTTCGAGCTCGGCGACCGCGGACCGATCGTCGACGTCGAGGAGTCGTCGCGCCTCGGGCGCGTGCTCGACGGCGAGCGCGAGCAGCTCGCGGTCGTCCTGGCCGGCGCCGAGGCCCCGACCGCGGTGGAGCTGCTCGACGTCGTCGTGGCGGCGATGGGCATCGGTCCGGTCGTGCTGCGGGCCGAGGAGCTCCCCGGGCTGCACCCGGCCCGGTCGGCCACGGTCGAGATCGCCGGCGCCCACGCCGGCGAGGTCGGCGAGATCGACCCCGAGGTGCTCGACCGGTTCGGGATCGAGCAGCGCGTCGCCTGGCTCGAGCTCGAGCTCGGGGCCCTGCTCGACCTCCCGGCGCCGGTCCACCTCGCCCGCCCGGTGAGCCGGTTCCCGTCGGCCGACGTCGACCTCGCCTTCGTGGTCGAGGACCGGATCCCGGCCGCCGCGGTCCGGGCGACGATCCGCGCCGCCGGTGCGCCGCTCCTGCGGCGCCTCGAGCTCTTCGACGTCTTCCGGTCCGACGCCTTCGAGGGCGCCCGGAGCCTGGCCTTCCGGCTGCGGTTCCAGGCCGACGACCGCACCCTCACCGACGCCGAGGTCGGCGTGGTCCGCCAGGCGATCATCGACGAGGTGGTCGCCACCCACGACGCCACCCTCCGGGCCTGACCACCCGCGCCGGCCCGACGTCCCGTCCCCTCCGTCGGGTCACGGCGCCCTCGACCCGGCCGTGGCCTTGACCGGTCCCGACTCCGTCGTTGTTGCACAAGTATGCGACGCGATGCATGTTCGTGCGCTAGGGTGACCGACCATGGCCACGAGGGCACGCATCGGCATCATCGGCGCATCGGGCTTCACCGGGGCCGAGCTCCTGCGCATCTGCGCGTCCCACCCCGGGCTCGACGTCGCCTTCGCCACCGGTGACACGCAGGCCGGCACACCGGCGGCAGCGCTGTACCCGGGCCTGGCGCTGGCGTACCCCGACCTGGTCTTCGAGTCGTGGGACCCGGCGCTGCTCGACGGCGTCGACGGCGTCTTCCTGGGGCTGCCGCACGGCGCGAGCCAGGCGATCGTGCCGGACCTGCTCGGCAAGATCGGCGCCGTCGTCGACCTCGGCGCCGACTTCCGGCTGTCCGACGGCGCCGAGTACGAGCGGTGGTACCACGAGCCGCACACCTGCCCCGAGCTGCTGGACCGCTTCGTCTACGGGATCCCCGAGCTGCACCGCGACGCCCTGCGCGGCGCCGAGGCGGTGGCCGCCCCGGGGTGCTACCCGACGGCCGCCACCCTCGCGCTGCACCCGCTCGTCACCGCCGACCTCGTGCAGACCGACGGCATCATCGTCGACGCCGTGTCCGGGGTGTCGGGTGCAGGTCGGCCGCCCAAGCCGCACACGACGTTCTGCGCGGTGGACTCCGACGTGCAGGCCTACGGCCTCCTCGACCACCGCCACACCTCCGAGATGGACATGAACCTCGGCGCGACCGTGCTGTTCACCCCGCACCTCGTGCCGATGAACCGGGGGATCCTGGCCACCTGCTACGCCCGCCCCGCCGTCGACGGCCTCAGCACCGACGCCGTGCTCGACGTCCTCCACGAGCGCTACGCCGACGAGCCCTTCGTGGTGGCGTCCGAGCGATCGCCCTCGACCAAGGCCACCCTCGGCACGAACGCGGCCCACGTCACCGCGCGCTACGACGAGCGGACCGGCACCGTGCTCGCCATCGCCGCGATCGACAACCTCGGCAAGGGAGCGTCGGGCCAGGCGGTGCAGTGCATGAACCTGGCGCTCGGGCTCCCCGAGGAGCAGGGCCTCGCCGTCGTCGGGACCGCGCCGTGAGCGGCGAGGGGCCCGCGGAGGCGAGCATCGACCCGAGGGACGACCCCACCGTCGCGGTCGAGGTCCTCCTGCAGGCGCTGCCCTACATCGAGGCCTTCCGGGGCGCGGTCGTCGTCGTGAAGTTCGGCGGCAACGCCATGGGCGACCCCGACCTGTTCGAGCAGTTCGCGTCCGACATCGTGCTGATGCACCGGGTCGGCATGCGACCGGTCGTCGTCCACGGCGGCGGTCCCCAGATCGGCGAGTGGCTCGGGCGGCTCGGCAAGACCAGCGAGTTCGTGGACGGCCGGCGCGTCACCGACGCGGAGACGCTCGAGGTCGCCCAGATGGTGCTGATGGGCAAGGTCAACGCCGACATCGTCACCGCGCTGAACGGCTTCGGCCCGCTGGCGCTGGGGCTCGCCGGCACCGACGCCCACCTGCTCGAGGCCGAGGCCCACGACCCGGAGCTCGGCTACGTCGGCTCGGTGACCCGGGTGAACCCCGAGCTCATCACCCGGACGCTCGGGATGGGCCTGATCCCGGTCATCGCCACGATCGGCGTCGACCACGACGGCCAGACCTACAACATCAACGCCGACGACGCCGCCACCGCGATCGCCGAGGAGCTGCGGGCCGAGAAGCTCATCTTCCTCACCGACGTGCCCGGCCTGCTCGCCGACGCCGACGACCCGTCGACCCTGATCGACCGCGTCGACGGCGACGACGTGGCCCGCATGGTCTCCGACGGCACGATCTCGGGCGGCATGGTGCCCAAGATGTCGGGCTGCGTGCGGGCCATCGAGGCCGGGGTCGGCTCCGTCCACCTGGTCGACGGGCGGCGGCCCCACGTGCTGCTGCTCGAGCTGCTGACCGACGCCGGCGTCGGCACCATGGTCGTCGGCGACGCCACGATCTCACCCGGACCGGAGGTGGCCCCGTGACCTCGCCGCTGATGCCGACCTACCCGCCGCCGCAGGTGACCTTCGTGCGGGGCGAGGGCAGCTGGCTGTGGGACGACGCCGACGGTCGCTACCTCGACCTGCTGTCGGGCCTCGCCGTCACCTCGCTCGGCCACGCCCACCCGGCGGTCGCCGACGCGCTCTGCGAGCAGTCCCGGACCCTGCTGCACACGTCGAACCTGTTCGGCACGGTCCCGGGTTCGGAGGTCGCCGCCACGCTCGACCGGCTGCTCGGGGGCGGCGGCCAGGTCTTCTTCACGAACTCCGGCGCCGAGGCGAACGAGTGCGCCATCAAGCTCGCCCGCAAGCACGCCGGCTCGCCGTCGGGTCGGTACAAGGTCGTGTCGGCCTACGGGAGCTTCCACGGGCGGACGCTGGCCACGCTGCACGCGACCGGCCAGCCGTCCAAGCACGAGGCGTTCCAGCCGCTGCCCGAGGGCTTCGTCCACGTCGCGTGGGACGACCTCGACGCGCTGTCGTCCGCGATCGACCCGTCGGTGGCGGCCGTGCTGCTCGAGCCGGTGCAGGGCGAGGGCGGCGTGAACCCCGCGTCCGCCGAATACTTCCGGGGCGTGCGGGAGCTGTGCGACGAGCGGGGCGTGCTCTTCGTCGTCGACGAGGTGCAGACCGGCCTCGGCCGCTGCGGGGCGTGGTTCGCCCACCAGCACTTCGGCGTCGTTCCCGACGTCGTCACGATGGCCAAGGCGCTCGGCAACGGCGTCCCGATCGGGGCGTGCTGGGCCCGGGCCGACGTGGCGGCCGCGTTCGAGCCCGGCGACCACGCGACGACCTACGGCGGTCAGCCGCTCGCCGCGTCCGCCGCCCGGGCGGTGCTCGCGGTGATGGAGGAGGCCGACGTGCCGGCACGGGCGCGCCACATCGGCGAGCGGGTCGCCGCGGCGCTGCGCGACGTCCCGGGCGTCGTCGACGTCCGGGGTCTCGGTGCCCTGATCGCGGTCGAGGTCGCGGTCGACGCCCGCCGGCTCCAGTCCGACCTGATGGCGCGGGGCGTCGTCACGAACGCGGTCACGCCCACCGCGCTGCGGCTCGCTCCGAGCCTGCTGATCACCGACGACGAGCTGCGGACCGGCACCGATGCGATCGCCGCCGCGATCGCCGAGCTCGCAGGAGGGTCCTGATGTCCACCCCGCCGTCGACGGCGACCGCGGTCGCGCCCGCGTCCGGGACCACGCCCCGCCACCTCCTCGAGGTGGACGACCTGACGACCGCCGAGCTCCTGCGCATCCTCGACCTCTCCGAGCTCGCCGATCCTCCCAAGGTGCTGGCGGGCTCCGGGGGCGTGCTGCTGTTCGAGAAGCCGTCGGCCCGGACCCGCACCTCGATGGAGATGGCGATCGTGCAGGTGGGCGGGCACCCGGTGACGCTCACGGGGGCCGAGGTGGGGATCGACACGCGGGAGACGGCCGAGGACCTCGGGCGGCTGATGTCGGGCTTCGGTGGCGTCATCGGAGCCCGGGTGTTCGAGCACCACAAGCTCGAGCGCATGGCCGCCGCGTCGTCGGTGCCGGTCGTCAACCTGCTGTCCGACGACGCCCACCCGGTCCAGACGCTGGCCGACCTGCTGACGCTGCGCCAGTGCTTCGGCCGATTGGACGGCCTCACGGTCGCGTACGTCGGCGACGCCAACAACGTCGCCCGGTCGCTCGGCATCGGCTGCGGCCTCGCCGGGGTCTCGTTCCGGCTCAGCAGCCCACCGGGGTACCGCTTCGACGAGGGGCAGCTCGACCGCATCCGCTCCGCCGGCACCGACGTCACGGTGGTCGACGACCCGTACGAGGCCGTGGCCGGCGCGGACGCCGTGTACACCGACGCCTGGTACTCGATGGGCCAGGAGGAGGAGCAGCGCGTCCGCCGCGAGGCGTTCGACCGGTGGCGGGTCGACGAGGCGATGATGGCCGCGGCCGGTCCCGACGCCGTCTTCCTGCACTGCCTGCCGGCGCACCGGGGCGACGAGGCCACCGACGGCGTGCTCGACGGCCCGCAGAGCCGCATCTGGCCGCAGGCGCACAACCGCATGCACTCGGCGCGAGGTCTGCTCGTCTGGCTCGGCGCCGAGGCGAGGGCGGCGGGCTGATGGCGGGCAAGCAGCAGCGCCAGCACCGCATCTCGCGTTTGCTCGTCGAGCACCGGGTGACCAACCAGGGCCAGCTCACCGAGCTGCTCGCGGCCGACGGGGTGTCGGTCACGCAGGCGACGGTGTCGCGCGACCTCGAGGAGCTCGGCGCGATCAAGGTGCGTGTGCCCGGGGGCGACACCGTCTACGCCATCCCCGAGCTGCCGAGGGAGCAGGTGAGCCCGCAGGACCACCTGCGGCGGGTGCTCGGCGACTGGCTGGTCGAGGTGGACCGCTCGGGCGACCTCGTGGTCCTGCGGACGCCGCCCGGCTCGGCGCACGTCGTGGCGTCGGCCATCGACCGCAACGGGTTGGACAACGTCGTCGGCACGGTCGCCGGCGACGACACGCTGCTCGTCATCGCCCGCGAGGGCTGGGGCAGCTCGGTGGCCGAGCAGCTGCAACAGTTGGCGGGCCTCGCCGGCTGACCGGCGTGGCGCGGCCCCGCCGGCTGCGCCGGCGCGGCCGGCGGTTCGAGATCGACACGAGAGACCAGAAGGGACGGACAGGATGGCGAAGCGGGTGGTGCTGGCCTACAGCGGCGGGCTCGACACCTCGGTGGCGGTGCGGTGGATGATCGAGCACCTCGGCGTCGAGGTGGTGTGCCTGTCCGCGGACGTCGGCCAGGAGGGCACGCTCGACGGCAACCGCGAGAAGGCGCTCGGCGCCGGCGCGATCGCGTACGAGGAGCTGGACCTGCGGCAGGAGTTCGCGGACGACTTCCTCGCCCCGCTCATCAAGGCCAACGCGCTCTACGAGGACCAGTACCCGCTCGTCTCCGCGCTGTCGCGGCCGCTCATCGCCAAGAAGCAGGTCGAGGTGGCCCGGAAGTACGGCGCCGACGGCGTGGCGCACGGCTGCACGGGCAAGGGCAACGACCAGGTCCGCTTCGAGGTCAGCTACATGGCCCTGGCGCCCGACCTGGAGCAGCTGGCGCCGGTCCGCAACTGGGGCTTCACCCGCGAGGACTCGATCGAGTACGCCGGCCGGCACGGCATCCCGGTCGGCGCCACCAAGGAGAAGCTGTACTCGATCGACGACAACCTCTGGGGCCGGGCGATCGAGTGCGGCGAGATGGAGGACCCGTGGGCCGAGCCGCCCGACGGCGTCTGGAAGATGACCCGGCCGACCGCCACCGAGCCGGCGCAGTTCACGCTGAGCTTCGAGAAGGGCGTCCCGGTCGCGCTCGACGGCCAGGCCAAGCCGCTGTTCGAGATCATCATCGAGCTGAACCACCTCGTGGGCAGCTACGGATGGGGCCGGATCGACATGGTCGAGAACCGGCGGGTCGGCATCAAGAGCCGCGAGACCTACGAGGCGCCGGGGGCGCTGGCGGTGATCCTGGCGCACCGGGACCTCGAGTCCCTGACCGTCGAGCGGGACCTCGGTCGCCAGAAGATCGCCCTGCAGCACAAGTACGCGGAGCTCGTGTACGACGGCCTCTGGTACTCGCCGCTGCGGGACGCGCTCGACGCGTTCATCGACGTCTCGCAGGAGCACGTGACCGGTGACGTCCGGCTGCGGCTCGAGCCGAACCGCTGCTGGGTCGTGGGCCGGCGGGCGCCGCGGTCGCTCTACGACTACGGGCTCGCCACCTACGACGCGGCCGACCGGTTCCGCCACGCCGACTCCGAGGGCTTCGTCCGCATCTGGGGCCTCGGCGTGCAGACCTGGTCCGACGTGCAGGGACCGGGTTCGCAGCGATGACGCCGGCGGACGCGGACGACGGCACCGGGCGCGGCCAGCTCTGGCACGGCCGCTTCGACGTCGCGCCCGCCGAGGCCCTCGTCGAGTTCACCGGGTCGCTCGGCTACGACCAGCGCCTGCTGCCCGACGACGTCGCCTGCTCGAAGGCCCACGTCCGCGGCCTGCACCGGGCCGGACTGCTCGACGAGGACGAGCTCGCCGCCCTGCTCGGCGGGCTGGACTCGGTCGAGATGGAGTTCCGGGCGGGCGAGCTGCGCTTCGAGCCGTCCGACGAGGACGTCCACACCGCCATCGAGCGCCGCGTCACCGAGCTGGTCGGACCGGTCGGCGGCAAGATCCACACCGGACGGTCGCGCAACGACCAGGTCGCGACCGCGTTCCGCCACCACGTCGTCGGCCAGCTCGCGGCCACCGCCGACCTGGTCCTCGGACTGGTCGACGTGCTGACCGATCGGGCCGACGCCTCGCTGGAGCAGGGCCCCGGGGGCGGACCGGTCCGCCTGCCCGGCTACACCCACCTGCAGCGAGCCCAACCGGTGCTGCTGGCGCACCACCTGATGGCCCACGCCTGGGCGCTCCTGCGCGACGTCGACCGGCTCGCGGACTGCCGCCGGCGCGTCGACGTCTCGCCGCTCGGCGCCGGGGCGCTGGCGGGCACGTCGCTGCCGATCGACCCCGACGCCACCGCGGCCGACGCCGGCTTCCCGGCCCGCTTCGAGAACTCGCTCGACGCGACCTCCGACCGCGACTTCGTGGTCGAGTCGCTCTTCGTGCTGTGCACGATCGGCCTCCACCTCTCGCGCATGGGCGAGGAGGTCGTGCTGTGGACCAGCGACGAGTTCGCGTTCGCCGTCCTCGACGACACCTACGCCACCGGGTCGTCGATGATGCCGCAGAAGAAGAACCCCGACGTCGCCGAGCTGGCGCGCGGGAAGGCCGGCCGGCTGATCGGCGACCTGACCGGGTTCCTGGCCACCATGAAGTCGCTCCCGCTCGCCTACAACCGCGACCTCCAGGAGGACAAGGAGCCGCTGTTCGACGCGCTCGACACGGTCCGCCTGGGCCTCCTGGCGATGCGAGGTCTCTACTCGACGATCACGTTCCGACCCGAGCGGATGGCCGAGGCCGCCGACTCGCCGTACGCGGCGGCCACCGACCTCGCGGAGCTGCTGGTGACCGACGGCGTCCCGTTCCGGGCCGCGCACGGCATCGTCGGTGCGCTCGTCCGGCGCTCGCTCGACGAGGGGATCCCGCTCGTCGACCTCGTCGCGGCGGAACCCGAGCTGGGGGAGCGCGGGGCGGCGCTGCTGGCGCCGGGGGCGGGGACGGCGAACCGCCGGAGCCCCGGCGGCGGCGGGCCCGGCCCGGTCGAGGCGCAGCGGATCCGCCTGGCCGAGCGCATCGCCGCCGAGCGGCAGCGGTGGGCGGCGACCCGGCCGGACGGGGCCTGACGGTGGCGGCCCACCGGCACTCGATCGACATCCGCTACGGCGAGTGCGATCAGCAGGGCGTGGTGTTCAACGCCAACTACCTCGCCTACGTCGACGACGCCATGGACCACTGGATGCGCTCCTTCGGCGGGACGGCGTGGGTCGAGACGTGGGACGTGATGCTGAAGGCGGCCCGCGTCGTCTGGCACGGCCCGGCCACGTGGCCGGAGCGCCTCGACGTCGACTGCGGCGTCTGCCGCTGGGGGCGCACGAGCTTCGACGTCGCCTACGTCGTGACGGTCGCCGGTCGGCCGGTGGCCGACGTGGTCGTGACCTACGTGTCGGTGGCGGCGGGCACGAGCGATCCGGTCGAGCCGCCGGCCGACGTCGTGGCCGCCATGGGCGACACCGTTCCCGTCCCGGCGTCGCACGCGCCGCGGTGAGCGCCCCGGTGGTGGCCGGCGCGCCCCCGGCGCGCTCCGAGCTGACCGGCGACGCCCGCGCCGTCGGCAAGCGGCTGCTCAACGCGCTCCTGGTCGTCGGCGACCGCGCCGGCCGCATCGTGGAGGTCGAGGCCTACCGGGGCGCCGAGGACCCGGCCAGCCACGCGCATCGGGGGCCGACGGTGCGCAACGCCACCATGTTCGGCCGTCCCGGCCTGCTGTACGTGTACCGCTCGTACGGGATCCACTGGTGCGCCAACGTCGTGGCGGGCACCGACGGCGTCGCCGAGGCGGTCCTCGTCCGGGCCGTCGAGCCGGTCGCCGGCATCGACGAGATGCGCCGGGCCCGGGGTGCCCGGGTGGCCGACCGGGACCTGGCCAACGGCCCCGGCAAGCTGTGCGCCGCACTCGGGATCGACGGGGCGCACGACGGCGTGGACCTGCTCGACCCGGCCTCGCCGGTGCGGCTCCTGCGCGACGCCGTGCGCCCGCCGTCCCGACCCCTCACGACCACCCGCGTCGGGATCTCCAAGGCGGTCGACCGACCCTGGCGCTACCTCGTGCCGGGCCACGCGGGCGCGTCGCGGGGTCGGCCGTCGGGCGGGGCGGCCGCACCGAGGCGGCCACGACCGTGACCGGCTACCGGCTCCTCGCCGCGGACGACCCCGAGCTGGCGCCCTCGTCGGACCCGGCGCGCTCGCGCCGCCGGCTGGAGGAGGCCCTCTGGAGCGAGGCCGGGCGCGACGACGAGCGGGCCCGGGTCGTGTCGCTGCTCGACGAGCACGGATCGGCGCTCGCGGATCGGACCACCGCGCCCGGCCACCTGACCGGATCGGCGCTCGTGGTCGACGCCGACCGGCAACGGGTCCTGCTCCTCCTGCACACCAAGCTCGGGCGCTGGTTGCAGCCCGGCGGCCACGCCGACGGCGACCACGAGCTCGCCGGGGTCGCCCTCAAGGAGGCCACCGAGGAGACCGGCATCCCCGGGCTCCGGGTGCTGGTGCCGGCGGTGGACCTCGACGTGCACGCCGTCGACCACCGCGACCCGCTCGGCGAGCACCTGCACCTCGACCTGCGGTTCGTCGTGCTGGCGCCGCCCGGGGCGGTCGAGGATCCCAACCACGAGTCGCTCGATCACCGGTGGGTCACCTGGGACGAGCTCCCCGGCGCGGTCGACGAGGACGGGATCGTCCGGCTGGCCGAGGCCGGCCGCGCCGCACTCGGCGAGCTGGACGACGCGGCCGCTCCCTGACCGGGAGCGGCGAGGGTCCGATCGGTCAGCCGACGTCGCCGGGGACCATGCAGCTCTCCATGCGGTTGACCTGCGCGAACGCGTCGATCGCCCGGGAGATCTGGCGGTTGGCCTTCAGCGACTCCGAGAACCGGGTCATCGGGTCCTCGCGGAGCTGGTCGGCGTAGTCCTGGCGGTCACCGATGTAGGTGTCCCAGTCCTCGATCCACTGCTCGATGCCGCTCGAGACCTTGCCCTCCCCCTGGGGGACGATCGGGGCGAGCTGCGCCGTCATGTCGCGCAGGGCCTCGTTGGCCTGGTCGACGACGTCGGCGCGCTCGACGTGGTCGGGCGTCTGGTCGGCCGTGGGCAGCGCCTCGATCCGCACCCGGGCCTGGTGGCAGATCTCCTCGGCCTGGGTCGGGAACGTGCGGTCCTCGAGCTCGTCGATCATCAGCCCCGGGTCGTAGAGGAACAGGGCGTAGATCCACACCGCGAAGGTCGCCACCACGAACAGGAGCCCGGCGGCGAGGAAGAACCGGCGCCGGCCGGAGGGCCGGTCGTCGCCGCCGTCGACGGGAGGGTCCTGGGGCGGTGCGGGCGCGTCACCCGGCGCAGCGGTGGGGGGCACGTCCCCAGCTTGGCAGCCGGACCCGACCGGTTGCGAGGCGGGCCGGCACGCCGCCGCCCGTTCTGTTCCCGGTGGCTGGGGTGTTCGCCCCGGTCCTCGGGAACAGAACCGGGGACGGGGTCAGTCGTTGGCGGTCGGGCGGCGGGGGGCGGTCGTGGGCGCGGCCGGCGTCGTCGGCGGGGCGGCGCTGGCCACCTGGTAGCTCAGGACGACCACGCCGTCTGCGGGCCGCTCGCCCGCGGCCGGGATCGAGCGCCACACCTGGCCGGCCTCGAACGGCTGGCCGTCGGTCCGCAACGAGCCCGGCGGGGCGGCCACGGCCTCGGTCCGCACCGTGTAGCCCAGCGACTCGAGCTGCTGCTCGGCCTGACCCGTGCCGAAGCCGATCACGTTCGGCACCGGCGTCGCGGGCAGGAAGGTCCCCGGGGTGGACTCGACGTACACCTTCGACCCGGCGGCGGCGGACGCCCCCGGGGCGGGGCTCTGGCCCGTGACCGTCCCGGGGCCGACGCCCGACACGGCGGCGTCGATGCGGACGGGCTCCAACCCGGCCGAGCGCACCGCGGCGATGGCCTTGCGGGTGTCCTTGCCGCCCAGGTCGGGCACCTTGACGTCGCCCGGCACGGTGACCGGGCTGAGGAGCGCTGCGTTCGAGGATGGCACCGTCGTGGTGGCGGGCGGGGCGGCCAGCGGGTCGACCAGCGGCAGGGGCGGCTGGTCGGCGAGCGCCTTCTTCATGAACGACGACCAGATCATCGCGGGGTAGGTGCCGCCGTAGACGGTGATCCGCGTGTTGGGCGGGGTCATCGGCACCGGCTGCAGCTTCCCGTCCTTGCCGGGCCTCGGCTTGGCGAACCCGACCCACACCGCGGTCGCCAGCTGCGGGGTGTACCCGCAGAACCAGCCGTCGACGTTGCTCTGCGACGACCCCGTCTTGCCGCCCGCGGGACGGCCGATGTCGGCACGGGTGCCGGTGCCGCCGGAGATGACGCCGGGGAGGATGTTCGACACCTCGATGGCGACCTCGGGCTCCAGCACCTTCGTCTGGGTGTGCTCGTGCTGGTAGAGCATCGTGCCGTCGGGCCGGTCGATGCGGGTGACCATGACCGGCGGCACGTACACGCCCTGGTTGGCGAACGTGGCGTACACCGACGCCATGTCCTGCACGGTGGCGTTGTTGGTGCCGAGCACGGCGGACGGGATCGCCAGCAGCTTCGTGGAGACCACGCCGAGCGCCTTGGCCATGTCGACCGAGCGCTGCCCACCGACCGCCGGGTCGAGGACGATGTTGGCGTAGCAGGTGTTCGACGACACGACGGTGCACTCGGCCATCGTCCCGCTGCCGATGCCGCCGCCCTTCACCCGCCAGGTGGTGCCGTCGGAGAGCTGGTGGACCTGCGAGGAGGGGGCGTCGAACCGCTTCGTCGTGGGGACGCCGTTGGCCAGCGCGGCGGCGAGCACGATGGGCTTGAAGGCGGAGCCGGTCTGGCGTCCGACGCCGCGGGCGAGGTTGGTCTGGCGGTAGTCCGAGGTGCCGAAGTAGTCCCGGCCCCCGACCATCGCCCGGATCGCGCCGGTCCGGGGGTCGATCGTCACGAGCGAGGCGTCGGGCACCTTCGGGTCGGTGCCCTGGCCGGGCAGGACCTGCGCGATCGACTGCTCCGCCTGCGCCTGCAGGTCGAGGTCGATCGTCGTGTGGATGCGCAGGCCGCCCCGGTACAGGTTGTTGTAGCGCTCGCCCTGCGTGTCGCCGAGCACGTCGGAGTCCTTCAGCAGGTACTCCTTGACCGCGTCGACGAAGTGGGCAGCGGGGTAGGGCACCTGCTCGGGCAGCGGCTGGGGCGGGGCGAGCTCGACCGGGGTGGCGGCCGCGGCGTCGTGCTGCGCCGGCGTGATGTCGCCGAGCTCCAGCATCCGGGCCAGGACGACGTTGCGGCGGGCCACCGCGGCCTCGGGGTGCTTGCGGGGGTCGTAGCGGGACGGGGCCTGGATGAGCCCGGCGAGCAGCGCCGACCTCGCCAGATCGAGGTCGCCGGCCGGCACGCCGAAGTAGGACCGGGCGGCGGCATCGATGCCGTAGGCGCCGTCGCCGAAGTAGATCGTGTTGAGGTAGAGCTCGAGGATCAGCGACTTGGAGTAGTTGCGCTCGATCGACAGGGCCATCGAGGCCTCCTCGAGCTTGCGCTGGAGGGTCTTCTCGGGCGACAGGAGCGCGGTCTTCACGTACTGCTGGGTGATCGTCGAGCCGCCCTGGCCGGCCTCGCCGTCCTCGGCGTTGGAGCTCGCGGCGCGGGCGATGGCCCGGGGGTCGACGCCCTTGTGCGACCAGAACCGGGAGTCCTCGATCGCCACCACCGCGGTCTGCGTGATGTTCGGGATCTGCTCGAGCGGCACGCTCGTGCGGTTCTCGTCCCGCAGGACGGTGATCACGCGGCCCTTCGCGTCGAACACGGTCGTCGGCGCGGCGTTGACCGGGAGCAGCAGGGGCGGGGCGTCACGGGTGGCGCCCCCGCACGCCACGGTGACCGACGCGAGCACGCACAGGCCGGCGAGCGCGGCGAGGAGGCGGATCGACCGTGACATGACCGGTCCAGTGTTGCCGAACGCCCCACGGAACTGGTGCCAGCCGCCGGAGGCGCGGCGGTACGCTCTCAGGTCGCCCGGCGGCGGTCCGCCGCACCGGTCGGGCGCCCACGCACGATCGGCCCGTCCGGCACGTCCCGGGAGGCGGCCCACGGAGGTGACCACAGGATGACCGGCGACCCCGCGGTCCGCGGCAGCGGCGTGATCGACGACCTGGTGGCCAGGGGGCTGGTGCACGACCACACCGACCTGGACGCCCTGCGGGCCCGGCTCGACGACGGCCCCACCCCCACGTACTGCGGCTTCGACCCGACGGCGGACTCGCTCCACATCGGCAACCTGCAGTCGATCATGCTGCTGCGGCGCTTCCAGGACGCCGGGCACCCGCCGATCGCCCTCGTCGGGGGCGCCACGGGGATGATCGGCGACCCCTCGGGCCGCTCCGACGAGCGCCAGTTCCTCGACGCGGAGGTCCTCGATGCCAACCGGGCGGCGATCGCCAACCAGCTCGGCCGCTTCCTCGACTTCGACGGCCCGGCCGGCGCGGTGGTGGTCGACAACCGCAGCTGGACCGAACCCGTGGGGGTCCTCGAGTTCCTCCGCGACGTCGGCAAGCACATCACCATCGGCACGATGATGGCCAAGGACTCCGTGAAGTCGCGCCTGGAGCGCGAGTCGGGCATCTCGTTCACCGAGTTCAGCTACATGCTGCTGCAGGCCAACGACTTCCACGTCCTGCACGCGGAGCGCGACTGCGACCTGCAGGTGGCCGGTTCGGACCAGTGGGGCAACATCACGGCCGGCATCGACCTGGTGCGCCGCCGCACCGGCGACGTCGTCCACGGGCTCACGGCGCCCCTCATCGTGCGGGCCGACGGCACCAAGTTCGGCAAGAGCGAGGGCGAGAACATCTGGCTCGACCCCGCCCGGACCTCGCCGTACCGGCTGTACCAGTACTTCCTGAACGTCGCCGACTCCGACGTCGAGCCGCTGCTGCTCCGCCTGACGACGGTGCCGGTGGCGGAGTGCCGGGCCATCGCCGAGGCCCACGCCGACGCACCGGAGCGCCGGGAGGGCCAGCGGGCCCTGGCCCGGGCGCTCACCGCCACCGTCCACGGGCCCGACGCGCTCGAGCCGATCGAGGAGGCCGCGGCCGTGCTGTTCGGCGACCGTCCGATCACCGACGTGGCGCCGGCGACGCTCGAGCTGCTGGCCTCGGAGGTGCCGTCGAGCACGGCGCGGCGCTCCGACGTGCTCGGCGCCGATCCCCTGGACCTCCTGGCCGCCGACGGCGTCGCACTCGCGAAGTCGAAGGGCGAGGCCCGCCGCAACCCCGACGGGTACTCGGTCAACCAGGTGCGGCTGCCGGCGCGCGACGGGGCGCCGGTAGGGGAGCAGGACCTGCTCCACGGGCGCTTCCTGCTGCTCGGGCGGGGCAAGCGGAACCACCATCTGATCACCGTCGGCGCCTGATCGCCGGCGCTCGCCCGAGCGCCCGGGCCGACCGCGATCCGGCGGGCACGCCGCGCCGACGCGGGGTACGCTGACACCCGGTTCGAGCGCCCGCTCCGGCGGGCGCAGGGGACGGTCGCCACAGAAGTGACGAGCGTCTCAAGGGTTCGGGTTGACCTCCTCACGGAGGTGCCCTAATCTCTTCCTTCGCCCCGCACGGCAGCTTCGGCGCCGGAACGGGGCACGGAACCCCTGGCTCGCCGCCACCGTCCGATCCGGACAGCGGCACCGCCACGTTCCCGCTCGAGCCCCACTCGTGGAGCTCAGCGTTCCTTGACAACGGAAGACAGGATGCCAAAAGGCGAGTGCGGGCGACCGCACGTGGGGCAACCCACGGGTGAGTCGACCCTTCAATTCAAAGAAATTCAACGCACTTTCCGGATGACGGTCCGCACGGTCCTCGGACCGGGTGGACCATCGCCAGTCTGTGCCAGTCGGTGATCAGGTTCAGGCCTGACACCGGCTCTCCGATCGACGGAGCACCTCTTCGGAGGGGTTCCCGAGGTCTTGATGGAGAGTTTGATCCTGGCTCAGGACGAACGCTGGCGGCGTGCCTAACACATGCAAGTCGAACGAGGTCCATGGGAGCTTGCTCCCGGAAGACCTAGTGGCGAACGGGTGAGTAACACGTGAGAAACCTGCCCTGGAGTGGGGAATAACTCGGGGAAACTCGAGCTAATACCGCATACCCTCGGATGGTCGCATGGCCGACCGAGGAAAGATTCATCGCTCTAGGAGGGTCTCGCGGCCTATCAGCTAGTTGGTGGGGTAACGGCCTACCAAGGCAACGACGGGTAGCTGGTTTGAGAGAACGATCAGCCACACTGGGACTGAGACACGGCCCAGACTCCTACGGGAGGCAGCAGTGGGGAATCTTGCGCAATGGGCGAAAGCCTGACGCAGCAACGCCGCGTGCGGGATGACGGCCTTCGTGGTTGTAAACCGCTTTCAGCAGGGACGAAAATGACGGTACCTGCAGAAGAAGCCCCGGCTAACTACGTGCCAGCAGCCGCGGTAATACGTAGGGGGCAAGCGTTGTCCGGATTCATTGGGCGTAAAGAGCTCGTAGGCGGTTCAGTAAGTCGGGTGTGAAAGCTCCGAGCTCAACTCGGAGAGGCCACCCGATACTGCTGTGACTTGAGTCCAGTAGAGGAGCGTGGAACTCCTGGTGTAGCGGTGGAATGCGCAGATATCAGGAAGAACACCTGCAGCGAAGGCGGCGCTCTGGGCTGGAACTGACGCTGAGGAGCGAAAGCGTGGGTAGCAAACAGGATTAGATACCCTGGTAGTCCACGCCGTAAACGTTGGGCACTAGGTGTGGGGAGCCGTCAACGCTCTCCGTGCCGTAGCTAACGCATTAAGTGCCCCGCCTGGGGAGTACGGCCGCAAGGCTAAAACTCAAAGGAATTGACGGGGGCCCGCACAAGCGGCGGAGCATGTTGCTTAATTCGAGGCAACGCGAAGAACCTTACCTAGGTTGAACTATGCAGGAAAAGCCACAGAGATGTGGTGTCCTTCGGGGCCTGCGATAGGTGGTGCATGGCTGTCGTCAGCTCGTGTCGTGAGATGTTGGGTTAAGTCCCGCAACGAGCGCAACCCTTATCCTATGTTGCCAGCGCGTAATGGCGGGGACTCGTAGGAGACTGCCGGGGTCAACTCGGAGGAAGGTGGGGACGACGTCAAGTCATCATGCCCCTTATGTCTAGGGCTGCAAACATGCTACAATGGCCGGTACAGAGGGCTGCGAAACCGCGAGGTCGAGCGAATCCCAAAAAGCCGGTCTCAGTTCGGATTGAAGTCTGCAACTCGACTTCATGAAGCTGGAGTCGCTAGTAATCCCGGATCAGCAACGCCGGGGTGAATACGTTCCCGGGCCTTGTACACACCGCCCGTCACACCACGAAAGTTGGCAACACCCGAAGTCAGTGGCCGAACCCTCTGGGGCGGAGCTGCCGAAGGTGGGGTTAGCGATTGGGGTGAAGTCGTAACAAGGTAGCCGTACCGGAAGGTGCGGCTGGATCACCTCCTTTCTAAGGAGTCCAATCCATCCGGTTCACGAGACGTTCGTCTCGTGCCGGACACGGACACCCAGTTGACGCACTCGCCGGCACCAGGACCAGCGTTCCTTCCCCGAGCTCTCAGAGCCGGTCCGAAGGCGCCCCTGGTGCTCGTCCTGTCTTCCGTTGTGAAGGTGCGCTGCCCGCTCCGAGTGGAGCGGGCTCGAGCCCTTCCCCTCGACGAGCATCGTTCGTCGGCGCGCCCCTTGAGAATTTCATAGCGAGCACGAGCATCTTTGTAATGCGATACCCAAGCTACAAAGGGCCAACGGTGAATGCCTTGGCGATGAGAACCGATGAAGGACGTGGGAGGCTGCGATAAGCCACGGGAAGGTGCCGACCAACCGTCGATCCGTGGATGTCCGAATGGGGAAACCCCGCACTCGTAATGGAGTGTGACTCCCGCCTGAACACATAGGGCGGGTAGAGGGAACTGGGGGAACTGAAACATCTCAGTACCCTGAGGAAAGGAAAGTAACAACGACTCCGTAAGTAGCGGCGAGCGAACGCGGAACAGCCTAAACCAGACTGGTGTGATAGCCCGACGGCGTTGCCAGTCCGGGGTTGTGGGACTCGATAGAGGGCGCGTCGGCCCCTCACAGAGTTACAAAGCTGCCAGGTAGTGGAAGCGTCTGGAAAGTCGCACCGCAGAGGGTAACGGTCCCGTACACGAAACCTGTGCAGTCTCTGATCGATGATCCCGAGTAACGCCGAATCCGAGAAAGTTGGCGTGAATCAGCGAGGACCACCTCGTAAGGCTAAGTATTCCTCATCGACCGATAGCGAACTAGTACCGTGAGGGAAAGGTGAAAAGTACCCCGGGAGGGGAGTGAAATAGTACCTGAAACCGTTGGTCTACAAGCAGTCAAAGCCTGACTTCGGTCGGGCGATGGCGTGCCTTTTGAAGAATGAGCCAACGAGTTGCGGTATGTGGCGAGGTTAACCCGTGAGGGGAAGCCGGAGCGAAAGCGAGTCTGAATAGGGCGTACAGTCGCATGCTGCAGACCCGAAGCCGAGTGATCTATCCATGGGCAGTGTGAAGCGGGGGTAAGACCCCGTGGAGGCGCGAACCGACCTAGGTTGAAAACTGGGCGGATGACCTGTGGATAGGGGTGAAAGGCCAAGCAAACTCGGTGATAGCTGGTTCTCCGCGAAATGCATTTAGGTGCAGCGTTGCGTGTTCATCCATGGAGGTAGAGCACTGGATGGGTTAGGGGGCCCACAAGCTTACCGACCCCAACCAAACTCCGAATGCCATGGATCCAGAGCGCAGCAGTGAGACCCCGGGGGATGAGCTTCGGGGTCGAGAGGGAAACAGCCCAGATCGTCGGCTAAGGTCCCGAAATCCAGACTAAGTGGTAAACGATGTGAGATTGCGAAGACAGCCAGGAGGTTGGCTTAGAAGCAGCCACCCTTGAAAGAGTGCGTAACAGCTCACTGGTCGAGTGGTCTTGCGCGGACAATGTAACGGGGCTCAAGTCTGGTACCGAAGCCACGAGTTCGATCTTTGATCGAGCGGTAGCGGAGCGTCGATCTCGCAGTGAAGCGGCAGGGTGACCGGCCGTGGAGCGTGGTCGAGTGAGAATGTTGGCATGAGTAGCGAAAGAGGGGTGAGAAACCCCTCCGCCGGATGTCCAAGGGTTCCTGGGGAAGGCTATTCCACCCAGGGTGAGTCGGGAGCTAAGGCGAGGCCGAGAGGCGTAGTCGATGCACAACCGGTTGATATTCCGGTACCACCACATGCGCGTCCATTCCAATTTCAGCTTGCTAAGGGGCTGTGCCGGCCTTACGGCCGTCACGAACCGACCCAGCTTTAGGCGGAAAGCCGTAGGGGGACGCAGGAAGGTAGATGATCCCGGGCGATGGTAGTCCCGGGGTAAGCGTGTAGGACGAGGACCAGGCAAATCCGGGCCTCATGAGTCTGAGACGTGATACGGACCCGCTTCAGGGGAAGTCATTGATCCTATGCTGCCAAGAAAAGCCTAGCGGTGAGTTCATGTGGTGCCCGTACCCCAAACCAACACAGGTGGACAGGTAGAGAATACCAAGGCGAATGGGATAACAGTGGTTAAGGAACTCGGCAAAATGCCTCCGTAACTTCGGGAGAAGGAGGACCCCATTAGGGTGAAGGCACTTGCTGCCGGAGCTCGAAGGGGTGGCACAGAATTGTGGGAAGCGACTGTTTACTAAAAACACAGCAGCGTGCGAAGCCGTAAGGCGCTGTATACGCTGTGACGCCTGCCCGGTGCTGGAAGGTTACGGGGAAGGGTTAGTCTTCGGACGAAGCTCTGAACCTAAGCCCCAGTAAACGGCGGCCGTAACTATAACGGTCCTAAGGTAGCGAAATTCCTTGTCGGGTAAGTTCCGACCTGCACGAATGGCGTAACGACTTCCCAACTGTCTCAACCACTGACCCAGCGAAATTGAAGTACGAGTAAAGATGCTCGTTAGCTGCAGAAGGACGGAAAGACCCCGTGGACCTTTACTGCAACTTGATGTTGGGTTTTGTTATGCGTTGTGTAGGATAGGTGGGAGACGAGGAAGCATTGGCGCCAGCCAGTGTGGAGTCATCCTTGAAATACCACCCTGCGTATGGCGAGGCTCTAACCCAGACCCGTTATCCGGGTCGGGAACAGCGTCAGGTGGGTAGTTTGACTGGGGCGGTCGCCTCCTAAAGAGTAACGGAGGCGCCCAAAGGTTCCCTCAGCCTGGTTGGCAATCAGGCGTCGAGTGCAATGGCAAAAGGGAGCTTGACTGCGACACTGACACGTGGAGCAGGAGCGAAAGCTGGGCATAGTGATCCGGCGGTTGCGTGTGGAAGCGCCGTCGCTCAACGGATAAAAGGTACCCCGGGGATAACAGGCTAATCTTCCCCAAGAGCCCATATCGACGGGAAGGTTTGGCACCTCGATGTCGGCTCATCGCATCCTGGGGCTGAAGCAGGTCCCAAGGGTTGGGCTGTTCGCCCATTAAAGCGGTACGCGAGCTGGGTTTAGAACGTCGTGAGACAGTTCGGTCCCTATCCTCTGCAGCCGGAGGTGAATTGAGGAAAGCTATCCCTAGTACGAGAGGACCGGGATGGACGTAGCTCTCGTGTGCCAGTTGTCCTGCCAAGGGCACGGCTGGTTAGCGACCTACGGACGGGATAACCGCTGAAAGCATCTAAGCGGGAAGCCTCTTCCAAGATGAGTTCACCCACAGGGTCAACCTGGTAAGGCCCGTGGCAGATCACCACGTTGATAGGCCGGAAGTGTACGCACAGCAATGTGTTCAGCTGACCGGTACTAATCGGCCGAGGGCTTGGGTTCGTCTTACAAGACGTTCGTGCTCGCTATGAAGTCCTCGAGTGGACGCCGGCCCCGTATTCGGGGCCACCCGCTCGTCAGTTGACAACAGGTTTCGGTGGCCAGAGCGGAGGGGCCACACCCGTTCCCATCCCGAACACGGAAGTTAAGCCCTCCAGCGCCGATGGTACTTGGGACGTTCGTCCCTGGGAGAGTAGGACGCCGCCGGATTTCTCGAAGGGGAGGCGCGAGAGCGCCTCCCCTTCACCGTTTTCGGGCCGGTTGAGGACCGCGCCCGGCGTCGCCCGCCCTGGTTCAGGCTGCGGTCGGTGCGGCGCACGCAGCTGCGCTGCGCCGCACGACCCGGTTCCGGGGTGCCGTCGGCGCGGCAGCGTCCGGTACGGTGGCGGGCTCCCCGACCCCGGTGCCCGTCGCGCCCTTCCGAGCACCAGCACACCACGCAGGACCGCACGCCCGTGGGTCCCCGTCGCAGAGGTTCCCCATGGCCAGCCCCCCGAGCGATCGACCTGCACGCCGAGGCGATCCCGACGACGACGACAGGCGCGGCCGCGACCGCGGCCGCGACCGCGGCCGCGGCTCGTCCTCGGATGGTCGCGGTCGGAGCGGGCCCGCCCGGTCCGCCGGCACGCGCGGTGACGGTCCGCGCTCGGGAGCACCGCGGAGCGGTGGGCGCTCCAGCGGCCCCCGCACCGGCGGAGCTCGTTCCGGTCCCGCCCGCAGCGGCGACCGACGGGACGGTCCGCGCTCGGACCGGGGACGCGGCGGTGACCGCCGAGAGGGGTCCCGCTCGTCGGGACCCCGTTCGGATCGTGCGCGCCCGGGCGGTGGCCGCGACGACGGTCCTCGCAGCGGCGGCACCCGTTCGGGCGGCACCCGGGCCGACGGGCCGCGCTCGTCCGGGCCGCGCTCGTCCGGTCCGCGCTCGTCCGGGCCGCGCTCGTCCGGGCCGCGCAGCGCGGGATCACGAGCCGGCGGCGCTCGCTCGAGCTCGGGGACCTCGCGGTCCGGCGCGTGGCGCGACGACGATCGCCGGCCGTCCCGCAGCGGTCCGTCCCGCGGCCGCGCCGACGGTCCCCGAGGTGGCCGTGGGCCCTCCGATCGCGGTGGTCGTCCGCCGGGCCGCGGCGACGACCGTCCCCGCTCCCGGGGCCCGAGGGACACGCGTCCCGTCCCGCCACCACCGAAGCGGACGAGCAAGGACGACCGTCCGCCCGCCAAGCCGCCGCGCGAGGCGGAGGTCTGGGTGGACGAGGGTCCTGTCGGCGGCGGGTCCAGCAAGCGCAGCGCGCCGCGCCGCTCCAGCCGCACGGTCACGGTCCGGGCGCCGCAGCTGGTCGACCTCGTCGGCGCCAAGCGGGCCGTCCGGCTCGAGGGGCGGCTGTCGGAGGCGGCGACCGCCTACTCGGCCGAGCGGTTCCCGGACGCCCGGCGGATCCTGTCGCCGATCGTCGCCGAGGTGCCCGACCTCGCCGAGGCGCGGGAGCTCTACGGCCTGACGCTGTACCGGCTGGGTCGGTGGAAGGACGCCGCCCGGGAGCTCGACGCGTTCGTCGAGCTGACCGGCGGGTCCACCGAGCAGCACCCCGTGCTGGCGGACTGCCGGCGGGCGCTCGGCCAGTACGGCAAGGTCGACGAGCTCTGGGAGGAGCTGCGCACGACGTCGCCGTCGGGGCCGCTCGTCAACGAGGGCCGGATCGTCGCCGCCGGGGCGCTGGCCGACCAGGGCAAGCTCGCCGAGGCGATCGCGCTGCTCGGCAAGGGGTTCAAGCTGCCGAGGCGGCCCATGGAGCACCACCTGCGCCGGGCCTACGCGCTGGCCGACCTCTACGAGCGCTCGGGCGACGTCCCGCAGGCCCGCACCCTGTTCGCGCAGGTGGCCAGGGCGGAACCGGAGTTCCTCGACGCCGCGGAGCGCGCCGCCGGCTGACCGCGCACACCGGTCAGCGGTGCGTCAGTCCTTCTTGGCCGCGGGCCGGACCGTGGTGGTCGGCGCCGGCTCGGTCGAGGTGGCGCCACCGGTGGCGCCGGGCGCCCGGTAGGTCCGCCACCAGTCCTTCCAGATCCGCTCGAGCTCGGGGCCGAACCACTCGTCGGACACCCGTTCGAACTCGGGGCCGTAGAAGTGCGTGCCGTCGGCCCGCAGCGACGGGTCCTCGGCCCGATCGCCCATCCAGCCGGCCAGGTCGATGATCCGGGTGGCGTCGGGTCGGGCCGCCGCCACCTCGCCGAGGATCTGGTTGAACCGGGCCATGCGGGCGGGGTCGGCCTGCCGGGCGACGGCGTCGGGGCGGCCGTCGTCGGCCCACGAGCCGTAGGCCGGCCACGTCACGAGCACGACGAGGGCGCCCTGCGACGACAGCACGTCGACCGCCTGGATGAACTCGTTGCGAATGAGGTCGTCGACGGCCGGGTCGCCGATCGAGGTCCACTTCGACGAGCCCGGCAGCTGGGCGTCGGGCACCTCCCACACGGCCGAGACCAGCATGGCGATGTCGGGCGTGGTGGCCGCCACCTGCTGGCCCCACCGCTGCGGCCAGGCCGCGCACTCGGCGTCCTGCGGGACCACCATGTCGACGCGGATCGCCTTGAAGCGGGTGACGCCGCAGCCGAGCTTGGCGTCGCCGCGCACGGCGCCGAACCGGCCCGTGTCGATCGACCACTGGCCGAAGCCCATGCCGACGCCGAGCGCCGTCGAGTCGCCGAACACCGCGACGTCGGCGGTCGGCGCGGTGGGCACGGCGGTCGACGTGGTCGTGGACCGCTTCCCCTCCTGCTGGTCGAGGAAGGCGTCGTAGCTGTTCTGCGCCTTGTCGAAGTCGGTCGCCAGCTCCTTCTCGTCGACGGGGAGGGGGATGCAGGCGATGGCGGCGACGAGGGCCATGCTGAGCGCCCCGGCGGCGACGGCTCGGCCCTTGGCCGGCCAGCGGCCGGCGCGGACGGGCTGCTCGACGAACCGGTACGACAGGATCGCCAGGCCCACGGTGATCGACACGGCGAGGATCGTGGAGGTCCAGCGGTCGAGGTCGGGCCAGAGCTGGCGGACGGTCAGGAAGATCGGCCAGTGGATGAGGTAGATGCCGTAGGAGCGCCCGCCGATCCAGCGCAGCGGCGCCCACGACATGACGGCGCGCATGGGGCCCGAGGGGAGCGCAGCGGCGGTGATGACGGTGCAGGTGAGGACCGCGTAGAGGGCGAAGCCGCCGCGGTAGAGCCACGACGCGGTCTGCGGCAGCGACCACCACCACCAGGCCTGGACGGCGAGGGCGGCGGCGCCGAGCCAGATGGCGGTGCTGCGCCACCGGAGCCGCAGGGCGAGGCGGCGCCGGAACGGCTCGTGGGAGAGCAGGACCGCGAGGAGGGCGCCGAGGAGGAGCTCGGCGGCGCGGGTGTCGGTGCCGAAGTAGATGCGGTCGTCGGACATGTCGAAAACGAACGGTTCGAGGACCGAGGCGACGGCGAGCGTGGCGAGTCCGCCGGCGAGCCAGGCCCGCCGTCCCCGGGACGCGACCCACAGCCCGAGCAGGATGAGCGGGAAGAACAGGTAGAACTGCTCCTCGATCGACAGGCTCCAGAAGTGCAGCACCGGCGAGGGGGCGGTGAAGAGCTCGGCGTAGGAGTTGCCGGTGAGGATGTCGTGCCAGTTGGCGACGTCGAACAGCGACGCGAGGACGTCGCCGCGCATGGTCAGCCGCTGGTCGGCGGTGGCCACGAGCGGGCCGAACAGCGCCACGACGGCGGCCAGGGTCACGAGCGCGGCGGGCAGCAGACGCCGGAAGCGCCGGCCCCAGAACGACCGGAGGGCGACCGTGTCGGTGCGGCGGGCCTCGTTGAGCAGCAGCGACGTGATCAGGAAGCCCGACAGCGTGAAGAACGTCGACACGCCCAGGTAGCCGCCGACCATCCTCTCGAACCCGGCGTGGAACGCGACGACGACCACCACCGCCACGCCGCGCAGCCCGTCGAGGCCGGGCAGGTGCGAGAGCCGGGCGCTCGAGGCGTCGGTCATGCCGACGAAGTCTCGGGTGGCGGGATCTGACGTCAGCATGGGGGCGGCGTGGGCGCGGCCGGCGCCTCGACGGACGTCGTCGGGCGGCGCGGCACGCTCCGGGAGGGGCGGCCCACCAGTGTCGCGCGTTGGCGCAGGGGCCAGGTGTTCACGGCGGCCCGCCTGGGAGCACCGTCAGGCGGCCGGTGAGCGGAGCCGGCTGCGCGCCGTCGGGCACGCAGCCGGTCCGTCGGTCAGGTCCGCGAGGCCTCGAAGATGCTCTGGATCGAGGCGTCGAGGGTCGAGGTGTAGTCCTCGTCGGACTGCTGCGCCGAGAGCCCCTCGGTGAAGGCCCGGGAGAAGCTGGCGATCACGCCGGGGTTGCGAGCGAGGCGGGCGTTCGCCTCGTCGCGGGAGTAGCCGCCCGACAGCGCCACGACCCGCAGCACCTTCGGGTGCTCGACGAGCTCGGTGTAGAAGCCGTCCTCCTCGGGGAGCGTCAGCTTCAGCATGATCGGCTGGTCGACGTCGTCGAGCTCCGCCAGGATCCGGTCCTTCAGCAGCTTCTCGGCCTCGGACTTGGAGGGGCTGTTGATGTCGACCTCGGGCTCGATGATCGGCACCAGGCCGTGGCCCAGGATCTGCTTGCCGAACTCGAACTGCTGGGCGACGTTGGCGCGGATGCCGGCCTCGTTCGCCACCTTGATGACCGAGCGCATCTTCGTGCCGAACACGCCGTGGCCGACCGCCTTCTCGCACACCGCGTCGAGGTCGGGGATCGGCTTCATGACCTGCGTGCCGTCGGCCTCGTCGGCCAGGCCCTTGTCGACCTTCAGGAACGGGACGACGCCCTTGTCCTGCCACAGGTACTCCGCCGTGCCCTTGCCCTCGATCTGGCGGTCCATCGTCTGCTCGAAGAGGATCGCCCCGATGATCCGCTCGCCGTTGAACGCCGGGTCGGTGATGATCCGCGTCCGCATCTCGTGGATGAGGTCGAACATCGCGTCCTCGCCCGAGTACTCGCTCTCGTCGATCCCGTAGAGCTTGAGGGCCTTGGGCGTGCTGCCGCCGCTCTGGTCGAGCGCGGCGATGAAGCCGGGGTCGTTCTTGATCTTGTTGAGCTGCTGCTCGTCCACGAGGGTCCTCCTGCAGGCTGGCGCGACAGCTCGCGCGACGTGTGGGACAGGTTCGCACAGCGGCTCGGCGACGGGCCAACACGGCCTGCCCCGGGGATCCGACCGTCGGGACCGGGCCGGCGGGTGTGCGGTGCGGGTGCCGAGGGCGGGAGACTGCCGCCCGTGGCGTTGTGGGCGATCGATCTGGACGGCGTGATCTGGCGGGGCCCCGACCCCGTCCCGGGATCCCCGGAGGCCGTCGAGGCGCTCCTGGCGCGGGGCGACAGGGTGGTGTTCTGCACCAACCACGCGATGTCGCCCGACTCCAAGCTCGCCCACCTGCGGGCGATGGGCGTGCCCGACTGCCCGGTGGTCACCTCCGGCGACGCGGTCGTGTCGGCCTGTGCCGGTGCGGCGTCGGTGCTGGTGCTCGGCGACCCGACGTTGGTGGCGCACCTGCGCAGCAGCGGGCTGCCGGCGACCGACGTGCGGGACCTCCCCGACGGCGCACCGGCCGGGTCGGTCGACGCCGTCGTCGTCGGCGCGCTCGAGGACTGGAACCGGTCGCGGATCGGGATGGCCGCCGACGCGATCCGATCCGGTGCCCGATTCCTGGCGACGAACGACGACGCCACCTACCCGACCACCGGGCCCGCCGGCCCCCGCCTGCTGCCGGGCAACGGCGCGCTCGTCGCGGCCGTGGCGACGGCGTCCGGTCGGCTGCCCGAGGTGACGGGCAAGCCGCACCCGCCGATGGCGGCGGTGATCGTCGAGCGGCACGGGCCCGTCGACGTGGTGGTCGGCGACAAGCCCGAGACCGACGGCGGGCTCGCCGTGGCGCTCGGCGCCCGCTTCGGGCTCGTCCTGAGCGGCGTGACCGCGGCCGAGGACCTGCCGGTGCGGCCCGAGCCGTGGGCGGTCGCAGACGACCTCGCCGCCCTCGTCGCGTCACCCCTCTGACGCCCACCCGTTCTGTGATGCTGGATACGTCCGGATCGACGTATCGAGCATCACAGAACGGGTGCGGGGACGGCGGGGGCGGGGCGATCGGACGTCGGTAGCCTCGGGTGGTGCGCCGACGCCTGGATGCCGAGCTCGTCCGCCGGGGGCTCGCGCCGTCGCGGTCGGCGGCGTCCCGGCTGATCGACGACGGTCAGGTGCTCGTGTCGGGCGTGGTGGCCGACAAGGCGGCCCGGATGGTCGACGCGGGCGAACCGCTGGTGCTCGCCGGTCCGCCGCCCCGATTCGTCGGCCGTGGCGGCGAGAAGCTCGCCGGCGCCCTCGACGGCTTCGGCCTGGACCCCACCGGGTTGCGGGCGCTCGACGCCGGCGCGTCGACCGGCGGCTTCACGGACTGCCTGCTCCAGCACGGCGCCGAGGCTGTCACCGCCCTCGACGTCGGCCACGGCCAGCTCCACGAGCGGCTCCGCGCCGACCCGCGGGTCGAGGTCGTCGAGCGCACCAACCTGCGCCACGTCGACCCGACGGCGGCCGAGCCGTACGACGCGGTCGTCGCCGACCTGTCCTTCATCTCGCTGCGCACCGTGATGGAGGTGCTGGTGGGGTCGACGGCGCCGGGCGGGTGGCTGGTGCTCCTCGTGAAGCCCCAGTTCGAGGCCGGTCGCCAGGAGGTGGCCCGGGGCCGCGGCGTGATCACCGATCCCGAGGTCTGGCGCCGCACGGTCCTCGACGTGGTGGACGCGGCCGAGCTCGCGGGTGCGGCCATGATGGGGGTGATGGTCTCGCCCCTGCACGGCGCCGACGGCAACACCGAGTTCCTTCTCCACCTCAGGCGGGCGGGGGCGGACGAGGTGCCGGCGTCGGCGGAGGTCGCCGCCGCGGTGGACGAAGCGGTCGAGGCCGCCCGCCGGCGTGGCGCCCCCGAGGGGGCGGCGACGTGAGCACGTTCGGCCTGGTGCTGCACCGGGGCCGGGCCGGCGAGCTGGCCCGCTCGACGGTCGAGTGGCTGCGAGCGCGCGACCACGAGGTCCGGGTCCTCGACGAGGACGCCGCCGTGATCGGCGACCCCGACCTCGGCGTGGCGTCCGACGAGCTCTGCGTCGGGACCGACCTGGTGCTCAGCCTCGGCGGCGACGGGACGATGCTGCGGGCGGTCGACCTCGCCGCCCCCGAGGACGTGCCCGTGCTCGGCGTCAACCTCGGCCAGCTGGGCTACCTCACCGAGGTCGAGCCGAGCGGCGTGCGGGTGGCGCTCAAGCGCTTCCTCGCCGGGTCCTACACGCTCGAGGAGCGGATGCGGCTCGAGGCCCACGTCGTCGACGCCGAGGGGGAGCGGCCGTCCACCGCCCTCAACGAGGTCGTGGTCGAGAAGTCCGAGATGGGCCACACCGTCCGGCTCGAGGTCGCGCTCGACGGGCGGCCGTTCACGTCCTACGTCGCCGACGGCCTGATCCTGGCGACGCCGACAGGTTCGACCGCCTACGCGTTCTCGGTCCGTGGCCCGATCGTCGACCCCCGCCACCGCGCCGTGCTGATGGCGCCGGTGGCGGCGCACATGCTGTTCGACCGCTCGATCGTCCTGCGTCCCGACTGCGAGGTCGTGGTCAGGGTGGGCGGCGACCGAGCGGCGGGCGTGTCGGTCGACGGCCGCTCCGTGGCCCGCCTGCTGCCCGGCGCCTCGGTGCGCTGCCGGGCCAGCGACCGTCCGGCACGGCTCGTCACCTTCGGCGAACGGGACTTCCACGCGGTGCTCAGGGAGAAGTTCCACCTCGGCCCCAGGTGAGGTCGCGTCCTCTACGCTCCGGGCCGTCATGCTCGTCGAACTCGCCGTCCGGAACCTCGGGGTGATCGCCGAGGCCCGGATCCCGCTGCAGCCCGGACTGACCGCGGTCACGGGCGAGACCGGCGCGGGCAAGACGATGGTCGTCGAGGCCCTCGGCCTGCTCTGCGGATCCAAGCCCGACCCCGCCCGGGTCCGCCCCGGCGCCACCGAGGCCGTCGTCGAGGGGCTGTTCGCGGGCGACGACGGGGCCGAGGGAGACGGTCACCTGGAGGCGGAGTGGGTCCTGCGCCGGGTCGTCCCGGCGTCGGGGCGGTCGAGGTCCTACGTCGACGGCGAGCTCACCACCGCTGCGTTGCTCGGGGAGCGGGGCGGCCGCTCGATCGAGGTGCACGGCCAGCACGCCCAGCAGGCGCTGCTGCAGGCCCGGCACCAGCGCGACGCGCTCGACCGCTTCGCCGGCATCGACACCGGTCCGCTCCGAGCGGCGCGGGCCGCGGTCACCGCGCTCGAGCACCGGCTCGACGAGCTGGGCGGGGACGAGCGCGTCCGGGCCCGGGAGATCGACCTGCTGCGGTACCAGATCGACGAGATCGACGCCGTGGACCCCCGCCCCGGTGAGGAGGAGGACCTGTCCTCCGAGGAGGACACCCTCTCCGACGCCGTCGCCCACCGCGAGGCCGCGGCCGCCGCGCTCGAGGCCCTCGGGGCCGAGGGCGGGGTGCTCGACGGCCTCGCCGCGGCGGCCGAGGCGCTGCGGGACCGCACGCCGTTCGAGGCCGAGGTCGTCCGGCTCGACGCCGCCGGACCGGAGCTGCGCGACGTGCTCGCCGAGCTGCGCGCCCGCGCCGAGTCGATCGAACCCGACGACGAGCGGCTGGCCGAGATCCGCGAGCGCCGGCACCGCCTCGTCGAGCTGCGGCGCAAGTACGGCGACGACCTCGACGAGGTGCTCGCCCACGCCGACCAGGCCCGCAGGCGGCTCGAGGAGCTCACCTCGCTCGACGCCACGCGCGCCGGCGTCGAGGCCGAGCTCGCCGCCGCCCGGGCCGCGGTCGAGGCCGAGGGCCGGCGCGTCGGCGCGGCCCGGCGCGCCGCCGCCCCGGAGCTGGCCGAGCGGCTCGTGTCGATCCTCGCCGACCTCGCGCTGCCCGGCAGCCGGATCGAGGTGGCGGTGACCGACCGGGAGGGCGCCCCGGGCGCGGGCGACGAGGTCGAGCTGCGGCTCGCGACCAACCCGGGTGCACCGCTCGGCGGCCTCTCGAGGGTCGCCTCCGGCGGCGAGCTGAGCCGCGTCATGCTGGCGCTGCGCCTGGTGCTGAGCGGCGGTCCCGACGTGATGGTGTTCGACGAGGTCGACGCCGGCATCGGCGGCGAGGCCGCCACCGCCGTGGGCGCCGCGCTGGCCCGCCTGGCGGCCGACCGCCAGGTCCTGGTCGTGACGCACCTGCCGCAGGTGGCGGCGTTCGCCGACCAGCAGCTCCGCGTCGCCAAGCGCTCGGACGGCTCGAGCACGCTCACGGTCGTCGAGGCGCTCGGCGACGACGACCGCGTCATCGAGCTGAGCCGGATGATGACCGGCCAGCCCGACTCCGCGACGGCTCGCGACCACGCCGAGGAGCTGCTCGCGACCTCTGCCCAGCAGCGGGGTCGCTGATGGCCGGGATCTTCCGCCGCCGGAGCGGGGACCTCGCCCTGTCGACGGTGCCCGTGATCGGTCGGGCCCGGCTCGACCGACGGACGAAGCAGCTCGTGACCCGCCTCGACGCGGGCGACGTGGCGGTGATCGACCACGAGGACATCGACACCGTGGCGGCCGAGAGCCTCGTGGCCACGCAACCCGCGGCGGTGCTCAACGTGGCCGCGTCGTCGTCGGGCCGCTACCCGAACGAGGGGCCGCTGATCCTGCTGCGCGCCGGCATCCCCGTCGTCGACTCGCTCGGTCCCGAGGTGATGGCCGGCCTCGCCGAGGGCGACGTGGTCACCGTCGACGGCGACGTGGTGCTCGTCGACGGCGCCGTCATCGCCACGGGGACCCGTCAGAGCGAGGCCTCGATCCTCGAGATCCACGAGCGCAGTCGCGCCACGCTGGGCGTCGAGCTCAACCGCTTCGTCGAGAACACCGTCGAGTACCTCGAGCACAACACCGACCTGCTCGACGACGACCTCCGGCTGCCCGACCTCGACCAGGACTGGACGGGCCGGCAGGTGCTGATCGTCGTGCGTGGCGCGGGCTACAAGGAGGACCTCGGCCTGCTCCGCCGGACCGCCTACCTGCGCGAGATGCGACCGGTCCTCGTCGCGGTCGACGGCGGCGCCGACGCCCTCCTCGACGAGGGCGTGACCCCCGACGTGATCGTGGGCGACATGGACTCCGTGTCGGAGAAGGCGCTGCGGTGCGGCGCCGCGCTGGTCGTCCACGCCTACCGCGACGGTCGCGCTCCGGGGGCCGAGCGGCTCACCGAGCTCGGGCTCGACCACCACCTCTTCCTCGCGTCGGGCACGAGCGAGGACATCGCGATGCTGCTCGCCTACGAGAAGGGCGCCGACCTGATCGTCGCGGTGGGCACCCACACCTCGATGGTCGACTTCCTCGACAAGGGCCGGGCCGGCATGGCCTCCACGATGGTCACCCGGATCAAGGTGGGTCCGATCCTCGTCGACGCGAAGGGCGTGAGCCGGCTCTACCAGGGCCGGGTCCGCAAGCGCGACCTGCTGCTGCTCGTCCTCGCCGCCCTGTTCGCGATGGGGGTGGTCATCCTCATCAGCGAGCCGATCCGACTGCTCATCCGCGCCAACTGGGTGCTGCTCACCGGCGTGGTGTCCCTCCCGGTGCCCATATGAGCCGGGGCCGTGCCGACGTGAACGAGGTCCAGTGATCAACTTCCGGTTCCACCTGATCAGCCTGGTCGCGGTGTTCCTGGCGCTCGGCGTCGGGGTCGCGATGGGTGCGTCGTTCGTGGACCGGGCGACGGTGGACTCCCTGCGAGGGCGCGTCGACGACCTCGACGAGGGCTACCGGCGCCGGGGCGTCGAGCTCGACGCGACCCGGGACCAGCTCGGCCAGTCCGACAGCCAGGCGGCGGCGTTGGCGGGCGAGGGGAGCGAGGCGCTCGCGGACCGGCTCACCGACGTCCCCGTCGTGGTCCTGGCCACCGAGGGCGTCAGCGGCGACCTCGTGGAGGACACCCGGACGTCGCTCGGTGCGGCCGGCGCCGACCTCGCGGGGACGGTTCGCCTCCAGCCGGCGCTGACGGACCCGGCCGACTCCGACCTGGCCGCGGCCCGACAGCGCTTCGGCCTGCGCGGGAACGCCGCCGACGTCCGCACGCGCCTGGCGACCGACCTCGGCGTCTCGCTCGCATTGCTGTCGGCGGTGCCGCCCGAGGCGTCGGACTCGACCACGACGCAGGCCCCGACCGGCGACGCCGCGATCGTGCCCACGCCGACCGACGCCGAGCAGGCCCGCGCCTACATCGGTGCGCTCTCCGATCTCGGCATGCTCACGGTCGCCGACACCGACACCGGCGGCGAGTCCCGGTTCCCCCTCGGGTCGGGCTTCCGGTACGTGCTGATCGGCGGCGCCGACGAGGACCCCGACGCGGTGCTCGCACCGCTCGCCACCGCCGAGGCCGACCGGGCCCCGCGGACGCTCACCGTCGCCGAGGCCCGGCCCGCCCGGCCGACGGGCGAGGCGACGACCACCACGGCGGACCAGCCCGCTCGCGGATCGCTCGTGGAGTCGCTGCGCGGGGGTGAGGTCGCCGACGCGCTGAGCACGGTCGACGACCTCGAGGAGGCGTTCGGACGGATCGCCGCCGTGTACGCCGTGGCCGAGCAGCGCGACACCGGTCGGGTGGGCCACTACGGGACGGGCACGGGCGCCACCGCGCCCTTCCCGACCGTCCCGGCCTCGTGACGGCCGACGACGCGGCCGTCCCGGCCGCGGGACCGGACGCCCCCGGCACCGGAGCCCCGGGCGGCGCCGGCGCGGAGCAGGTCGTGGCGGCGCGCAACCGCAACGCCACCGTGATGGCCGTGTTCACCGCAGTGAGCCGCGCCAGCGGCTTCGCCCGGATCGTCGTCGTCGCCGCGGTCCTCGGGACGTCGTACCTCGGCAACACCTACCAGAGCGCCAACACGATCCCGAACATCCTCTTCGAGCTGTTCGCCGCCGGCGTCCTGCAGTCGGTGCTCATCCCGATCATGGTGGACGCGGTCGACGGCCACACCCACCGCGAGGCCGAGGAGACCGCGGGCGTCGTGCTCGGCGCCATGCTGACGCTGCTCGCCGCGGTCGTCGCCGCGGGCCTGCTGGCGGGCACATGGATCATGGAGCTGCTGGTGTCGGGCGTGGACGACGCCGCGATCCGCGCCGCCGAGGTGCAGCTCGGCACGTTCCTCCTGTGGTTCTTCCTGCCCCAGGTCCTCTTCTACGCGGCGAGCATGGTGGCGGCCGCGGTGCTCAACGCCACGGGCCACTTCTGGCAGCCGGTGTTCGCCCCGACGGTCAACAACGTCGTGGTGATCGGCACGTACCTCCTCTTCGGGGCCATGCGCGACGGCCAGGCGCCGTCCCTCGACCTGACGACGCCCGAGAAGCTCGTGCTGGCCGTCGGCACCCTGCTGGGGGTGGTCGCGTTCTGCGCGGTCCCGGTCGTCGCGGCCTGGCGCGAGGGGTTCCACCTGCGCCCGTCGTTCCGCTTCCGCCACCCGATCCTCCGCCGCCTCGCCCGGCAGGGGGCGTGGGCGGCCGGCTTCCTCGGGGCGTCCCAGGCGCTGCTCGTGGCGGTGCTGTACCTGGCCAACGGCAGCGAGGGCGGCGTCGTCGTGTACCAGCTCGCCTACGTGCTCTTCATGCTCCCGGTGTCGCTCTTCGCCGTGCCGGTGTTCACGACGGCGTTCCCCGACCTGACGCGCTTCGCCCGCAAGCAGCAGTGGGGCGAGTTCGGCGACGAGGTCGGGCGGACCGTCCGGTCGGTGTGCCTGTTCACGATCGCGTCGGCGGGCGCGCTGGTCGCCCTCTCGGGTCCGATCGCGCACGTCGTCGCGCTCGGCAACGCCTCGGACCGGGTGGTCGAGGTGTCGGGCGCCGTGGCCGGCTTCGCCATCGGCGTGCCGGGCTTCGCCCTCATGCTCCTGCTCACCCGCGTCGCCTACTCGTACCAGGACACGAGGACGCCGACGATCGTGAACGTGGGCGTGGCCGTGCTCGGGACGCTGGTGATGGCCGTCCTCGTGTCGGTCGTGCCCGACGTCGACCGCATCACGGCGCTCGGCGCCGGCTACGGCGGTGCGCAGCTGGTCGGCGCGGCCGTGCTGGCGGCGGCGGTCCGGTCGCGCGTGCACCGCTCGGGCTCGCGCATCCCGACCGTCGCAGCGCCCGTGCTGCGCGACCTGGCGGCGACGGTGGTGGCGTCGGTCGCGGTCTACGCCGCGGTGCGCGCCCTGCCCGAGCCCGGCGTCGCTGTCGCCGTCGTCCTCTGCGTCGCCGGCGGCGCCGTCCTGGCCGGGTTGCTGCTGGTGGTGCTCCGGCTGCTCGGCGGACCCAGCCCCTCCCGTGCGCTGCGGTCGCTCGGCGGCGATCCCGGCCGGGTGCCGGCGGGGGCGTCGTGATGCGCACGCTGCAGCTGCTCGGCCCGTCGACCGGCGGGATCCGGGTGCACGTGGCGACGCTGGCGCGCCAGCTCGAGGCGCTGGGCATCGACGCGCCCGTGGTCGGGCCCGCGGGCGTGCTCGACGGCCTCGGCCCGCAGGCCGGCGTCGTCCCGGTCCCCGACGGGCTGTCGCCGTCCTCGCTGATCGCCGCGCGCCGAGCGCTCCGGCCGTGGCGCGGGCCGGCGCAGGTCGTCCACGCCCACGGGCTGAAGGCGGCCTGGGTCGCCCTGCGGGGCCGGCCGTCGCGACCGCTGGTCGTCACCGTCCACAACGTGGTGCTGGAGCAGTCCGCCGGTCGGACCGTCGGGGCCCAGCAGCGCCTCGAGCGGGCGGTGCTGGCCCGGGCCGACCGCGTGATCGCCCCAACGACGGCGATCGCGGCCGGGCTCGACGGCGTCGTGCGCCGCGATCGCGTGCGGATCGTCGTCCCGGCGTCGCCGGTGCCGGTGCTCGAGCGGACGCGCACCGAGGTCCGCGCCGCCATCGGCGTGAGCGACGACACTCCTCTGGTGACGTGCGTGGCCCGCCTCCACCCGCAGAAGGACCTGCCGACCATGTTCCGGGCGTGGGCGCGGGCGGTGGCGAAGGTGCCCGACGCCCGACTGGCGGTGGTGGGCGAGGGACCCGAGCGCGCCGCGCTCGAGGCCTTGCGGCGGGAGCTCGGGATCGAGGGCTCGCTCGACGTCGTCGGCTTCGACGCCCACGCCGTGGACTGGATCGGCGCCGCCGACGTGTTCGCGCTGAGCTCGGTGTGGGAGGCGATCCCGCTCGTGCTGGCCGAGGCGATGCAGCTGGGCGTACCCGTCGTGACCACCGACGTCGGCATGGCCACCGAGCTGCTGGGCGACGGCCGCGCCGGGCAGGTCGCCGCCGTCGGCGACGACGAGGCCCTGGCCGACGGCCTCGTCCGCTTCCTGTCCGACCCCGCGGCCGCCACCGCAGCCGGGCGCGCCGGTCGGGAGATCGCGGCACGGCGGTTCGACCCTGCCGAGCTGTCCGCCGCCGTGGCGACGGTCTACGAGGAGCTGGCGGGGGTGGCCCGGTGAACCGCCGCCTGCTGCTGCTCGGCGCTCTGCTGGCGTTGGTCGCCACCGCCCCGTCCGCCGTGGCCGGGGCTGCGCCCGCCCAGGACCCCGCCGGCGGCGACGGTCCCCGTCGCGTGCTGGTCGTCACCCTGCCGAGGGTCACGTGGGACGACGTGGGGGAGCAGCGGCCACCCAACCTGACGCGCTTCCTCGAGGGCGCGGCGGTCGCGTCGATGAGCACGCGCACCGTCGGCCCCCGCACCGACGGCGCCGACGCCTACCTCACCCTCGGCGCGGGGAACCGGGCCGACGCGTTCGACCCCCTGACCGCCGGCGACGCGTCCCAGGTGACCGAGACGACGCCGAGCGGCTCGGCGGCCGAGGTCTACCGCCGCCGCACCGGCACCGTGCCCGACGGCGAGGTGGTGGTGCTCTCGATCGCCGAGCAGATCGCGCGCAACGACGACCTCCTCTACGGCTCCGCGCCGGGCGCTCTGGCCTCGGCGCTCGCCGACGAGGGCCACGCCACCGGCGCCGTCGGCAACGCCGACACCGGGCTGACCGACGCACCGCCGCAACGCGAGGTCGCGCTCGCCGCCATGACCCGCGACGGCCAGGTCGCGGTCGGCAATGTGTCCTCGTCGCTGCTGGTGGCCGACCCCTTGGCGCCGTTCGGGGTGCGCACCGACCAGGAGGCCCTGCTGGCCTCGGTCCGGAGGGGCTGGGACGCGGCGGACCTCCAGTTCGTCGAGCTCTCCGACCTGGAGCGGGCCGAGGAGGCGCGGGTGGAGAGCACCGCCCGGCAGGGCGACGAGCAGTTCGCCAGCGCGCTGCAGCGGGCCGACACGGCGCTCGGCGGGCTGCTCGCCACCGTGGACCCCGCCCAGGACCTCGTGCTCGTGCTGGCGCCGACGTCGCCGCTCGACGGCGAGCAGCTCACGCTGTTCGGCATGCAGGGCCCCGGCGTCGAACCGGGCTGGGCCCGGTCACCCACGACGCGCCGGGACGGCTTCGTGACGCTGACCGACGTGGCGCCCACGATCCTCGACGCCTACGACATCGATCCGCCGACCGAGGTCAACGACACGCCGATCGTCGCGGCACCGCAGAGCACGTCGCTGTCGGACCGCATCGACACGATGGTCCGCGACGACGAGCGGGCGCTGTTCCGCGACGAGGCGACGGGTCCGATCACCGTCGCGTTCATCGCGACGCTCGTCGTGCTGCTGCTCGCCGTCATGTGGGCGGTCGGGCGCGCCGCATCGTGGAAGCGGCCCCTGCGGTGGTGCTCGCTCGCCGTCGTCGCCACCCCGTCGGCCATGTTCCTGTCGGGCCTGCTGCCGTACGGCCCGTTCTCCGTGGTCACCTTCGGCCTGGCGATCGCGGCCGGCTCGGTGCTCCTCGCGGTGGTCGCCGCGCTGCTCGGTCGGTTCGACGCGGTCGCGCCGCCGGTCATCCTCTGCGGCATCGCCGTCGTCGTGCTCGGGGTCGACATCGTCACCGGCGGCAACCTGCAGCTCAGCACGATCTTCGGCTACTCACCGATCGTGGCCGGCCGCTTCGCGGGCTACGGGAACCAGGCCTTCTCGATCCTCACGATCTCGTCGCTGGTGCTGGTCACCGGTGGGTGGGAGATCTCGCGGCGGCGCCGCCCCGACTCGGGTGACGGCGGCCGGATCGTCGCCGCCGTCGTGGTCTTCCTCGTCGTCGTCGTGGTCGACGGCTCCCCGTTCTGGGGCTCCGACGTCGGGGGGGTGCTGGCGTCGATCCCGGCGTTCGCCGTGTGCATCCTCATGCTGCTCGGGATCCGGATCCGCGTCCGGCTGGTGGCGATCATCGCGGCCTGCACGATCGGCGTCCTGGCACTGTTCGCCGCGCTGGACCTGGCGAGACCGGTCGACTCGCGCACCCACCTCGGCCGATTCGCCCAGAAGCTGCTCGACGGAGACGGCGCGTTGATCCTGCAGCGCAAGCTCGAGGCCAACGTCAGCATCCTCACGTCGACGGTGTGGACGTTCGTGATCCCGATCGCGCTGCTGTTCGTCGCCTACCTGACCTGGCGCCCCAACCGCCTCATGCGGCGCCTCAACGCCGAGCACACCGGCTTCCGCGCCTTCGGCGCCTCGGGGCTCACCCTCGGCCTGCTGGCGTGGGCGGTCAACGACTCGGGCGTGGCGATCCCGGCGCTGATGCTGACCGTCGCGCTGCCGTACACCGCGTACCTCGCGCTCGGCCTGGCCCCGCTCGACGCCGAGGAGGGCTCGGCCCCCGACGGGCCGGCGGCCCCGGTCGACCGTTCGCCTGCGGCCGAGCGCGCCGACGCGCCGGCCGAGGAGGTCGCGGCCGACGAGGTGCCGGCGTGAGCTGGACCCTCCTCGGCCTGGTGGTCGGCACCGTGATCGCAGCGGCGATCTGGTCGCTCTCCGAGGGGGCGTTCGCGGTCCCGGCGCTCGAGCGGACGAACTACCGGGGCGCCACCCTGTACACCGCCATCGGCGTGGTGATCCCCGTGACCGTGCTGCTCGTCGTGGCGATCGTGCGGCTGGTCCTGGCGGCCGAGGACGCCTGGTACTCGTGGGACCAGCTGAGCTCCACGACGCTCATCCTCGTCATCGGGTTCGCGCTGCTCGGCCTGCTCGACGACGTGGCCGGCGTCGGCCAGTCGGGTGGGTTCCGCAGCCACGTCGGCGCGCTGCGCCGGGGTCGCGTCACGTCGGGGATGATCAAGCTCGTCGGCGGCGGCGCCGTCGGGGTGGTGGCGGTGTCGGTGATGCAGAGCGACACGCCGTTCCTCGCCCAGGACACCGGCACGATCCTCGGTCTGCTGCGGGACGGGGCGATCGTGGCGCTGGCCGCCAATCTCGGGAACCTGTTCGACCGGGCCCCGGGCCGGGCCACGAAGTTCACCGCCGTGGCCTTCGTCGCCCTGGCGCTGGTCGTGCGCGACTCGATCCTGTTCATGCCCGCGGTGGCGATCGGCGCAGGCCTCGGCCTCCTCGCCCCCGACCTCCGCGAGCGGGCCATGCTCGGCGACGCCGGGGCCAACCCGCTCGGGGCGGTGTGCGGGCTCGCCGCGCTGTGGGCGGTGCCCGACCCGTGGGCCCGGTGGCTCGTCCTCGCGGTCGTGCTCGCGCTCAACCTGCTCAGCGAGGTCGTCTCGTTCAGCACCGTGATCGACTCGGTCGGGCCGCTGCGGTGGTTCGACCGGCTCGGCTCGCTGCGGGCCCACCCGGTCGACGGCGCCCAGGGCTGAGCCCTCGGGTGGCGCGCTCAGGTGCGGGCGGCGACGACGTCGACGGCGGTTGCCGGGTCGGCGGCGTTGAGGCCGTCGACGCCCATGTCGAGCAGCTGGCCGTAGCCGTCGGTGGTCTCCCAGCGGGCGTCGTTCGGCCAGACCCAGACGACCAGGCCGTCGCGGTGCGCCCTGGCGACCATGTCGGGGGTGACGACCTCGATGCCCTCGAACTCGGGCGGCACCTGGAGGATCGTGCGACCGGCGGGGGGCAGCGTCCCCTGCAGCACGTAGGCGGTCGTGGCCCCGAGCCCGGGGGTGATCGCGGCACCGGGGGCGGCGGCGGCGAACGCCTCGGCGACGGCGTCGTCGAAGGCCGTCACGACGACCCGGTCGGTCAGGTCCATCTCCCGGACCAGCCGGGCCAGCTCCTCGGCCGCCGGGATCGCCTCGGGCGCCTCGCCCTTGATCTCGATGTTGAGCACGTGGTCGGGGTGGTCCGCCGCGATCTGCTCGAAGCTGGTGATGGCGAAGTCGTCGGGCTCCGATCCCTCGGGCGGGTCCACCTCGCCGGTGCGGACGCCCCGCAGCACGTACTCCTCGTCGGGGCGGTCCGTGCAGGTGCAGCCTTCGGTGAACCAGTACGCCGCGTCGAGGGCGTGCAGCTGGTCGTAGGTCATCGAGCCGACCTCGCCGCTGCCCTCGGTCGTGCGGTCGACGGTGTCGTCGTGCTGGACCACGAGCACGCCGTCGGCGCTGAGCTGCACGTCCATGTCGAGAGCGTCGACGCCGGCCTCGGCGGACCGGTCGAACCCGTAGGGGGTGTCGTGCGGGTGGACGTCGTCGCCGCCCGCGTGGGCGAGGACCAGCGGGCGGTCGAGGGCGAGCAGCGCCGACACCGTGCTCGCCGCCGGCGCGGCGGTCTCGGTGGTGGTGGTGCTCGACGTGCCGGCGTCGTCGCCCTCGGCGGGGTCGTCGGAGCTGCAGCCGCCGACCAGCAGCGCGAGCGCGGCGACGGCGGCCGCGACGGACGGCGGGATCGTGCTTCGGCCCATCCGCGGAGCATAGGGAGCGACGTCGGCGGGGTCCGGTCAGATGTCACGCCCTGCAACGGCGGCGATCGCGGCGGGCTCCGCGTCCGGGGCGCGAGGTCCGCGATAGCCTCGACCAAACGACCCAGGAGCAGTTGTGGCCAAGCACATCTTCGTGACCGGCGGCGTGGCATCCAGTCTCGGGAAGGGCCTCACGGCCTCGTCCCTGGGACGGTTGCTGAAGGCTCGGGGTCTGCGGGTCACCATGCAGAAGCTGGATCCCTACATCAACGTGGATCCCGGCACCATGAACCCGTTCGAGCACGGCGAGGTGTTCGTCACCAAGGACGGCGGCGAGACCGACCTCGACCTGGGCCACTACGAGCGCTTCATCGACGAGGAGCTCACCCGGGACTCGAACGCCACGACCGGGTCGATCTACCAGTCGGTCCTGGCCGCCGAGCGCCGCGGCGAGTACCTCGGCAAGACCGTCCAGGTCATCCCGCACATCACCGACGAGATCAAGCGCCGCATCTCCCGGCTCGCCGTCGACGGCACCGACGTCGTGATCACCGAGGTCGGCGGCACGGTGGGCGACATCGAGATCCTGCCGTTCCTCGAGGCCATCCGGCAGTTCCGCCTCGACGTCGGTCGCCAGAACGTCTGCTACGTGCACGTCACGCTCGTGCCGTTCATCGGCCCGTCGGGCGAGCAGAAGACCAAGCCGACCCAGCACTCGGTCACCGAGCTGCGCAGCCGGGGCATCCAGCCCGATGCGATCGTCTGCCGCTCCGAGGAGGCCATCTCGTCGGATCTGAAGCGGAAGATCTCGGCGCTGTGCGACGTGCCGATCCAGGCCGTCGTCAACGCCGCCGATGCCAGCAGCCTCTACGACATCCCCCTCGTCATGCACGACGAGGGGCTCGACACCGTGGTGTGCGACATCCTCGGCCTCGACGGCACCGAGCCCGACATGTCCGAGTGGCAGCGGCTCGTGCGCAGCGTGAGCGAGGCCACGGCGCCGACGCGCATCGGCATCATCGGCAAGTACGTGAGCCTCCCCGACGCCTACCTCTCGGTCGTCGAGGCGCTGAAGCACGCCGGGTTCCACCACGGAGCCGACGTGCAGATCAGCTGGATCCAGGCCGAGGAGGTCGAGGGCCTGCTCGCCGACGACAAGCTGCGGGACCTCGACGGCATCGTCATCCCCGGCGGCTTCGGCGAGCGGGGCGTCGAGGGCAAGGTCGCGGCGGCGGGCTACGCCCGCGAGCACGGGCTGCCCTGCCTCGGGCTGTGCCTCGGCATGCAGGTGATGACGATCGAGTTCGCCCGCAACGCGCTCGGCCTGACCGGCGCCAACTCCACCGAGTTCGACCCCACCACGCCGCATCCGGTCATCGACCTCATGGACTCCCAGCGCGACGTCACCGAGAAGGGCGGCACGATGCGGCTGGGCGCCTACATCGCGCAGCTCGACGCCGGCTCCAAGGTGGCCGAGCTGTACGGCAAGGAGGTGGTGTCCGAGCGCCACCGCCACCGCTACGAGTTCAACCCGGTGTACCGCCGCCGCTTCGACGGCACCGAGTTCCGGGCGTCCGGCACGTCCCCCGACGGCCGCCTCGTCGAGTTCATCGAGCTCGAGGGCCACCCGTTCTGGGTCGGCACCCAGGCCCACCCCGAGTTCATGAGCCGGCCGACCCGGCCGGCCCCGCTCTTCGACGGGTTCATCGGCGCCGCGCTCGAGCGGGCCGAGGGGCGCAACCCGCAGCTGATCCGGCTCGAGGACGGCGACGGCCGAGCCCGCACGAACGGCGGGTCGAGCACGAACGGCGGGTCGAGCACGAACGGCGGGTCGAGCACGAACGGCGGGTCCAGCACGAACGGCGGCTCGGTCGCCGACCCGGCGCACAGCGGCGCGGCCCGCGGCCAGGTGTGAGCGACGAGGGGTTCACGCACCTCCACGACGAGCTGCTCGTGGAGGGCCACGCCATCTCCGTGTACCGGTCCACGTTCCGCGGGCCCGATGGCGAGGAGTTCGACCGTGAGGTCGTCCGCCACCCGGGCGCGGTGTCCGTCGTCCCGCTGACCGACGACGGCGACGTGGTGCTCGTGCGCCAGTACCGGGCGCCGCTCGACCGGTTCCTGCTCGAGATCCCGGCGGGCAAGCGCGACGTCGCCGACGAGCCGCCCGAGGAGACCGCCCGGCGCGAGCTCGCCGAGGAGGTCGGGCTGGTGCCGTCGCAGCTCGTGCCCCTCGTGGTGTTCCACAACTCCGTCGGCTTCTGCGACGAGGAGAGCCACGTGTTCCTCGGCACCGGGCTCGTCGAGACCGAGCGCGACCTCCAGGGCGTCGAGGAGGAGCACATGGAGGAGGTCCGGGTGCCGCTCGCCGACACGCCGGCGATGATCGCCTCGGGCGAGATCTCCGACGGCAAGACCGTGATCGGCCTGCTGCTCGCCCTTCGGGCGGTGGAGGCCGGGACCGCGACGTCGTGAGCGCTCGGACTGCCCCCCGGACGGGCGGGGGTGCGGGCGGCACGGGTGGCGACGTGGGCCTGGACGGACCGCCCGAGGTCGACCGCGACGGGGTGCCGGTCGCCGCCGCGCCGTTCCTCACCCACCTCGCCGTCGAGAAGGGCCGGTCCGACCTGACGCTGCGCGCCTACCGCCAGGACCTCCGCCGCTACGCCGCCTTCCTGGCCGATCGGGGACTCGAGGTCGACGGCGTCGGCGAGGACGACGTGCAGGACTTCGTCACCGAGCTGCGCGCCGGGGGCCTGGCCACGTCGTCGGTCATCCGCGTCGCAGGGACCGTCCGGTCGCTGCACCGCTTCCTCGCCGCCGAGGGCCTCGCCCCCGCGGACCCGACCGCGGCGATCGAGACGCCGCGCCGGCCCTCCGCCCTGCCGCGGGCGCTGTCGGAGCAGCAGGTCGAGGCCCTGCTCGACGCCGTCGGCTCGGCCTGCGAGCTGCCGACGGGCGACGCCACCGCCGACGCCGCCAACCTGCGGGACCGGGCGCTGCTCGAGCTCCTGTACTCGAGCGGCATCCGGGTCTCCGAGGCGTGCGGGCTCCGCTTCGGCGACCTCGACGTCGACAGCGCGTTCGCCCGGGTGCTCGGCAAGCGCTCCAAGGAGCGCCTGGTGCCGATCGGCCGGCCCGCGCTCTCCGCCCTGGCCGACTACCTCGACCGCGGTCGACCGGTGCTGCTGGGGGAGCGGCCGGCCGACCGCGACGCCGCCGACGCCGTCTTCCTCGGCCTGCGCGGTCGCCGGCTCGGGCGCCAGGCCGCGTGGGGCGTCATCCGTCGATGGGCGACCGCGGCCGGGCTGACCGCCGAGATCAGCCCCCACGTGCTGCGCCACTCGTGCGCCACGCACCTGCTCGACCACGGCGCGGACATCCGGACGGTGCAGGAGCTGCTGGGCCACGCCTCGGTCAGCACGACGCAGATCTACACCCGCGTGGCGACCGACCGGCTGCTGCAGGCCTACCGGGACGCCCACCCGAGGGCGCGGGCCCGGTCGACCTCGGGAGCTGCGTCGTGACCGGCGGACTCGCCACGGAGGCGGCCGCGTGAGCGGTCCCGAGCTGCAGCCCACCCACCGGGCCCGACGGTTCTTCGGCTCGCTGTCGTCGTCCGCTCCGTCCGACGAGGACGCCGCCTGGGCCGACGGGTGGCTGACCGAGCGCGAGTCGGCGGCGTTCCGGAGGATGGCGCCGGTGGACCGGCGCCACGCGATCGGCGTCGCCCGCACCGTGGTCGCCCACCTCGACCGGCTGGACCTCGACGACGGCGACCCCGAGGCCCGCTGGATCGTCGCTGCGGCGCTGCTCCACGACGTCGGCAAGTCGGTGGCCGGCCTCGGCACCTACGGACGGGCCGTCGCGACGCTGTCGGGTTGGGTCGGCGGCCACGACATGGCGGCCTCGTGGGCCGACACCCGCGGCTTCACCCGCAAGGTCGGGCTGTACCTGCAGTACCCCGAGCTCGGCGCCGACCTGCTGCGCATGGCCGGCTCCGACGAGCGCGTCGTCGCCTGGGCCGCCCAGCACCACGAGCCCGAGGAGCGCTGGACGGTGCCCGTCGAGGCGGGCCGCCTGCTCGTTCAGGCCGACGACGGCGCCCTCTGACCACCGCACCGCCTGCTTCGTTCCACCTTTTCGACGTTGGAGCGTCGAAAAGGTGGAACAGAGCGGGCTGCGGGCGGGGTGGTCGGCGCGGCGGGGGCGAGGTCGCTCAGGCGCGGGGGAGGAGGCCGACGTGCTCGACGGCCCGGGCGTACACGTCGCTCGCCACGTTCTGGGCCTTCTCCGCGCCGATGGCGAGCAGCTCGCCCGTGCCGGCCGGGTCGTCGGCGAGCTCCCGGAACCGCTCCTGGATCGGCCGGAGCAGCTCGACGACCGCGTCCGCGGTGTCGGCCTTGAGGGGTCCGTACTGGGAGTACGCCTCGGCCACGTCCTCGGGGCTGCGGTCGGTGACGGCGCCGAGGACCGACAGGAGGTTCGACACGCCGGGCTTGGCGACCGGGTCGTAGCGGACCTCGCCGTCGGAGTCGGTGACGGCCCGCTTGAACTTCTTCGCCGTCGCGGCGAGGTCCTCCATCAGGTAGACCACGCCGGCGTCGGAGGCGGCCGACTTCGACATCTTGTCGGTCGGCTCCTGCAGGTCCATCACCCGGGCGCCGGCCCGCGGGATCGTGGCCTGCGGGAGGACGAAGGTCTCGCCGAAGCGGGCGTTGAAGCGTTCGGCGACGTCGCGGGTCAGCTCGATGTGCTGGCGCTGGTCCTCGCCGACCGGGACGCGATCGGTGTCGTAGAGCAGGATGTCGGCCGCCTGCAGGGCCGGGTAGGTGAACAGGCCGGCCGAGACGAAGTCCTGCTTGTCGGACTTGTCCTTGAACTGGGTCATGCGCCGCAGCTCGCCCATGCTCGTGACGCACTGGATCAGCCAGGCCAGCTCGGTGTGCTCGCGCACGTGGCTCTGCACGAAGAGGGTGCAGACGTCGGGGTCCAGCCCGCAGGCGAGGAGGGTCTGGCCCATCTCGAGCGTCCGGCTGCCGACCTCGCCCGGCTCCTTCGGGACCGTCAGGGCGTGGAGGTCGACGATGCAGTAGAAGCTGTCGGCGCTGTGCTGGTCCTGGACCCAGTTGCGCACCGCTCCCAGCAGGTTGCCGAGGTGCAGGTCGCCGGTCGGCTGGATGCCGGAGAAGACGCGGGGCATGGCGGGCGATCGTACCGGCCGCCACCCCGCACCCCGACCCGCTTTGTTCCCGGATCCTGGGCTGAACACCCCAGGATCCGGGAACAGAACGGGCGGGTGGGAGAGGGGGCCCGTCCGGTCACTCGGGGTCAAATGACAGGCGTGTGACTTGGACGGCCCGATCCGGTCTACGATGTCCATCCGTGGGCTACGCCGTCAGCACACCGGTGTTCGAGGGGCCGTTCGACCTCCTGCTGCACCTGATCCTGCGCGAGCAGGTCGACCTCTACGACATCTCCCTGTCCACGATCGTGGACGCCTACATCGCCGAGCTGAACCGCATGGAGCACCTCGACCTCGAGGTGGCGACGGAGTTCCTGCTGATCGCGGCCACCCTCGTCGAGCTGAAGACCAAGCGGCTGCTGCCCGGCGACGACGACGTGGACGTCGACGAGGACCTCTCGCTCTGGGAGGAGCGCGACCTGCTCCTCGCCCGGCTGCTGGAGTGCAAGACCTTCAAGGACGCCGCCGGCATGCTGTCGGCGCTGCACTCGGCCGCCTCCCGCTCGGTGCCCCGCACGGCCGGTCCCGACGACCGGTTCTGGGACCTCACGCCCGACATGCTCGAGGGCGTCACGCCGGATCAGCTGCGGGCCGCGTACCAGCGGGCGATCACGCCCCAGCCGCAGCCGACGATCGACCTGTTCCACGTCGCCCCGATCCGGATGAGCGTCATCGACACGGTGGCCGACCTGTGCGTCGAGCTCCCGAGCCGTCGCCGGGTGTCGTTCCGGGAGTTGACCTCGTCGCTCGTCGACCGACTCGACGTGGTCGTGCACTTCCTGGCGATCCTCGAGCTGTTCAAGCAGGGCCTGGTCGACCTGGACCAACCCGACACCTTCGGCGACATCCAGGTCGTGTGGGTCGGCGGGGCCGACGTGGGGGCCGAGGACCTCGCCCTCGTCGATGCCTACGATGGCTGAGATGGCGGAGCACACCGAGGACGGCCCCGAGGCCGAGGCCACCGACGCAGCGCGACCCGAGGCGGCGGGCGGCGAGCTCGACGACGTCGCGGCTGACGCGGCCGAAACCGGCGAGATCGCCGAGCAGGGCGACGAGGTCGCCGAGGCCCACGAGGATGCCGAGCGGGGCGACGCCGCCGCGGAGCTGGCGCCGCTCGGCGACGAGGCCCGCCGGGCGCTCGAGGCCGTGCTCATGGTCGCCGACCAGCCGATCGAGGCCGCGCTGCTGGCGCAGCTCGTCGAGCGCTCGCCGCAGCAGGTCGAGGACCTGCTCGCCGGCCTCGCCGCGTCCTACGAGGAGGACGGGCGCGGCTTCCAGCTCGTCCGAGTGGCCGGCGGCTGGCGCTTCCAGAGCCACGAGGACCTCTCGCCGTACGTCGAGCGCTTCGTCCTCAGCGGCCAGTCGGCCCGCCTGTCGGCCGCTGCGCTCGAGACCCTGGCGATCGTCGCCTACAAGCAGCCGATCTCCCGGGCGCAGGTGTCGGCCATCCGCGGCGTCAACGTCGACGGCGTCATGCGCACCCTGCAGCAGCGGGGCTACATCGCGGAGGTCGGCAAGGACCCCGGGCCGGGCCAGCCGTCGATGTTCGGGACCACGTCGCTGTTCCTCGAGAAGCTGGGCCTGAACGAGGTCGACGAGCTGCCGTCGCTCGGCGACTTCATCCCGGGCGCCGACGTCGTCGAGCTGCTCGAGCAGGGCTTGCGCGCCGAGGCCGACGAGCCTGCGATGGCTGCGGACGACCAGACCGCGACCGAGGGCGCCGACGGCGAGCAGCCCGAGGGCGCTGCGTCGGTCGACGACGGCGTCGTCGACATCACCGACGAGGTCGTGATCTCCGTCGACGACCTGGTCGACGACGGTTCGCTGGCCGACGACCCGACGAGCCAGCGCCCCTCGCCGTTCGGCGAGTGAGCGACCAGGGCTCCGGCGACCCCTCCGACGAGGGCGAGCGGCTGCAGAAGGTCCTGGCCCGCGCCGGCTTCGGGAGCCGTCGGGTCTGCGAGGACATGATCGACGAGGGTCGCGTCACGATCGACGGCGCCGTCGCCGTGCTCGGCGCCCGTGTGCGCGTCGAGGACCAGGAGGTCGCCGTCGACGGCACCCCGATCGGCGTCGCGCCGGGGCTGGTCCACTACCTGCTCAACAAGCCCGCCGGGGTGGTCACGACCGCGTCCGACCCCCACGGTCGCCCGACGGTGCTCGACACCGTGCCCTCCGAGCCGCGGGTCCACCCGGTCGGGCGGCTCGACATGGACACCGAGGGCCTGCTGCTGCTCACCAATGACGGCGTGCTGACGCACCGCCTGACCCACCCGAGCTTCGGCGTCGAGAAGGAGTACGTCGCCGAGGTCGAGGGCCGCCCGGGTCGCGGCGCCCTGCGGCGGCTCCGGGAGGGCGTCGAGCTCGAGGACGGCATGACCGCTCCGGCCAAGGTCTCGGAGCTCCAGCCCGGCGTCCTGCGCCTCACGATCCACGAGGGCCGCAACCGGCAGGTGCGGCGCATGTGCGAGGCGGTCGGCCATCCGGTCATCCGGCTGGTGCGGACGCGCATCGGGCCCTTGCGGGACCCGCAGCTGGGGCCGGGGGAGTGGCGGGAGCTGACCCAGGACGAGGTGCGGGCGCTCGAGCGTGCGGCCGGCCCCGCGCCGGTCCCGGCGGACCGGTCGGAGGCGGCGCCGCGATCGGGGCGCCGCGGCGCGGGAGGCGGCCATCGGGGGCGGGGAACGGGTTCCGGGCCCGCCGAGGGCGACGGGTAACCTCGCCGCCGTGCCGACCACCTCCGTGCTGGCCCTCCGCGGGGCGACCACGCTCGACCGCGACGAGAAGGAGCACCTGCTCGAGCGCGTCCGGGAGCTGCTCACCGAGATGCTGGAGGCCAACGGCATCGACCACGAGCACCTGATCTCGATCCTGTTCACGGCCACCCCCGACGTCCACAGCGCCTTCCCCGCGCTGGCGGCCCGGCAGCTCGGCATGGGCGACGTGCCGCTCATCTGCGCCCAGGAGCTCGACATCGTGGGCGCCAAGCCCCAGTGCATCCGGGTGCTCATGCAGTTCAACTCCGAGCGGGCCCGGGCGGACCTCCACCACGTCTACCTGCAGGACGCCCGGGACCTGCGCGACGACCTCCCGACGTGAGCCCGGGACCCGTGGGCGATCCGACGGGTGCGGACACCGGCGCCGGAGGCGCACCGGCGCCGCGGCGGGCGGGGCTGGTCGGCACTGGGTTGATCGGGGCCTCGATCGGCAAGGCGCTCCGCGATCGGGGCTGGCACGTGACCGGGACCGACAGCGAGCCGGCCCGGGCGACCGCCGCGCTCGACGCCGGCGCGCTCGACGCGCTCGGGTCCGACCCGGACGCCGAGATCACCTTCGTGGCGGTGCCGGTCGGCGCCGTCCCCGACGCTGCCCGGGCGGTCTTGGCCGACGGCGGCGTCGTGACCGACGTCGGCAGCGTGAAGTCGCCGGTCGCCGCTGCGCTGCCGCACTCCCGGTTCGTCGGCGGGCACCCGATGGCGGGCTCCGAGGCGCAGGGCGTCGCGGGCTCGCGCGCCGACATGTTCGAGGGCACGACCTGGGTCCTGACGCCGACCGAGACCACCGACCCGGCCGCACAGGCGCTCGTGCACAGCGTCGTCCGCTCGCTCGGCGCCGACGTGGTGACGCTCGCGCCCGAGGATCACGACCGCCTCGTCGCCACCGTGTCCCACGTCCCGCACCTCACCGCCGTCACGCTGATGGGCCTGGCAGCCCAGCGGGCCGAACAGGAGGCCGCCCTGCTGCGCCTGGCCGCCGGTGGCTTCCGGGACATGACGAGGATCGCCGCCGGCGACGCCGGGATCTGGCTCGACATCTGCGAGGACAACCGCACCGCGATCCTCGACGTGCTCGACGACCTGATCGGCCGGCTCGCCACCATGCGCGACGTCGTCGACCGGGGCGACGGCACCGAGCTGCGCGAGCGGCTCCTGGCGGCCCAGGTGGCCCGCAGGAACCTGCCGACGGGGGCCCCGCCGGCGGAGGAGCTGGCGGAGGTCCGCGTGGCGATCCCCGACCAGCCCGGCGAGCTCGCGGCCGTCACCACGCTGGCGACCGAGCTCGGGATCAACGTCTACGACATCGAGGTGGTCCACGCCGCCGGCGAGCGCCGAGGCCTGCTGTCGCTCGTCGTGTCGACCGAGCAGGCCGACGTGCTCGTCGACGCGCTGCGGGGTCGGGGCCGCGTGGCGTCGACCCACGAGCTGGCGTGAGCGGTGGCTGACGACGCCCGCACTGGCGGCGCCGAGGAGGCGCCGATGCCGATCCGGCCGGTGACCGCGCCGCTCGACGCCGTGATCCGGCCTCCTGGGTCCAAGAGCGTCACGAACCGGGCCCTGGTGTGCGCAGCGCTGGCCCGTGGCACGTCGGAGCTGGTCGGCGTGCTCGACGCCGACGACACCTCCGCGATGGTCGACTGCCTCACGTCGCTCGGCATCCCGATCACCCCCGTGCCCGACGACGGCAGGGGCTCCGCGATGGTCGTGCGGGGCAGCGGCGGCCGGCCGCCGCTCGACGGCGCCATCCTCGACGCGCGGCTCTCGGGCACGACCTCCCGCTTCATCGCCCCGGTCGCCGCGCTGGCCCGGGGGACCGTCATCCTCGACGGTGGGGTCCCGCTGCGGCGCCGACCGATGGGCGCGCTGCTGGACGCGCTCGAGGCGCTGGGGGCGGGTGTCGAGCCGCTGGGCGAACCGGGCCACCTGCCCGTGCGGATCACGGCGTCGCCCCGGGACGCTCTCGGCGGCACCGTGCAGGTGACGGGCGACGTGAGCAGCCAGTTCCTGTCGGGGCTCCTGCTGTCGGGCCCGTGCTTCGACGACGGCCTCACGGTCGAGGTCACGACCGAGCTCGTCTCGGTCCCGTACGTGGCGCTCACCCTCGGCGTGATGGGCGCCTTCGGCGCCACGGTCGACCACGACGAGGACTGGCGGAGCCTCCGGGTCGCTCCGGGCGGGTACCGGGCGGTCGAGCGCTACGAGGTCGAGCCCGACGCGTCCGCCGCCTCGTACTGGGCGGCCGCAGCGGTGATCGCGGGCGGCACGGTCCGCATCGAGGGGCTCGGCCGTTCGAGCACGCAGGGCGACGTCGCCTTCATCGACGTGCTGGAGCGGATGGGCGCCGAGGTCGTCTGGTCGGACCACGACGTGGTCGTCCGTTCCACCGGCACGCTGCGGGGCGTCACCGTGGACATGGCCGACATCTCCGACACCGCCCAGACGCTGGCCGCGGTCGCCGTCTTCGCCGACGGCCCGACGACGGTGACCGGCATCGGCTTCATCCGGGGCAAGGAGACCGATCGGATCGCAGCGGTGGTCACCGAGCTGCGCCGGCTGGGCGTCGAGGCGACCGAGGACGACGACGGGTTCACGGTCCAGCCAGGACCGGTGTCGCCCGGCGACGTGGCGACCTACGACGACCACCGCATGGCCATGAGCTTCGCCCTCCTGGGCCTTCGGGCCGAGGGCATCCGCATCCTCGACCCCGGGTGCACCGCCAAGACCTATCCGGGGTTCTGGACCGACCTGGATCGCGTGACCGCGTCCGCCCGTCCCTAGGATCACCCCCCGTGGAACCGAGCGACGTCCCCGTGATCGCCATCGACGGTCCTGCCGGATCCGGCAAGTCGACCGTCGCCCGCCGGCTGGCGCGACGACTGTCGCTCCAGTACCTCGACACGGGCGCGATGTACCGGGCCGTCGCCTTCGCCGCCATCCGCCAGGGCCTCGACCCCGTCGACGTCGGTCCGGTCGCGGCGCTGGCCACCACGATCGACCTCGTCGTGGCCGATGGCGACGTCGTGGTCGACGGCGTCGACGCCTCGGTCGAGATCCGGGGCCCCGAGGTGTCGCGGGCGGTGAGCGTCGTCGCCGCGAACCCCGAGGTGCGCGAGGAGATGCGGACCCGGCAGCGGGTGTGGGCCGTCGAGCACCGCGGCGGGGTCATCGAGGGCCGCGACATCGGCACCGTCGTGTTCCCCGACGCGCTGCTCAAGGTGTACCTGACCGCCGACCCGGCGGTGCGCGCCGCCCGGCGGGCGAAGGAGATGACCGATCTGGAGTACGACACCGTCGCCGCCGACATCGCCCGTCGCGACGCGGCCGACCAGGGCCGGTCCGACAGCCCGCTGGTCGAGGCGGACGACGCCGTCACCGTCGACACGACCGGGCTCGAGATCGACGAGGTCGTCGAGGTGATCGCCGGGATGGTGGAGGAGCGACTGGCCGACCGGGACGCGGCGAGGTGACACTGCCCACCAGCTGCGGATGGACCGCGACCGGCGCCGGCGGTGCGCTCCGGACGGGGGAGGGAACGTGAGCAAGGTTCTGATCGATCGTGCGCCGCTGCGCCCGATCTCCAAGTGGGGGCGCGTGTCGTACCGGGTCTTCCGCGGGATCGGTCGGCTGATCCTGAAGCCGCTGTGGGGCCTGAAGGTCGAGGGCCTCGACCGGCTGCCGGTCGGCGTCGCCTACGTGATCGCGCCGGTGCACCGCTCCTACGTCGACTTCGCCGTGGTCGCCGCCGTGATCCCGCGCGAGGTGCGGTTCATGGCCAAGGACAGCGTCTGGAAGTGGCGGTGGCTGGGCCGGTTCATCGAGTTCAACGGCTCGTTCCCGGTCGACCGCGAGCACGTCGACCGCGACGCGCTCCGCCGCTGCGAGGACGCGGTGGCCGGCGGCGACCCCGTCGTCATGTTCCCCGAGGGCCGGCGCAAGGACGGGCCCGTGGTCGAGGAGCTCTTCGACGGGCCGTCGTTCGTCGCCTGCCGCAACCGCGTGCCGATCGTCCCGATCGCCATCGGCGGGTCGGTCGAAGCCATGCCGCGGGGCGCCAAGATGATCCACCCGGCACGGGTCCGCGTCGTGATCGGCGAGCCGATCTACCCCGACGTCCCTCCGACCGGGCGCGTCCCGCGTCGGGCCGTGTCGGACAACACCGAGCACCTGCGCGACGTGCTGCAGTCGCTCTACGACAGCGTCCGCTGAGGCCGAGCCGCCGCAGCAGACCGCCGGTCGCGGTCAGCCGACGTTGGTCGTGACGAGCACGCCGAGGTACATGGCCGCCACGGCGAAGAGCGACGACATGGCGCCGCCGACGGCGAGCATCGCCTTGTTGCCCTTCGCCTGCGTGTGGACCGCGGCACCGATCGCGGTGAGCACGACGGCCAGCAGGTGCAGCTCGACCCACGGGTGCGGGAGGTCGCCCAGGTCGATCGCCATCAGGTTCCACAGGCCGGTCAGCACCGCGAGCCCGAAGGCGGGCCAGGCGATGCGGTTGAACGCGGCGGCGACCGCCTTGGGCGCATCGGGGCCGAGCGTGCGCGCGGTCGGCACGAGCCCGGCGAGGACGATCTGGCCGCCCACCCAGACGGACGCGGCCAGGATGTGCAGGAACAGGCGCAGCGCGGTCACCGGCTCAGACTGACACGCTGCGTTCCGTCGCGCAGAACCGGGCCGACCGTCGTGCTCTTGCGAGACTGGCCGACGCAGTGGCAGCGCCGACGGGGGTCAGGCGAGGTCGGCGAGGACGGCGCTCGCCGCCAGGGCCCGGTCGTCCGACGGCGGGCGCCGGTCGGGGTCGGCGCCGAGGCCCAGGCCGCCGACGGCGTCGATCGCGACCAGCAGGTCGCGCAGGTTGCGCGGGGGAGGGAAGTACTCGTCCTCCTCGGTGAGGCGGACCTCCTCGACGCCGCGGGCCGGGTCGAGCGCCACGATCACCTGGTCGACGAGCTCCTCCGGGGCCGACGCCCCGGCGGTCACGCCCACGACCCCGTGCAGGTCGACCGAGCCGTCGGCCCGGCGGGGCAGCTCGCCGGCGGAGTTCACGCGCAGCACCGTGGCGCAGCCGGCGCCACGCGCCAGGCGCTCCAGGGCGAGGGTGTTCGAGGAGTTCGCCGAGCCGATGACGACGACGGCGTCGCAGCGCGAGGCGATCTCCATCAGCGCGGACTGCCGGTTGGTGGTGGCGAAGCAGAGGTCGCTCCGACCCGGCGTCCAGACGTCGGGGAACCGCTCGGTGGTGGCCTCGGCGACGTCGGCCCAGTCGCGGTGCGACAGCGTCGTCTGGGCGAGGAGCGCCACCGGTGTGCCGAACTCGGGGAGCGCGTCCACCTCGGCGACGGATTCGACGCGGTGGATCGCCTCGGGGGCGACGGCCATCGTCCCGACCGCCTCCTCGTGGCCCTCGTGGCCGATGTAGACGATCGAGTACCCCTTGCCGGCCCGGACCTTCACCTCGTGGTGGACCTTGGTCACGAGCGGGCAGACGGCGTCGACGACGAACCCCCCGTTGTCCCGGGCGGCCTGCACGACCTCGGGGGCCGAGCCGTGCGCGGACAGCATGAGCGGCCGGCCGGGCGGGACCTCGTCGATGTCGTCGACGAAGACGACGCCCTGCTCCCGGAAGCGCTGGACGACCTGCTGGTTGTGGACGATCTCGTGGTAGCAGTACACGGGCCCGTCGAAGGCGCGGACCATCCAGGCGAGGGCCTTGATGGCCATCTCGACGCCGGCGCAGAACCCGCGGGGCGCGGCCAGGAGCACCAGGTCGACGCCCCCGCTCGGCGGCGCGCCGGGGTCCTCGGTGGTCGTGTCGGTCACGTCACGAGCCTACGGGGCGCCGCGCCCGCCGCCGTGCCGGCTGGGGTAGCGCGCCCTGCCCTGGCCGACTCGGACCGGCCGGGTGTCAGGGCGCGTGGCGGTAGGTGGCGACGTTCGGCAGCGACGCCAGGACGCCGTCGCCCAACCCGACCGGCTCGGGGTCGAGCCCGGAGCGGTACCGCAGCTCCGCTGTCACGAGGTGGGCGACCTGTGGCCACAGCACCGGCGAGTCGGTGAACGGCGGCGTCGGGCAGCCGTCGTTGCCGAGCTGCAGCAGGAAGTCGGGGAGCGGCAGGCCGGTGGCGAGCGCCAAGGCGATCACACCGCCGCCGCCGATCTCGCAGATGTCCGAGAAGGCGTTGTTGTGGCCCGCACCGTCGAGCTCGAGGAGCCTCTTGGGCCCGGCGGTGTAGTCGTAGCCGGTGCGGACGCCGTCGATCGACGCGACGCCGTCCTGGATGCCGCTGAGCCACATGACGGCCTTGTCGGCCGGGAGGGCGGGCGCGGTGCCCTGCACGATGCTCAGCAGCGAGACGCCGGCGCTCAGCGGGATGGCCGAGTGCACGTCGGGCCGGGCCAGCAGCCGGATCGAGGTGCCACCGCCGGCGGAGTGGCCGACCGGGTACACGCTCGAGGAGTCGACGATGCCCGACAGCACGCTGTCGGGCGCGGCGTCCTGCGCCTTCACGGCCTGGATCGCCTCGTCGGCGATCGTGGTGTCGGGGCGGGAGACGGCCGGGCCCTCGCCGAGCACGCTGCCGAGGCCACGCTCGAGGTAGTCGGGCGAGATCACGACGAAGCCCCAGGACGCGAGGTGCGTCGTCAGCTTCGTGGACTGCAGCCGGTAGCTGGCGAAGCCGTGCGAGAACAGCACCAGCGGATACGGGCCGTCCGCGTCGTCGGCCGGGACGTCGCGGTGGGCGATCGTCTGGAACGGCGGGTCCACGTCGGGCGGGATCAGCGCGTCGAAGCTCGGCGGCACGAAGTCGCGGATGTGGTACGCCTCGGCCGGCGTGTCGCCGATCTGGGCGGCGTCGGCCGGGTACCAGACCTCGACCGAGCGGTCGGCGAGCTGGAGCGTGGTCACGCCCACCTCGTGGGGGCCGAGCTCGGTGTACGCGGCCTCGGACGCCCTCGGCGCGTCGTTCGGGCTCGTTCCCGTGGCCGGGGCCGGGGGCTCGGGCACGCAGGCGGCGGCCAGCAGCGCCAGCGCGGCCACGGCAGCCGTGGCGAACGCCCGCCGACGGCGTCGGCTCGCGGTCCGGTGCGGCTGTCCGCACGCGCCCATCGCAACCATCAGATCGACCTCGCCCACCGGGCACCCCCTCAGCTCATCCGCCGCCCGGGAGCATAGGTCGTCGGCAAGTACCATGGTCGGCCGTGTCCCTCGCCACCGTCGTCGCCGTCGCGCCCGGATCCCCGGCCGCCGAGGGCGGCGTCGCGCCCGGGGACGAGCTGGTCGCGATCGGCGGACGCCCGCTGCGGGACGTCATCGAGTTCCGCGTGCTGTCCGACGAGGCCGAGGTGGAGCTGGAGCTGCGCCGCGGCGGCATCGAGCTGAGCGTCGAGATCTCGAAGGAGCACGGCGAGCCGCTGGGCCTCGAGGTGGACTCGCCGGTCTTCGACGAGGTGCGCACCTGCGACAACCACTGCGAGTTCTGCTTCATCCACCAGCTGCCGCCCGGGATGCGTCGGAGCCTGTACCTGAAGGACGACGACTACCGGCTCTCGTTCCTGTACGGGAACTTCACGACGCTGACCCGCTTCACCGAGGCGGACCTCGAGCGGGTGCTGGTCGAGGGCCTGTCGCCCCTGTACGTCAGCATCCACGCCACCGACCCCGACGTCCGGGTCGAGCTGCTGCGCAACCGCCGCGGCGCGACGAGCCTGCGGTGGCTGCGGGCCCTGCTCGACCACGGCGTCGAGGTGCACGGCCAGATCGTCGTGTGCCCGGGGTTGAACGACGGCGACGTCCTCGACCGGACCCTGTGCGGCGTGCTCGACGAGTACCCGGAGCTGGCCGACGTGGCGGTCGTCCCGCTCGGCGTCAGCGCCCACAACCGGGAGCCCCGCATGCGGCCCCACACGGTGGCCGAGGCGCAGGCCGTCGTCGACGTCGTCGACCGCTGGCAGGAGGTGTTCCTGGCCACGCTCGGGCACCGGATGGTGTTCGCCGCCGACGAGTACTACCTGCTCGCCGACCGGCCGTTCCCCGACGCCTCGACCTACGGCGACTTCGGCATGCACGAGGACGGCATCGGCATGGCGCGCGCGTTCGAGGCCGAGCTGGGCGGGCGGGCCGGCGAGGGCATCGGCGTGCAGCCCGGGTTCTTCTCGTGGGTCGACGGCGCGCCGGCCGACGGCTACCGGGCGCCGCGTACCGACGGTGGCTGCGGCGCAGTCGCGTCCAGCGCGCCCGCCGCGCCCGCCGACGGTGGCGGCGCGACCTCGGTCTCGCTCGGCGCCCGCCGGCCGGCCGCCGACGCCCCGGTCGGCATCCTGACCGGCGCCTACGGCGCCCGGGTCCTGGCCCCGCTGCTCGACGACGTGCTGGCGGCGGCGGGTCGCGGCGGGCTGGCCGGCGCCGGGGTGCGGATCGTGCCCGTCGAGAACCGGTGGTTCGGCGGCAACATCGGCGTGGCCGGCCTGATGGTCGGCGAGGACGTCGCCCGGGCGCTCGAGGCGGAGCCCGCCGGGCACCGCTACCTGCTGCCCGACGTCTGCCTGTCCCGGGGCGCCTTCCTCGACGGGACCCGGCCCGAGGACCTGCCTCGCCGGGTCGAGGTCGTCCCCACCGACGGGGTGGCGCTGCGCCGGGCCCTGCTCGGACCCGAACCTGCGCCGGCGGTCGCCGAGCCCGTCACCGGAGGCCCCCGTGGCTGACCTGCCCGTCGTTGCGATCGTCGGCCGACCGAACGTCGGCAAGTCGACGCTGATGAACCGGATCCTCGGCAAGCGGGTGGCGATCGTCGAGGAGAAGCCGGGCGTCACCCGCGACCGCAAGGAGGTCGAGGCCGAGTGGCGCGGCCGCCCCTTCCTGCTCGTCGACACCGGCGGGTGGATGGCGGGCGGGTCCGACCTCGACAAGAAGGTCTCGAACCAGTCGGAGCTGGCGATCAAGGACGCCGACGTCGTGCTGTTCGTCGTCGACGCCAAGGTCGGCGTCACCGAGGAGGATGCCCAGGTCGCCAACCTGCTGCGGGCGCTCGACCGACCGGTGCACGTCCTGGCGAACAAGGTCGACGACACCAGCCACGAGGCCCTCATCTGGGAGCTGATGGCGCTCGGGCTGGGCGAGCCCGTCCCGATCTCGGCGCTGCACGGCCGTGGCACCGGCGACCTGCTCGACGTGATCGTCGACGAGCTGCCCGAGGAGGAGCCCGAGCCCGAGCAGTCCGACATGGAGGAGGGCGAGGGCGTCATCTCCGTCGCCCTCGTGGGTCGCCCGAACGTGGGCAAGTCGACCTTGTTCAACCGGCTCATCGGCGAGGACCGCGCCGTGGTCCACGACATGCCCGGCACGACCCGCGACGCCGTCGACACGGTCGTCGAGACCGAGATCGGGCCGCTCCGCTTCGTCGACACCGCCGGCATGCGGCGCAAGTCCCGCATCGACGAGGGCACCGAGTACTTCTCGATGGTGCGGGCGCTGAAGGCGGTCGACGAGGCCGACGTCGCCCTGCTCGTGATCGACGCGACCGAGGGCGTCACGCACCAGGACCAGCGGCTGGCCGAGCGGGTCGACGGCGCCGGCTGCCCGATCGTGGTGCTCCTGAACAAGTGGGAGCTGCTCGACGAGGACCAGCGCAAGGACGTGCTCTACCAGCTGGGCCAGCGGCTGCACTTCCTCGGCGACGCGGCCGTCCTGCGGATCTCGGCCCTCACCGGCCGGGGCGTGCACCGGCTGCTGCCGGCGCTCGAGAACTCGATCGACGCCTACCACACGCGCATCCCGACCCGTCAGGTCAACGACGTGATCCGGCGGGCCCAGCAGGCCCAGCCCGGTCCGCACGGCGCCCGGGTGCTGTATGCGACGCAGGGCGCGTCGGATCCGCCGACGTTCACGCTCTTCGCCAACAAGACCATCCCCGCCAGCTACCTGCGCTACCTGGAGCGCCAGCTCCGGGAGGCGTTCGGCCTCGAGGCCACGCCGATCAAGATGCGCGTGCGACGCCGGGGCAGCTGAGCGGTGCTGAGGCGCCGCTCCGGGAGCGTCGGCGTCCCGGCCGGCGGCCCCTACGATCGACCCGGGCCGATGACGGCCTCCGGGACCCCTGAGGAGGACCATGAGCCAGGTTCGTGACGAGATCGAGGCGCGGGGCAAGCCCCAGCTGGGCGCCACCGACGCGGTGACGGAGCTCGTCATCACCGACGAGGTCGAGGGCAGCGGCGACGAGGTCACCCCCGGTGCCACCGTCACGGCCCATTACGTCGGCGTGTCGGCCTCGACCGGCTCGCAGTTCGACGCGTCGTGGGACCGCGGCGCTCCGATCAGCTTCCCGCTCGACGGCGTCATCCGCGGCTGGAGCGAGGGGCTCGTCGGCATGAAGGTCGGCGGCCGTCGCACGCTGGTGATCCCCGGCGACATGGCCTACGGCGCCAACCCGCCTCCCGGTGCGGGCATCGCCCCGAACGAGACGCTGGTGTTCACCGTCGACCTGGTGGACGTGTCGTGGCGGTGACGGGGCCGAGCGCCGGCCGCATCGGTCCGGCGCGGCGTGCGCTCGCCGCGGTCGGCGTCGGCCTGCTCGCGCTGAGCGGCGTGGCCGCCGCGTGCGGCGACGACGACGAGTCCAGCACCTCGACCACCATCGTGTCCGACGGCGGGTCCGGCGGTTCGATCGGGTCGTCGAGCGGCTCCGGGAGCTCGAGCGGGTCCGACGGCGCGAGCTCGTCGAACAGCGAGGCCGCCGCCGCGGTCGAGGCGCGCGGCGAGCCGACGGTCCCGGCCGTCCAGGGCCCGGTGACCGAGCTGAAGATCACCGACGACGTCGAGGGCACCGGCAAGGAGGCCACTCCGACCTCCACGGTGAACGCGCAGTACGTGGGCGCCGTCGCCTCGACCGGCGAGGTGTTCCAGTCGTCCTGGCAGATGGGCGGCGCGGTCGAGTTCCCGCTCGACCAGGTCATCCAGGGCTGGAGCGAGGGCATCCCCGGGATGAAGGAGGGCGGACGGCGCACGATCGTCATCCCCGCCGCCATGGCCTACGGCGAGAACCCGCCGCAGGGCTCGGGGATCCCCGCCAACGCGGACCTGGTCTTCACCGTCGACCTGGTGTCGGTGGACTGACGTGGCGCCCCCGGACGCGGACGGCGTCGCAGCGGATGGCGAGGGCGACGGGGTCCAGGACCCCGCCGCCCGGTTCGCCGCGGCCTCCGGCCGCGCCCGGCGGGGCAACCTGGACGCCGGCGCCGAGAAGCTCGCCGCCCAGGGGAAGCTGTTCGTCCGGGACCGCATCGCGCTGCTGTGCGACCCCGGGACGTTCGTCGAGGACCAGCTCCTGGCCAACGCCCCCTACCGGGACGACATGAGCCCCGACCTGCCCGCCGACGGCGTGGTGACCGGCGTCGGCGAGATCGACGGCCGACCCGTCGCGGTGATGGCCAACGACCCGACGGTGAAGGCGGGCAGCTGGGGAGCCCGAACCGTCGAGAAGATCGTCCGGCTCACCGAGACCGCGCTGCGCGACGAGATCCCCGTCGTGTGGCTGGTCGACTCGGCGGGGGCCCGCATCACCGACCAGGTCGAGCTGTTCCCCGGCCGCCGGGGTGCGGGGCGGATCTTCTACAACCAGGTCCGACTGTCGGGGAAGGTCCCGCAGGTGTGCTGCCTGTTCGGGCCCTCCGCCGCCGGCGGCGCCTACATCCCCTCGTTCTGCGACCTGGTGGTGATGGTCGAGGGCAACGCGTCGATGTACCTCGGCTCGCCCCGGATGGCCGAGATGGTCATCGGCGAGATCGTCTCGCTCGAGGAGATGGGCGGCGCCCGGATGCACGCCACGGTGTCGGGCTGCGGCGACAACCTCGCCGTCGACGACGAGGACGCCATCCACCAGGCCCGGGCCTACCTCACGTACCTGCCCAGCCGGTGGAGCGAGGATCCGCCCGAGTACCACGCCGTCCCGCCGGCCCGGCCGCTCACCGCCGACATCGTCCCGGCCGAGGAGGCACAGGGCTACGACGTCCACGACGTCCTCGACGGGCTGCTCGACGCCGAGTCGTTCTTCGAGATCAAGCCGCTGTTCGCACCCGAGCTGGTGGTCGGCTTCGGCCTGCTCGAGGGCCGACCGGTCGGCATCGTCGCGAACAACCCGATGCACAAGGGCGGCGTGCTGTTCACGGACTCCGCCGACAAGGCGGCGCGGTTCATCTGGCTCGCCGACGCGTTCGGGGTGCCCCTGATCTTCCTCGCCGACGTGCCGGGGTTCATGATCGGCTCGCAGGTCGAGCGCGAGGGGATCATCCGCCACGGCGCCAAGATGATCACCGCCGTCTGCGAGGCGACCGTCCCCAAGGTCTCCGTGATCGTCCGCAAGGCGTACGGCGCAGGCCTCTACGCCATGTCGGGGCCGGCGTTCGAGCCGGTGGCCACGATCGCGCTGCCGACCGCCAAGATCGCCGTCATGGGGCCCGAGGCGGCGGTCAACGCCGTGTTCGCCAACAAGATCGCGGCCATCGACGACGAGGCCGAGCGGGCCGCGTTCGTCGAGGAGCAGCGTGAGATCTACGAGACCGACGTGGACCTGCTGCGTCTCGCCTCCGAGCTCGTGATCGACGCCGTCGTCGAGTGGGAGGACCTGCGCAGCGACATCGCCCGCCGCCTCCAGCGTGCCGCCGGCAAGGACCGGACGTTCTCGGTCCGGCGCCACGGCGTGCCGCCGGTCTGAGGCGGGGGAGCGAGGCCGGTCGTGCCCTGGTGCGAGGACTGCAGCAAGTTCTACACGCCGTCGACGCTGACACCGGAGGGCGACTGCCCGGAGGGCCACCACGTCGCGGACCCGGAGACGGCGATCACACAGTCGGCCGCTGCGCCGCGCGAGGAGGACCAGAGCTCAGGGGTTCCGTGGCACTTCTGGCTGCTGCTGGCCGCCGTCGTGATCTACCTCGGCTGGCGCCTAGTCCAGGGCATCCAGTGGCTGCTCGGCTGAGCGCAGGCACAGGTGCGCCGCCGTCGCCCAGGCGGCCCGGAGGCGTCCGATCCGGGTTCGGCCGCCGAGCGCGTCGGCGCTAAGGTGACCGACTCCCGGGCTGTGGCGCAGTTTGGTTAGCGCGCTTGACTGGGGGTCAAGAGGTCGGGAGTTCGAATCTCCCCAGCCCGACAGCAAGACAGGCCAGTAGATACAAGGCGTCGGCCCCCGCAGAGATGCGGGGGCCGACGCTGTTTTCTGAGCGTGCCACGACATATGCCACATCGGTGTCACCGGATCGTGGCACCGTGGTGGTATGAGGGGAACAGTCCGACACCTGGGCGGGGACCGCTATCAGCTGCGAGTCGACGCCGGCAACGACCCGGTCACCGGCAAGCGCCGCCAGCTCGGCAGGGTGCACCGCGGAACTCCGACAACTGCCCAACGGGCGCTGAGGGCACTGATCAGAGAGGTTGAAGACGGCACCGCCGCTACCTCGGTCATGACCGTCGACCAGCTGCTGCAGCAGTACCTCGCCGGTGCCCGAAGGCGGCTGAAGCCGTCGACTGTCGAGGCGTACCGCTACGCAGTCGAGGCAGTCGCAGGCTCACCGCTCGGCACCATGCGGATCGATCGGGTGAAGGTGTCGGACGTCGAGCGGTTCCTCGACGCAATGGGCGACCGGCCGTCGATGGCGGCGCTCGTTCGCCGCACTCTCCGAGCGGCGTGGAACGACGCCATCCGCCTCGAGCAGGTCACCCGCAATCCCGTGGTGAATGCTCGGGCGCCACAGCGCCCCCCATCGAAGGCGACAACCGCAGAGCTGCCGGACGTGCTCGCTGCCATCGCCGCTGCGCCCTCGGACCTCGCCGTCCTGCTGCGGGTAGCCATCGCCACCGGCGCCCGTCGTGGCGAGCTCCTCGGACTTCAATGGGGCGACGTCGACCTGGACGTCGGAATCGTGGCATTCACCCGCAACGTCACTGGCGATGGTCGCCGGCTTCACATCGGCACGCCGAAGACGGGCAAGGTGCGCTCGGTCTCCATCGACGATGCCACCGTGGCCGCCCTGAAGGCGTGGCGGTCGGAGTGTCAGGAGGACGCTCTGGCGTTCGGGGTGGATCTGAAGCCGACGACTTGGATTTGGTCGCAGCGCCCCGACGGACGGGACCCGTGGTGGCCCGACACGGTGACGCACCGGTGGGCGACGCTCCGCAAGAAGGTGCCAGGGCTCGAGGGGGTCAGGTTCCACGACTTGCGGCACACGAACGCGAGCGTGCTCATCGCCGCCGGTGTGGATCCCGTGACGGTCGCAGAGCGCCTCGGGCACTCGACGCCCGTGATCACCCTCGGCACGTACTCTCACGCGCTCCCGGCGAAGGACCGTGGGGCGGCGACGCTCATCGGAGAGGTTCTGGAACGACAAGTGTGATATCCGTCACAGCCGATTCGTCACCAGTCGGCACGAGTCGTCACGCGTAATCACACGGCCTCGCGCACTTTTCAGGGTGTTTGAACAAACTCAGATCGTGCGGTTCGGTGGGTCTCATGACCTCCTCCGAGACCCCAGACCTGCCGGGATTTCTCCTCGTCGACGAGGTGGCGGCGATCCTCAGGACGCCAAAAGCCACGTTGTACGCATGGCGCACGAACGGCACCGGCCCGCCCGCTAGCCGCATCGGCCGCAAGCTCCTCTACCCCCGCGATGAACTGCTCGCCTGGGTGGAGCAGCAGTCGAGCGCGGCATGACGGACCCAGACGCGAGAGAGGCGCCCTCGGCCGGGCGCCCCTCGGTGACCAAGACGCTGGTGGCGGGCTCGATCAGCCGCAATCGTAGCGACAGCTCCGCCGTCACAGCGGACCGCTACAGCGCCGGCAGCCTCGACCACTGGACCCGTCAGCGAGAACGCGTCCTCGGTGGGCTGCTACGCCTCGACCGCGACCCCGAGCGGGCGGCCGAGCTACTGCGGGAGCAGCTCGGCGGCCGAGCCCTCGCCACCATCTGGCTCCACGAGGCGCTCGAGGCGGTCAACAGATGAGCGCCCTCGCCACGATCCACGACACCGGGGAGCACGTCGCCGGCGTCCTGCCCGAGGTGAACTCCTTCCACATCGAGGTCCGGCGCAACCAACGGCGCCGGGACGGGCGAATCCGCTGGATAGAGGAACGAGCCGAGGTCATCGGCTGGGCCGTCACCGACCTCGGCTGCGTCTACCCCCTGGCCCTGTTCACCGAGGCCGACGACAACGGCGACTACGCCCGCCTCGTACGAGGCCAATGGGAGCCCGCATCGTGAACTCAGACGACGCCCTAGAGCGGCTACGGGCGGCACGGCTCGCAAACGGCCGAGATCCTCGCACCGGCAAGAGACAGAGCAGCGAGGACGCAGCCCACACCGACTCTGACAGGCGCAGTGGCCGAAGCCTGAGCTCGCTGACCTACCTGCGAGACCAGATCGACGCCGTCCTCGACATCGAAACCGTCGCCGAGGACCACGACCGCATGCCACGCCTGCGCCCCGCTGGCTCCTGGCTCTTCGAGCAATACGAGGAGAAGCCGCCAATCTGGGGACGGGACGACGAGATCCTCTGGCCCGACGACGAACCCCTCGTGATCGCCGCACCGACCGGCGTCGGCAAGACCACACTCGCCGCGCTGCTCGTCCGGTCGATGGTCAGCCTCGGCGACGACGTTCTCGGATACCCCGTCACCCCCTGCGATCGGGTCCTGTTCCTGGCTCTCGACCGCCCCGCACAGATCCGACGTGCCATGCGCCGCATCTTCACCGAAGCCGACGAGGCGGCCCTCGACGAGCGCCTGATCGTCCACCCGAGGCCGCTCGACGAAGACCTCGGCAAGAACCCGGAGCTCCTCGTCGCGCTCGCTGCGGAGGCCCAAGCCGACCGCGTCGTCATCGACTCGGTGAAGGACACGATCTCCAAGGTCAGCGACGACGAGTCCGGCGGCAGCTTCAACCGCGCGGTGCAGCTCTGCTGCGCCGAAGGACGCCCGACCGTGTCGCTGCACCACCAGCGCAAAGGCCAGCAGGGCGCGAAACCCAACCGGCTCGAGGACGTCTACGGATCGACCTGGATCACCGCCGGCGCAGGTTCCGTCGTCCTGCTGTGGGGCGAGGCCGGTTCCGGGTCAGCCGAGCTCATCCATCTCAAGACGCCGTCCACGCCCGTCGGCCCCCTCTCGGTCGAGATCGACACGTTCGCCGGGACCATGCAGGTCACCCGCGGTTGGGACCCGCTCGCATGGCTCCGGATGCGCGGCGACGCAGGCGGCCAGGTGCCCGACGCGGCCAGGGCTATGACCAGCAAGGAACCGACCAAGACCAGCCGGGACCGCGCCAGGCGCCGGCTCGAGGCGCTGGTGGCGCGGGGGCTCGCCACGAAGACAGGTGGCGGCGACCCAAACAACCCCGCGACCTACCGCTCGATCGACGTCACGGACGTGCGGTGATCACTACTCGGACCCCCTACTCGCCCCACTTGGACCGAGTACCTGCCGCACGACTACTCGGCCCTGCTCAGACCCCTGTCCTACCGCTACTCGCGCACTACTCGCCCCTACTCGCACAGCCACTACTCGCTGCACCCCCCCTCTACAGAGGGGGTGCAGCGGTGGCACGACCACAGAGGAAGACCATGACGAACCCCCTCACCACCCCCACCCGATACCGCGCCGACGACGACCTCGACACTCCGACTCGACCGACTCCGCGTCTGGGTCGCCCAGGTGCCGAACGAGCACCGCCCGCACGTCGCCGCCCGACTCGACCAGCTCGCCACGCTCCTCGGAGAGCTCGTCGCCGACATGCCGGACGACGCGGCGTGAAATCGTCGACACACAACACGGTCCAGAGCGGGATGGAGGATCCTCGGAACCTGGCCCTAAAGGCGCGGTCGGGTTCTAGGGGGAGCCTCTCGGCGCCCTCCACTCCGCTCTGGACCCGTCTCTCTCCCCGAGGCATGGGGGGGTCCTCATGACACGGGATCCTCGAGGCACGGCCGCTTGGAAGCGCATCCGCCGCTCCGTTCAGGCGTCGGTGCGGGCGTCGGGCGCCACCTGCCATCGGTGTGGCGCCTTCATCCGGCCAGACGAGCCGATCGACGTCGACCACCTGGTGCCGGTGGCTGTGGACCCGTCCCGGGCGCTCGATCCGACGAACGTGGCCCCCTGTCATCGCCGGTGCAACAGGGCGGCCGGAGCTCAGATGACGAACGCAAAGCGGACGAAGGTGCCTTGGTCGGCTGGCGTGTGCGTCGAGACGGGCGAGGAGATCACGCTCCGTTGGTCGACGCGCTGGCTCGGAGAGCCGGGCGGATGCCTGCGGGAGCACAGCAAGGAGTGCCCCGATCACTGCCCGGTTCGGCCGGAGGTCTGCCGCCTGGATGGCGTCTTGTGGGTGCCGCCGTCATGGCGGTGACCGTTTCTCGGGCGTGGCCCGCACCGCCACCACCCGCCGGTTCGGGGGGACTAGTCACGATTGACCGCAGCGGGGTGCTAACCGAGGATCGCCTGATGTCGTCAATAGCGCCGCCACCGCATCAGCCTTCGTTCCCAGTCGTCGCTCGGCGGCCGCCACGTCGATGTTGTGGCCGGGATGCTCGAGGGTGTCGGATGGGTCGGAGTGGTCGGCGCCGTTGTCCTTGCGGTCGTCTTGTTCAACGAGTCCAGGACGGGCGCAGTCAATAGCCAAGGAGCGGGTACGGGAGCTCGTCGCTTGTAAGGAAGTCGCTGTCGTCACGTTGACCGGCCACGACCAGACCGACCGATGGGGGCGAGAGCTCGGCTACATCACCTTCAACCAGACCGGCCTCGGCACCGTGCTCATCGCAGAAGGCCTCGCGCACGCCCGCTACGACGACCTCGACGGATACGACCGGCACCCACGCCAGGACGCGTACCGTTACATCGACGTCGTGACGCCGAACCTCTGCGAGTAGATCGATCACGGTGAAAGGTCGTACGAGAGTCGTCACTGAGCTCGGCGCCGACAACGAACAATGTCGGCTGACAGCAGGCGGCTTTCCATCGGCACGCCCTCAGCACCTCACTACGGCGCGACATTTGCGTATCCATCCCCGAGCCACTGCTACGTTTGTCTTGGGTTTGGGATGTGAGGGAGGAATCGTGGGCGAGGTTTCATCTAGCGCGCGTATGCGGGCGGTGTCGGGTCGGCGTAGGCGTCGGCTGCTGGTTGGGATGTCAGTGGTGCTTGTCGCTGCTGGGTGCGTGCCAGACCCGCCAGCTGAACCGGCCCCTCAATTGACCACGAGCATCGAATTGATGACGGGCACCGTGGATGCCGCCGAGGTGCCCGTGCCTGGCGCCGCACAGGTGTTGTCCGTATCGGCTGTTGAGTTCGATGGGATCACCGTGACCGGAGGCCCGGGTGCATCATCGCCGTCAGCGGCGAGAATCGTGGCCACTGCCTCCGCCACGTCTACACCCGCCGTACGAACGACCGAGGTGTCCGTGGCATGGTGCAGAGAGATCGTGTCCGACGGCGCGGCGTGCCCCGATGGTCGGTCTGCGACGTCGACGGTGAACGTCACTGTCAACGTGCGATCGCCTGGCGGTGTCCCGGAGGGCTATGACACGCCCGATGCCTCGAGGTACGTCGATGATGGAAGCGGCCAATTCATCCTTCCGGATGAACTCGCGGTCATCGCCGCACCAGCAGCTACTCCTGAGGCCGTGCAGTCGACCGTCGAACGATTCGGCGGGAAGCTCACGGCCTCAGACTTTGACTTCGGCACCTACCGGGCTCGATTCGACAGCCGTCCGCTCGCCGAGGCAGCCGTCGCAGACCTGATGTCCGACGACGCCGTGATCTCTTGGGCCGAACCTGTGTGGTTGCTTGACTCCAACACTGGGGACCCCGCCGATTGGAGCGGCTACGGCGACAATTGGGATGCCTACACATGGCCGCAGCGCCAAACTGGGCTTCCAGCTGCGTGGGGCATCGGTCGCGGTGGAAACACCTCGATCGGCATCGCCGACTTGGGCATCTACAGGAGCCATCCTCAGCTGAAGGGTGTTGTGTCGTCCTACCAGATGTCGAGCGCCGCCCTTTCGGAGCTCGATCGTGTGCGGAACGAAGTTGCAGACGCTCACGGGACCCACGTTGCAGGCACGGCATGCTCGAAAGACGGTGACGGCTGGCTCGTCGGCGCGGCCCAGGATTGCCGTCTCCACCTCTTCGACATCCTCGGTGTCGGGGGTGATCAGCTGTTGAACGAGCTGAAGAGTTGGTTGAATGGGACGGACGTTCGGGTCGTGAACTTCTCGTGGACTGCGGCCGGCGCATCGGAGAGCAGGGGCTGTGAGAAGAACTCGGCCGCGGTTGCGGCATGGTCGCCTAAGTGGCGCGAGTTCTTCTCGCACCCCGACATTCGTAACCGGCTGTTCGTACTCGCAGCTGGCAACTGCGGCAACCTTTCGGTTGAGGATTCCTTGCCGGGCGCAGTCGCCGACGAATTCGATCATGTGGTCTCGGTGGGCGCGACGGCCAAGGGTGCAGGAACCACTCTCACAGACTTCTCGCAGAGAGGTGCCGAGGTAGCGGCCCCTGGTGCCGGAATCTCGGGACCGGTTCAACGACGGAACGCATGTCGGGACAACGGCTCCGTGTTCTGTGACCACGAGATCACCTCGATGTCCGGCACGTCGATGGCTGCGCCGATGGTCACCGGCATCGCGGCTCTCACGATGGGCTACAGCCCGTCTCTATCCGCACCCGAGATCGGGCGTTGTCTCGTCCGCGCTTCAACGACTGGTCCTGCTACGGCTGCGCCGGAGATCTCCGCGACCGGCGCACTCTCGTGCGCGAAGCCGAGTCCCGCGACACCGACCTACACAGGTCGCGTCGTCAGGCTCGCAGATGGACGCAGCTACTATGTAGATCTGCGCAACACCAAGCATTGGATCCCGGACGGCGGCACCTTCGAGTGTCTCGTCGCACAGACCGGCCCGGCCGTGGACGGCGACGTCACGACGATCAACCAGATGCAGGAGTGGGAGCACGCCAAGTGCGTTAAGGCCCACCGCGGCATCACCGTTGTCCGGCACCCGGTCAACGGTGACGCCTACTTCCTCAATGCCAACGGGTCGCTCAGTTGGATCCGCGACGGTCGAACCTATGAATGTCTCGGCAACAAATTCCTCTGGGAGGTGCCGCGGTACTGGATCGACGATCAGCCGAAGGCTGCCACTTACCCTTCGTTTGACTGTATGGCCCAGGCTCGCGGTTCGATCGTGTCACCGGGCGAGATGTGGCCATGCGGAATCGACAATCCTGGAGGGTGTGCAGGCATTGGTGGCGATTGGCATTACATCGACAAGCGCGGCGATACCCACATTTGGGACGATGACCCATTCGATTGCCCTACGATCTCCTACTCCGGAATCTGGGTGCCGATGCACCTTGTAGAAGCGAGACGTTACGAGGAGGCGTTCTGCTACATCACGCCAGCTGCTGGCAGCATCGCTCGGGCCGGTGACGGCGACTCCTACCTCATCGGCGGAAGCGGCGAACTCCGCCACATCACGACTGGTGAAGTGTTCGACTGCCTCAGAGCGAACGGTTCGAGGCTCTACAGCCCTTATCCGCGCTACTGGATCCTCGATCAAGCGCGAGGCTCCGATGTCTCATCATGTACGTGGAACAACCGGACAACTGCCTACGGGACGATCGTCCAACAAGGCTCGGCCTCGTACTACATCGACAAGCGAGGATGGCGACACGCCATCCCCGACGGCGGCACATTCGAGTGCCTCCGAGCCCAGAACGTCCCGCTCTACGGCAACATCGGATCTCTGATCAGTCAGTTCTCCCCGCAAGAACCCGCAGAGTGCGTCAGGGTGAACCCAGGTGACATCGCTCGCACTGACGATGGTGACGCGTATGTAATTGGCTTTGACTGGACGAGACGCTGGATCGAAACCGGCAACGCCTACAACTGCCTCGTCGCCCGAGGCCACAGGGTTGTCAACTCGGTACCGCGTTACTGGATCGACGATCACCCCCAGGCGTACCCGAACTACAACGACTCGAACAGCTGCATCTGATCGCTTCTGCTGCCGGTGTCCCGCTATCCGCGGGACACCGGTGCTCTTGGTGGCCAGCGTCGCGCCGACGTGTGGACAGTGCCGTCAGATCCGTCCCCGCTGGTCTGTGTGACGGCTTAGGTCGCCCGTGGCGCATTGCAGCCATCCGGTTCACTGGACGCATGGGAGACACGATCTGCGCACGATGCGGCCGGCCCATCCGCGATGCCGGCCGACCACTTGTGACCGACCGCTACGGGCGCCGTTGCCACATGTCCTGCCTCGGCACGGTCCGGCCGATCCGAGAGACGGACCACGACCGCGACTAGGCGGCCCAGGGGGCACTGAGACGCGCCCGTTCATGCTCACGTACCGGATCGGCTACGCCTGACATTGCGAGACTTCGGTACCGGCGCCGGTCTTGGGCGAGGATGGGACCGCCCGCGGGGCCGAGTCGCCGCCTCCGGTCCGGGTGTGTCACGCTGACGCCGCTGTGTACCGGTTGGGCAGGAAGGGCATCGTGAAGCGAATTTTGTGGACGGCAGTTGCGTGCGTGGGACTCGCCGCTGTGGCGGCATGTGCGCCGAACCAACCCAATGCGGGAGCACCCCCGAGCACTGGCAGCGGGCCAGAGGGTCTCAGCGAGGTGGTTGTGCCTTGGGGCCACGTCATCACCGTCGGGCTGGACTCGGCGATGTATCCGTCAGGTGCGACGATTTCCTTCCACCACGCAGTGTTTGACCCGGTCGGCGGAACCGTGTGTGTGGCGCTCGTGGAGACGACCGAGGGTGCGATCGTTCCGGGAGCAACACCGATCCCGGGCTCCGAAAGCTGTCAAGCAGTCCCAGCGGGGGGCAACCAGACACTCAATCAGACGAACCCCGTTCCCCTTCTCGCCGGGAAGCATAAGTACGGGATAACTGTGACGTCGGCGCCGAGCCTGAACGAGTTCTCGGCCTTCCCGCGCGGCGACGTGACCATCAACTGGTAGGTCGCTTAGGCGGCGCGGCCGGCACGAAGCCGCGCCCGTTCGCGCGGAGCGGTGTCGGCCACGAGCCCGAACGACAACTCCTCGACAGTTCGTCGACGCCGCCATGACGAGGCGAACCGACGGCAGTCGACCGGGTAGCCGCTCCTCAACGCCGGCTCTCCGGACATCTGACCACCGATTCGGTTGTGACTTGTCGTCAGAAGCGAGAAATGACGGGCCATTGCATGCCGTCCTAACAGTGAGAGTCTGCGGAGCTTCCCGCCGGGTTGAGCGCCGTCACCTCCGCACGTACTCTCTGCACAGGCGAGGGAGGGAAATCATGCGTTCGAGAAGAGTTGTCGCGCTCGTCATCGCGCTCGGCGTGACGTTGTGTTGGGCTCAGGGCACGGCGGGCGCCAATGAAGGTTCGGAAGTGACCGAGCCGACGGTGGTCACCACCGTTCCGCCAGTCGAGCCCGCTCCGTCGGTGGAGGCGGCCGCGGTTGGCCGGTCGTTCTCGAGCTGTGCGGATGCGGCGGCTGCTGGCTACTTCAACATGCAGCGTGGTCAGCCGGGCTACTCGTCGGGCCTCGACCGCGATGACGACGGGGTGGCCTGCGAGACCGATGACGGCGTGCCTCGGTACGGCAACCCGGACGGCACCGTGACGACGACCACGGCGCCTCCTGCCCCTTCCACGACGACGACCACTCCGCCCACGACCACGACGACTGCCGCAGCTGCCGTGCTGGCGAACACCGCCCAGCAGGGCGGCTGCGATCCGAACTACAGCGGTGCGTGCGTCCCGATCGCTGCAGGCGACACGATCAACTGCGACGACGTCCCGACGAAGGACTTCAGGGTCGTCGGCTCGGACCCCTACCGACTGGACGAGGGAGGCATCCCGGGCGTCGCGTGCGAGAGCGAGTCGGCCTCCTCAGTGTCGAGCGGTTCGACGAGCTCGGGCGCGAGCTCAGCTGGCCAACTCGCCCAGACGGGCGGCAGCAGCGTGCCGATGGCTGCGCTCGCATCGGGCCTCATCCTGGCTGGGCTCCTCGCCTTCCTCGCGCGGGGACGGCTGAGCCAGGTCCGCTACATCGTCGTCCACTCCAAGACCGGGGCCATCCACCTCGTGCCGAAGGCACGCCGATTCGAGTGACCCGCCGACGCGCGATCGCAGCGCTGCTCGTGACCGCGGCGGTAGCCCTGGCTGGCTGTCGAACCGGCACGGTGGACCACGTCGTTGACGGCGACACTGTCGACGTCAACGGAGAACGGGTGCGCATCATCGGGATCGACACCCCTGAGCGCGGCGACTGCGGCTTCAACGAGGCCAAGCAACGCGTCGAGCAGCTCGTCGGTGGTCGCGAGGTCGCGGTCATCACGGTGGCCGGCCACGACGAACGAGACCGATACGGCCGCGAGCTTGGCTACATCACCTTCAACCAGACCGACTTGGGAACCGTTCTGCTCGCTGAAGGTTTGGCTCATGCTCGCTATGACGGTCTTGACGGCTACGACCGACATCCTCGCCAAGACGCGTACCGGGCGCTCGACGCCTCCACACCGAACTTGTGCGGTTGAGGACGCCGAGTGTCATCAAACACGGAGGACTACGTCCGGTACAGGATGAAGCCCGCTCTGCGCCGACAGTTTCAACCGATTGCGTTGCGGGTCATCGCAGAAGCAGGTGGCGAGGTCGACATCAGCGATATCCGTCGCGCCATCCAGGCCCGCCATCCTGACCTTCGGTGGGATCGGCGGTATCCGCTCGGAGTACTCGCCGACAACGGAATCATCGAGGTGAGGGGCTCGGTAGCGACACTGGTAGAGCGACTCGATGACCAACAGGTCGCATCTCTGCTGCTCGCCCTCGACGAGCGATCGGTACGAACCGCCGGGCTTCGGGTCGAGGATGCTTCGTGGCGCTCGGACTCACCCGAGTGGCAGAAGCTCCGCCACCTCGTCGTCGAACGGGACGGCGAGCGGTGCGCAGTCGCTGGGTGCGGCCAGACGTCCGGTCTCGAGCTCGACCACATCTGGCGGGGCTCCCTGCTCGCAGCGGCCGGCTGGGCACCATCGGCGATCAACGACCCGAAGAACCTGCAACTGTTGTGCAGCGTTCACCACGCTGCCAAGACCGCTGACGAGGCCCAACTGCTCTCGATCGACAAGTCGAGGCCGCAGACGTAACAGCCGACAGTCGAGCTTGGCGTTTCGTCCCTGCTCGAGAGCGGCCCGCCGGTCCGGGTACCGCTGGAACTGGTCGTGGACGGCGGTGCCGACGCCGGCGAACTGGGCGAGGCGCACGAGGTCGCGATCGGAGCGGGCCATCGCTCAGACCGTAGGAATGGGGTGTGACGCTCGACCCGCGGAAGGGAGGAGCGGTGCATCGGCTCAAATCCTTTAGTCTCCAGCCGACTGGTCGATCGGGTTGCTGCCAGACAGGAGGGGATCGAAGGTGCCGACAACTGCTCTCGACGCCGTGCGTAGCGCGGTCGAGGTAGGCCAGATGCCACCGCCGGGGCGGTACAGGTGCCCGCTCACCGATGTTCGGTCCGTCTTCGTAGACTCGGCTTGGGCGAGTCTCAGCACCACGAGGGTGGAGATCTGGTCCCACTTCGAATCCGTCACTCAACTGTTCGAGCGGATTGCGCCCGGCCTCGCCACGCACGCCTGGTTGGGCGGGTCATTCATCTCGCCCAAGGTCGACCCTGACGACATCGACGTAACGTATCTGCTTGACGGAAAGGTCTACGACACGCTTTCGGCCACGAAGCAAGGCAAGGTGAAGCGATTGTCAGCCCGCCAGGGAAGTGTTTCTGCACTTCGTCATCACAAGGGTTTGCGCGTCGACTGCTTCACGTTTGTCACTCGCCTGGTTGCCATGCCGTGGGGAAGTCTGGATGCGGATGAGGCCGACTACTTCAGCAAGCGCGGCTTATGGGACGACTGGTGGCAACGCGAGCGGAGCGGGCCGAAGGGGTCCGACCCGGTTGAGCACGATGCCGTCCCGCGTCGTGGCTATCTGGAGGTCGCGCTGTGAGCTCGCCGGATGATGAAGCCATCGATGATCTGTACGACTGGCTCGGTGAACCTGATCCCGGCGAAGACTTGAGCGCGGTCGCGATCAACCGCTCGTCGATTGAGGCCCTCGGTCTTAGTGCGAGCACCACTCTCGGCGGAACGTGGGACCACTTCGACCCGACGGACGCACACTCTGTTGCAAAGGTGCGAATGACGGGGGACGCCGTCGTTCAAAACGCTGCTCCCGTACGAGTTGCGGCGCCAGCATTGACAACGTTGCAGGAGCTGATCTCGGCGATCGCTATGGCTAGGCGCGGCAAGCGCAACCTCAGTGGATTCGTTCCCGCGGCTATTCGAGACCTGACAGACCTATTCTTCGTTCCAATCCCGCGTCCGGGCTCGGTGGTTTTTGATCTAGTCGGACCTGGCCGGTCGGACGAGGCGGCGCAAATTCCCGGGGTCACTGCCAGCCTGCCAACCGAGGCAGACGCGGCCGTAGAGCAACTGGTGAACCTGCTTGCAGCAAGCGGCGAGGGTCCGGGTGAATCCCGGGTGGCCCTCGGTAACTCGTTGGTCAACCTCGGTCCGCGAGTCTCAACCCAGCTCCGCAGACTGGCCGCGTTCCCGACAACCGCCGGATTGAACCTAGAGATCGCTTGGAAGGCCACGAGCGGAGCCACTGTCAAGGGCCGGCTCGGAGCGAACGAGGCCAACGTCATCATGGACGTAATCACCGAGACTCGTTCTTCGGCGGAGATTCAGATTCTCGAAGGCGAACTCGTAACCGTTAGCAGTGTGAATCCTCTGGCGTTGCGGTTGCGCGATGGTCGGACCATCTCCGTGGCGCCCGCCGAACCCGAGATGCCGGGGCAGCTCGCCCGCTACTTCAACAGATGGGTCACGGCCGTCCTCGAGGTGGAAGTGACTACTCATCCGGTGAGCGGGCGAGCCAGCCGGCAATACACGCTCGTGTCTGTCGACCCGGACCTGTTCACCTCAGCGCCCGACGAGGACTCAGAAGACGGCTGACCTCCTAAAGCAGCGATCGGCGAAAAGGACCACGATTGGGACTAGCACCGGCCTAGTTCAGATCGCGGCTGACCTCGTGTTCCAGCATGCGCACGGCTTCGTCCAAGGCGGCCATCTGCTCTACAAGCACACCGAGCGCCCGGTCGAACTTGGCTTCGTCGAGAAAGCCGGCGCCCCATGCGGCGCTCAGGCCCCTCGAGCTCGCTCCGCATCTGGCCCGCCTTGGCCCACGCCAAGGCGGCGATTCGGCGCGGGGCGCTGACGTCCTCCATCAGCGCATCGTCTGCGTATGTCATGTGCTTCCTCCCCTGATCGGTGTGTCGGGAGGGTAGGGGGCGCGGGCTCGTATAGGCATCTAGGCATGAATGCGCATGGCGCATGCACCCAAGGGCAGCCCGTGCCACGAAACGTGCCACGGATCCGGCAATCAGGCGGCGTCAACGGCCACCACGGCTTGCGAGAACGCACATATGACGCGGGATGAGCGCCCATGACGGCGAATCGGCAGACCTGGGGGTCAAGAGGTCGGGAGTTCGAATCTCCCCAGCCCGACGGTCCAGAACCCCTGCATCGCAGGGGTTCTGCCGCGTTTCGGGCGCTGGCGCCGGTGATGGACCCGGCCTGCACGACCGGTGCCTCCCGAGTACCACACCAGCATCCAGTGGTCACGCCGTACTGGGGAGGGGGTCGGGAAGCTGTGTCGGCATCTGCGGGATCCGCCGCCCTGCCTGGGAGCACCATTGCTCCCAGGACTTGTGGGTCGGACCGCCCGTCCAAGGCAGACACGTTGGGCGTACCCACCCCCACCGAGAGACGAACCCACATGTGATCACGGAGTGCCACATCGGGACGAGCACTCGCCGTGTTCCGATCAGCCAAGCGAGGGGCCACGAGCTCGCAAGTGCTGAGCACGACTCGTCGCCCTCGGTCATCCTGATTCCATGGGTGACGACGAACGAGTGCCGATCGAGCAAGTCCTCCCAGGCTTCAAGCTCCACAGGCTCGACGAGGGGTGGACGCCCCTGCAGGCATTCGTCCTGGTCAAGAGCCTCGACGAGGACGGTGACGTGGCCTGGTCGTTCAGGACGTCGGAGCCGTTGAACCTCGAAGAGCTGCTCGGCGCACTCAGCGTCCAGGTCGAGCTCTTGAGGCAGAAGCTGGTCCAGCAGTGGGAGGACGGAGGCGAGGAGTAGGCGTGCGTGGGCGGCACCTGTCTCGGCAGCGCGCGGATTCCTACGATGGCGATCGTGGAACCGGACCGACGACCCAAGTGCGGGCGATGCGGAGAGGTCGTCACTGCCGTCGACGATCCTGTGCCCCTGCTAGGCGTGGAGATGCTCACGGTGTTCGGTCGCACCTCGATGGTCGAGGTCGAGCGCCTCTACCACCGGCGTTGCGTGCCGCCGGGCGGGGAGTGGGCATCAGTCACGGGAGAGCCATCGACCTGATCACCATCGTGGTGCGGGTCAGGGAGACGCGACGGGCGGCCGATCCAGTCGAGCCGTGAGCGTTCGGGAGTGCGACCCTCCGGACGTCGCAACGACAAGAATCGGCACTTCTCACCGTCGACAGAGGACGGCGTGACCTCGTCTTGCGTGGGTTCGCATCCAGGGTCTGCCGTGATCTTCGCCGATGACTGTCGCCTCTCAGTCAGGCATACCGCTCCGACGCCACGCCGGAGTCGACACGGCATCGAGGTGAGCGCACCCCATCCCGAGGACCCCGTGCCGACAGCGTGGCAGGGCCCACGCTCGCCACGGCCGCAGACGGCTATAACGGCGGCATGCCCGACGTTCAGCGCCCGGCGATGTCCGACTACGGCGTGCCCGTCGACCTGGCCGGTGCGCTCCCGTTCGAGTGGGCCCGCGAGCGGCTGGCGGCCAACCGCAACTACTGGGTCGTCACGGTCGACCCGGCGGGTCGCCCGCACTCCACGCCGGTGTGGGGCTTGTGGCACACCGACGACACGTTCTGGTTCTCGTGTGCCGCGAGCGCTCTCAAAGCGCGCAACCTCCGCGCCAACCCGCATGCGGTGGTCACCACCCACGACACCGTTGAGTTCGTCTCCGTCGAGGGCGTGGCTGCCGAACTGGCCCCGCCGCCCGACGTCGCCCGGGCGTGGGCCGAGAAGTACGACGAGAGCGGCGACCCGGCGAAGGTGGCCGAGTCGATCGAGTTCTTCGTCGGGCACGCGGCTTTCAGGGTCAGCCCGCGCAAGGCGCTCGGCATGATCGAGCGCGAGGAAGAGTTCGCCGAGAAGGCCACCCGCTGGGTCTGGTGACGCGTTTGGGCGATGGCACTCAGCACGATAACTCTCCCTACCGCCGGAACTGTGCCGATGTCCCGCCGGCGCTCGTTCAAGCAAGCGGAATCGATCCGGCACTACCTCCCGCTTCTGGATCTCTACGAACCCGAGAACCCGGTCGCCGCTGTCGTGAACGCGACTCGTACTTGTCTTGGGTTCGGAGTTGACCGCCTGTTGACAGCCGCGGGTCAACGTGAGCGGGACTGCACCCGCAGCGCCTTGGGAGAGGAAGCCCCATGCTCCAGACCGACCCGGCCACCCCACTGACCCCGCGCGCCCGCTGGCGCCGCCGAACACGGAGGGCGGCAGTCGTGGCCGTGGTCGGTCTGGCGGCGGGGCTGCTCGCCGCGTGCGCCCCACCTCCCGACGGGGGCCCGGTCCCCTACGGCTGCTACCACGCGATCGGCAACGTGAACGCAGACGACGTGCTGTACGGGCCGAAGAACACCCACGACAACGCGATGTACTACTCGTCGCGAGACGGGTCTTGCACGGGGACCATCACGCAGCACCACACCTGGGTCGAGGGCCCGGTCGACTGGAGCATCGTGGGGCCGCTGTGCGCGGCGGCCGCCGGTGGGACGACCGGCGCGCAGAACCTGAATTACATCTACATCTTCTACGGCTACGGCAAGGACCCCTACATCCTGTGGGAGTGCTACTGACTGCGTCGGTTGACGCAAGAACGGTGCGACCACTGCCTGTGGTCGTTCGTCGCAGCGGCGTAGGGCATCAGCCGGAGAAGGCTTCCGGCGGATCGGTGCCCAGCCGGCATTACCTACCAGTTGCGCGGACCAGGTTGTTCGTGTCTGTTCGTCGGACATCGGCGCGGAGACCTGCAGGGGTACATCACCGCCCTATGTTCTCGATGCGCGCGCCGACCGAGCTCGGGCCCTCAAGCGCCTCCCGCCGACCGCTCATGCGGCGCCCGACGAACCAGCGTCGTAAAGGCCGGGTCCGTCGGCTTTGCACGGTCCGCCCGTAGCCTGAGCTTCGGACGTGGAGGGAGAGCGGGATGCAACGAGTTGCGGGTTGGGCGGTGGCCGTGGCCGTTGTGGTGGTCGTGGCCGGGTGCTCGCCGCCGGCCAGCGCTCCTCCGCCCGAGCCTGACGTCGACCCGCCGAGGCTGATCCTGCCGAGCGGCATGTGGCTGACGACGGCCGATCCGTCGGGCCGCACCGTCATCTACGACGCCCACGCTGTCGACACGGATGGCAGCCCGGTACGGATGAGATGCACCCCGGAGTCGGGAGACTGGTTCCCGGTGGGCACCTCCACTGTGGACTGCGCAGCGATCGATCCTGCAGCGAACACAACAGAGGGCCAGTTCGAGGTGCGGGTTTCGTTGGATAGCTCGCGCTCCGTGGGCGTGTCGAGCGCCGGCGACCACGCGTGCGCAGTGCGGGACGGAGGCGTCTGGTGCTGGGGAGAGCAGCTCTCGCGCACTTCACCGCTGCAGACCTTCGTGCCTCGCGCTGTGCCGGGCCCCTCCGATGCGACCGACGTTGCAGTTGGCGGGTCACACGCCTGTGAGCTGACCTCGCGCGCCACCGTGCGGTGCTGGGGCTACAACGGCGACGGTGCGCTCGGGACCGGAGGCGCCGACTCGAGCGTGCCGGTCGACGTCGCCGGGCTCGCGGGCGTGACGTCGATCGCAGCAGGCGAGGTCCACTCCTGCGCAGCGATCGCAGACGGGACCGTGCGGTGCTGGGGATCGAACTTCAGCGGTCAGCTCGGCACGGGCAGCACTACGAACGCGAGCCGCCCCACCCCGGTCCCCGGCATCACCGACGCCGTGGCAATCGCCGCCGGCGGACGGGCCACGTGTGTCGTCCACGCTGGCGGCGGAGTGTCCTGCTGGGGATCCGGCGGCACCTACCAGCTGGGACCTGACAACGCGACCCGCGTCCTGTCTCCGCGCCTGATCCCCGGCATCAGCGATGCCCGAGCTTTGGCCGTTGGTGCCGGCGGCCAGACGTGCGCCGTCACGGCACGCACCACCTTGTCGTGCTGGGGGAGCAACCAGCACGGCCGCCTCGGTGACGGAACCACGCAGTCCCGAGCCGCACCCGTCGACGTGCCCGGAATCAGCGGCGCCGTCGCTGCGGCCGCCGGGCGCGACCAGACCTGCGTGGTGCTCGCTGAGGGCGGCGCTCGGTGCTGGGGCAGCAACTCCCGCGGCCAGCTCGGGAACCGCACCGACGTGTCCTCGACGATCCCGGTCACCGTGACGGGCGTCGGCGACGCCGACTCGATCGCGAGCGGGACGATGTCCGCCTGCGTCCACCGCGTCGACGGCGGCGTGAGCTGCTGGGGCGACAACTCGGTCGGGCAGATCGGGATCGGCGACACGGGTGAGGAGCCCCGACCAGTGCCGGTACCGGGTATCGCCGCGGTCACGGCCGTGGCCATCGGCAACGACCACACGTGCGCTCGCGTCGACGGCGGCGGTGTCCGCTGCTGGGGGAAGAACAACTCAGGTCAGGTCGGCAACGGCACCTTGTACGCCACGCCCGAGAGCCAGCGGCCGGGCGTCGTCGCGGGCCTGTCCGACGCCACCGACGTGTCGGCCGGAACGTGGCACACATGCTCGACCCGTGAGAACGGCATCGTGTCCTGCTGGGGCTACAACGGCGCTGGTCAGCTCGGCATTGGTGTCGACAGCACGAGCTCGCGTTCGGCGGTGCCCGTGGCGGTGCTCGGGATCTCCGACGCTGTCGCGGTCGATGCGGGCGGCGACACGACGTGCACTCTGCGTATCGGAGGCGTCGTCTCCTGCTGGGGCAGGGGCACCTCCGGCCAACTCGGCGACGGGCTGCGGCGCTCGAGCACGACGCCGGTCCAGGTGCGCAACCTGTCCGGGATCACCCAGGTGGCGGTCGCCGGGGGTTTCGTGTGCGCCTTGGCCGGTGACCGGTCCGTATGGTGCTGGGGCGACAACTCCGCCGGCCAGCTGGGCGACAACACGACGACGCAGCGGATCACACCGGTGCAGGTGACGAACATCGGCGATGCGGTGCAGATTGCCGCCTCGGACGGCCACGCATGCGTCCGACACGCAGACGGCACGGTGTCGTGCTGGGGTGACAACTTCCGCGAGCAGCTCGGGACCGGCACGAAGGTCGACTCCCACGTTCCCGTGAAAGTGGCCGGACTGGACGGGGTCGTCTACGTCAGCACCGGGTCTGACACGACCTGCGCGGTGCTGGACGACGGAACCCTGCGGTGTTGGGGGACGAACTTCATGGGTCAGCTCGTCCCCGGCCAGGCTGACGTCCACTCTGGAGTGCCGATTGAGGTGCCGGGCATCACCGACGGCCGCTCGATTGCGGAGGACTGGGCGCACCGCTGCGTGATCACTGGCTCGGGCGGCATCCAGTGCTGGGGTGGGAACTGGGACGGCCAGCTCGGACTCGGCACCGGCACGTCGATCATGCAGGCGACTGCGGTGGTCGGCTGGGACTGACAAGCGCGGCGTGGCCGAGTTGCTCCATGCCCTCTGCGGCCGACCGATCGAGGACGATCGGCGCCCCGTAGTCACGGAAGAGCGCGGTCGTGCGCTGCCATCCGCCGTGTCGCGGCACGGTTCGGCCGATCCGGGAGACGGATCACGACCGTGACTAGGCGGCGGAAGGCTCGCTGACGCGAGTCGGGGGGTCTCGACGGATGACCGCCCGAGACCCCCCGATTCGACTTGTGGATCGCCGGCCTGCTCCGTGGAGGAACCGGCACGTCGTGATTACTTGACCAGCTTGAACAGCGGTGTGAACGACGTGTCGCCGGTCCGCTCGTCGAGGGCGAGGCCGACGGCTTGGCCGTCGACCGGGCCGTTGTCGGCTGCGGTGTCGGCGTAGCCGGCGAGGATGTAGCTGAGGCCGTCGGGGTCCGGCAGGCACTTAGGGTCGCCGGGCACGATGGCCTGGACGACGCCGCCGTTGAGGAACCATGCGTCGTACGCGGTGCCGGCCTCGTCCATATACGGATGCTTGACCAGCTCGACGTCGGCAGCGATGGCGAGCGGCTCGCAGCCGTCCTCCGCCGCGAGCACATCGATCTCGGGCGGCGTGTCGGTCAGCGCGATGGGGTCGCCGTTGGCGTCCTGGCCGACGACAAACGGCCCGCCGCGAACGATCTCGAACTTGTAGCCACGAACCGTCGGCGCCGGTGGGTTCGGCTGGCAGCCGACCGCGACGAGCAGTCCCAACCCCAGCAGGCCCACGGCCGCGAAGGGACGACGAATATTCACAGGGTTCTCTCCCGTTGTTCGGCCGGTCGGTCCGGTCGGGGGACAGTGTGGCAGCGGGATGACCGAAATGCGCGGCTCGAGAGAGGACTTTTGTTGAGCGGCGCTCGGTGTTCAGGCGTCGAACATCGCCCATCGATCAGTGCCCGAGCGGATGTGGCGGCGATGAGCCGGCAGCGATAGTCGGGGTGGGTCATCGATCGTGTTGGTGGTCGATGATGCCGGTGGGGCTCGCAGGGTCGGTCTGACCCGAGATTCCGGCTGACGTCCGTGTTCGGGCTGTCCTCATAGTGAACTGTCGGCCGACGCCTGCGAGCCCTGCTGGTGCACCCACCGGTCGGGCGATCGTGACCTCAGAGGAGCTTGGTGAGAAGCCCCGTCGCTGTCTTGTCCGCCGTCCCGGCAGGTGCGTGCCCTCCCCACCTACCAAGGAGACGAAGGGCATGACCACGATGACAGAAACCCGGGCGCGGATCACCGGCGGTGTCGACACCCACCGCGACGTCCATGTCGCCGCCGCACTCGATGAACGCGGCGCCCTGTTGGGCACCGCCGAGTTCGACGCCACCACCAGCGGCTACCGCAACCTGCTCGATTGGCTCGAAGCCTTCGGTGACGTCGGCCTGGTCGGCGTGGAAGGCACCGGCACCTACGGCGCCGGCCTCACCCGTCACCTCCACGACGCCGGTGTCACCGTGATCGAGGTGGATCGCCCGAACCGGCAACGCCGCCGCCGGGCCGGCAAGTCCGACACCACCGACGCTGTCTCCACCGCACGCGCCGCTCTGTCAGGTGAGGCGTCAACGGCGGCGAAGACCCGAGACGGCAACGTCGAGAAGATCCGAGTGCTGCGCATCGCCCGCCGCTCCATCGTCCGCGAACGGGTCCGGGCCATCAACGCGCTCCGAGCACTCATCGTCACCGCACCGCCAGAGGTCCGTGACCAGCTCAAAGGGCTCACCGCCATCGGTGTCTCCCAGGCCGTCGCCCGGTTCCGGGTCGCGGATCCGACCACCGAAATCGGCGCACTGAAGTACGCGATGCGCTCCCTCGGACGGCGAGCCGAGACGCTGCGAGCCGAGGCCAAGGACCTCAACGCGCTCCTGCGCACCCTGATCGACGACACCGCTCCCGAGCTGTTGGCCCGACCCAACATCGGTGTCGACGCCGCCGGCGCGCTCCTCGTCGCCGCGGGCGACAACCCTGAACGGATGCGGTCCGAGGCATCGTTCGCCAAGCTCTGCGCCGCGGCACCGATGGAAGCCTCCAGCGGCATGGTCACCCGTCACCGACTCTCACGGGCTGGGAACCGGGAAGCGAACGCCGCGCTGTTCACCATCATCATCAACCGGATGGGACGCGACCCCCGCACCCGGGCCTACGTCACCCGCAGACGCGCCGGAAACCCTCTCCAACCTCGAGATCATCCGATGCCTCAAGCGCTACGTCGCCCGCGAGGTCTACCCACTCCTCACCAACGCCTTGACGACATAGAGGAGCTTCACTACTTCCCGGCTACGGCCCGGTGGTGAAACCCTGGTCTCTAGCCTCTGTCTGGAGTTGCTTGTACCGCTCCCATCCGAGGGGCGGCGGCTTCTCGGTCGTGCCGACTGGTCGGGCGAACTTGGTGAGCAACTGATCGACGGTCATGCCAATGGGCGGCTCACCGATGAAGCGGGGGACGCGGGGGTCGAATGGCGGGCTCGTGGTGCCGGTGAGCTGCTCGCCTCGCCGTTTGGCAGCTTCGAACAGGTCGTCGGACGGGTTGATGGGCGACAGGCGGCCGTCGCCAGGCCAGATCGCCAGGATCCCTTCGGGTCCGTTGAACTTGGCCACGTAAAGGTCAGCGTTGTCATCCACCGGAGTGGCTCGGTCGAGGAAGAGCAGGTACTGCGCTTCGCCCTCCATGGCGGTCAGCCGCTCGTACACCCGGTCTTGCGTGCTGGGCGTGCCGTCCAACTGGACGACGACCGCCACCGTGTCGCTCGGCGGTGCGCTCAGGCCGCCGATCACTTCGTCGACGGCGAAGTCCAGTTGCAGATGACCCGGAAGGAGGCCGTCTGGCGTTGGTGCGGCAAGGCGGTGGTGGCCGGCGAGGGTGGCGAGCACCACCGTGTCGCTGTAGTCGCGCAGCTGCGTGTAGTCGTCGTAGTAGTAGATGTAATCGACGACTCCGGTGTTCGACAGGGAGAGGATGTCGCCGGGATTCTGTGGGTAGTCAGGGATCGACGTCGTGGTGGTGGCCGTCGTCTCGACTTCGGTGGGTTCCGGGCTGTCGGCCAGGATGTTCTGGGCATCATCGGAGCATGCAACGGCGGTCACGATCATCAGGGCCGCAAGCAACGCTGCGCGACCGCGTCGCGAGCGACGGCGACGCGACCCCGCCTTGCGAGGCCGGCAGGTTCGACGTTCCATGGGGTCCCCTTCCTCGGGCGCAGCATCCAGGTTGCCTGGTTCGACGACGAAGGCGTCGGCCCGGTTCCCGTCGGTGCCCGCCGCGGGCGATCAGAGGCTGTCGCGGAAAGCGTCCGGTGGGGCGCAGCGCGGTGAGGGCGCAGCCGGCACTTCTTGACCGACGTCGATCCGGACGGTGAAGGATCAGCAGGGCCAGCAGGCCGTGGCGGGGCCGCGTTCGAGGCCCGGGTTCAGCCGGCTTCAGCGGGTTCCGGGACCCTCGCGGCTGGCGCGTGGCGCTGGTGCCGCCACCTAGACCAGAGGGCACACGCGACGAACAACTGCGGAAGCGGCACGAACATCCCGTTCGCGAACTCCAAGCGAAGAACAGCCGAGGCGGCCGCGGCATAACACCAGCGATTCCACCCACCGTTGAGCGCCGCCCACACCAGCCAGCCGAGAGAGGCCAGGTAGGAGCACGCCAATAGGAGCGACACCACGAAGATCCATGCGCCGTCATCGGCTACGACGCCGACGAAGTCCCAAGTCGGGAGCAGATCCATCCCAATCACGGTACCGCCGCGCGCGATCGGGCCCTACCGGTAGCCGGCACTACGCGACGCTCGGCGGGCCTGCGGCCCGTGCTGGCTACCGTGACCTGCATGGAGAGGTCGGGACGGCGGGTGTCACGCGTGGCGTGTCGGAGGCGGTGGATGTCGCTTGCCGCCGTCGGGGTGCTGGGCCTGACTGCGGGGTGTGTGGACTCGACGGCGTCTGACGGCGAGCCGGAGCGACCGACGGCGGCGGTCCCGGCTGGTCCGATCGCTGTGGTGGGTGAGGCCGGCTTCTTCGTGTCCGACGGCGACGGTGAGACGGTGCTCAATCGCATCGCGCAGGACGGGACGATCGACTCGATCGGAGCTGTTCCGGTCGAGGGCTCGGTCGCGGGTGCAGGGCGTTAGCGGCCGGTTGTTGATCACAGGCGTGCACCAGCAGCGACCCGGCGGCTGCACCTCCGACGACTGCGAGGTGCGCCGGTACCAAGCGCTGTGGGTGGCACCGAATGGCAAGGTGCTCGAGTCGACGACACTGCTGGAGCAGCCCGGAGCGGTGCAGGACTCTGACAGCGTCGCGGTCATTGGCGTGGCCTCAGACCGAGCCTGGTTCGCCGTTCCCGGCGCCACCATCACCACCCGCCTCGACTTGGGCGGGCCGGAGAAGCACCCGGAGATCGTCGGCGTCGGGTGCGTGATCAGCGACGACCTCCAGGTCTTCGCTGCGATACCGGGCGACGACTCGGGACCGACAGCAACGGTCACCTACCAAGCGTCGTCGTGGCCCGCTGGGACGCTCATCTCCACCTCGCCGGCCTACAACGTGTCGACCGCCGGCACCTTCACCTGCGGCGACCAGCAGGTCCGTGTGGTCGACGGTGCCGGCGTGCTGGTCGTGACCTACGACGCCGGGCGGGGATGGGCGACCCCAACGGTTGACGCCGCGACCATCGCTGACATTGCCGAGTCGTCGCCCGGTCAACCGCTGCTTGCCCTCGACCGATCAGGACGGGTCTTGAGGTGGGTCAGCGATCACTTCGAGCCCACCGTTGTCCAGTTCAGCGCCGCACAGGCCAGCAGTTCGTCCCTATACGCCGGAGCCAACACGACCGCCGTCGCAGGGTGCCTCAACGGCGCCCGCGACGAACCGAACGAGTCCGACTCGTCACCTCGTGCGATCTGCAAGGTGGAGTAGGCCCCGCACGCGTGGGCCGCTGCGCACCACGACGCAGTGCCGGCATTACTCACCACCCATTCGATCGCACGCCGCTGTGCGACTGACCAAGGTCGACCGATGTTTCGGTACCCTCCCGCTCATGGCGGCGTCGTTCGTGTTCGAGTGCGGTCACCGCAGGGCCGTGGCCGCCGCCCTCCGCTGGGCGGCCCTGATCGCATCCGTGGCCGCCACCTTCTACTTGTCGATTCCGGTGTCGGCGTACTGGCTCTGGGTTGCAGACAGCGCCTTCCGAGGTATCCGTGAGGCTGCGCACCCTCCCCTGGGACTCGTGGCGGTGGCGATGGCGCTCCTGCCGCTCGTCGGTGGAGTCGGTAGCTGGATCTGGTGCAACCGGACACGTAGCTGGTCCCGTGTGACGCGCTCGGCCGTGTCGTTCTGCGCCGTGGTTGCGACCTCCGTTGTCACGGCCATTGCCGCAGCGTTCGTGCAACTGCCGTTCTGATCGCCTACAGGCGCACCAGATCCGCGGCCACGTCACTCGGTGGAGCACCGGCATTATCCGCACTCGCGGCGATACACCTCGCGTCAGAATCGGCCTATGCGAGAGGCGCGTCCAACTGAAGCGCAACGTTTCGTTCTCCGTCGGGCCGCCGAGGCGGGTGTCGTACTCGACTACGTGTTGGTGTCCCACGGTCGACACGAATCGCCGTCGGAGGGGCTGCACCGAGAGGCGCTTCGTGTCGGACTGACAGCTGCGTCCGCACGCAGGGAGTGCTCGGCCGCTATCGGCCACCACCGGGCCGCTGGCCGTCAGGTCAGCGTTGAGACGTTCTATGGCTGGAACTTCGATCCATCGACTCGCCGCCTCCGAATGCCAGCGTCGCCCCCGGTGATGCTCGCCTTGCAGCAACGCGGCAGGAAGGAGTTGCCGGGTTTCGGGCCCTTTCAGTGGGCGGATGACGACGACCCGGACCACGCCTTCTTCGTCGCCGACGAGATGCTGCATGCGTACGCCCACGGGTTCGTGGACCCGCCGCACTCGATCCGCTTGACCCCTCGAGCGACGCAGGAGCTCTTTCTGGAGATCGACGACTTGCTGCTCGGGTCGCCCATGCTGGGGACAGAGATCTGGTGGTGGGACGGAGGAGAGTGGGCGGAGTACTTCGATGCGGGTCTCGAGTGGTGGGGTGCGTGGGCTGCAACGATTCGTACGTCGGCAACGACGCTCACCGTGGTGTGTGCAAGCACGACCGATTGAGCGACCGGCAATCCGGTGCACTAACTGCGCACTACATCCGCCCCCGCTCAGCTTGCATCCGGCACTTCATGCCGGATGGATGACCTGTTGCGTAGGCTCGATGTGAACCAGGTCTACCGTTGATGAGAGGCAGTCGGTCTGTGCCAGAGATGGCGACCTGTCGGCCGGATTCTCGTTCGTGACCCGATCACGCTGGTCGGTCTGCCAAAGCCGGAGCGGTCGTCCACATCGGCTGCAGCTGCCGTCCAGAACGGGACGACACACCTGGACCAGGGGAGAGGAACCCGATGAAACGAACTGCCCGTGTGGCCGTTCTGGCCGTGACCACCCTGCTCGTGGTCGGTGCCTGCAGCAGCGACAGCGACACGTCACCGACGACAGTCGCGGAGGCGCCCACCACGACGGGGCTCGAACTCCCGTGCACTGACGCCGACCCGGCCGATGTTGCCGCGATTGCCGGGGTACTCAAAGGCGATGCGCGAGCCCTCAGCGAGGCCTACACCTACAACGACGGCCCGTACCGCGTCGTGATGGCCGACGTGCTCGACGATCAGGGTGAGCGGCTCGAGAGCGCCGAGACGTGGGTGTTCATCAACGGCGGCCTGCGTGCTGTGTCGAGCGACGCCGCCGACCTGAGCATGGTCAGCAAGCTGAGGATCGAGGACGAGAACGGGTTTCGGACCGTCACCGGCTACGACGTGTTTGAGGTCGGGTCGGCGCTGGGCCTCGGCTGCCGGGCCAAGGGCTGACCGTCACGGACTCGGTCCCTGTATCCGGCACTTCATGCCCGGTCTGGTCACGGGCGATGTTCGGGGCGGTCATGAGTGAGGTCGGTGCGGTTGCTCGAGCCGACGTGCGATCTCGTCGATGGTCGGAGCGGACGACGCGACCGCCCACACGAGGTCGAACACCTCGTCGTTCGTCGCGTGGGCCACGGTCGCGTCGTTGATCTCGAGGAACACCGCAGTGGCGAGCCATCCGAGGCGCTTGTTGCCGTCGACGAGTGCATGGTTGTTGACCACGGACTGCAGTAGCGCGGCTGCTTTCGCCCACACCGTCTGATAGGCATCCTCGCCGCCGGCGGTGGTCTGAGGGCGGGCGACGGCTGATCCAAGGAGGCCGACGTCGCGAAGCGGCGGCGGGTCGCCGAGGAGGCGTCGAGCGAGTTCGAGGAGATCGTCGAGGTCGAGGAACTCGACCGGATCGCTCACTTCCCGAGACGCTCGATCGCGTCCGCGTGGACGTCGAGGATCCTCTCCGTCGCGGTCGACACGCGAGCTCGGTGCTCGCTCTTCGAGAGGTAGTCCCGGATGGCCTTGCGGGCCGCGTCCTGCATGGAGATGCCTTCCGCGGCTGCGCGCTCCCGGAGGGCGTCCTGGTCCGCCTGATCGAGCCGAAGTGTCATGGCCATGCACCGATGGTATCAATGTGATACCAGTCAGGTGCAGAGTCTTCAGCAATCGCGGAGTCGTGAGAGATCAGAGCCTCCCGGGCGGCCAGCCAGCACTACATGTCGGTCTGTTCCGCCGGAGTCAGCCCGACGGCTGCTGCGGCGACACGTAGTAGGCGCCGACGGCGAGACCGAGTTGCGCGAACGTGAACGCTGCGACGGTCAGCCCGCTCGCGGCAGCCGAGAATCGCTGGTGGGGTGGACCCGCCGTGACGACCAGTCCGGTCACGTAGATGGCGAGCCCTCCGATCAAGGTCTACCAGATGATCGTGTAGTCGCCGCCGCTCTTCGCGAACTCGAACTGGTCCTCCAAGTCGCTGATGTGCAGCGCGACGACAAGCGGCCCAATCAACGCGACGAGACCGTTGAAGACTGCGCCGATGGCGACGTAGAGGGGGACACTGTCAAACGCCTCGCCGTGATCGCCGCGTAGAACGACCTCCCGGGCGCCCTGCTTGCCCGTACTTGGCTCGGCCCTCCCCACAACACGAGTTGAACACGACGGCCCGGTCCGACACGAGCGCTACGGCTGCCAACTGATGTGGAGGACAGCCGGCACTACTCGTATGTGGCGATGTCGATGCCCGCCTTGCGGAGCGCCTCCACGATCGACCCGACGATCTCATCCGGCGGAGCCAACGGGTCTTCTCTCATGGCCGGGTTCTCTGAGGGCGTCACCGAGCTGTCGATGAGGAACATGTCGGGCGCTCCCAGCACGATGCGGGGCGAATCGAGCACGTTCAGGTGATCCCGCACGGTTCCCCGATCCATTGGCGACGAGCGGCCCGGGAAGCGGTTGGAGTAGTAGACGCGGTACAGCCCGAGGAAGGGGATCTGCTCGACGAACACGACAACCTCGTGCTCTGCGTCCAACGGCCGTCTGAACAAGCCCCAACGGCCGGCGAACCCCGCTGAGCGCAGGACGCTGGTCAACGTGGACCGAACTTGTTCGTGTTTGGCTGTCCCAGCACTCATCCTGGCTGAACGGTACGCGCAGGTGCGCTGCGTCGACAGAAGTGCAGACATCGAAGCCCCGGGCGGGGGCCACTGCCGCCTCTCCTGGAGGCCGGACAAGGGCCACTACCTGCCGGGGAGCAGAACCGGCATGACGAGCCGCAGGAGCGCTGCGTTCCGCACGGTCGTCTGCGGATGTCGAGGACGTGCGACGGATAGCGTCCGCTCGTGCCGGCTCCCCAGTGGTTCTTCCGCTTCATGTACGACCGGGAGAGCTCGGCCTGGGAACGACGACGCGACGAGCCGGCGCACCGTGAACTGGTGGAGAAGGTCGCCGATGGACTTGCGTCCGTGGTGCCACGGCCTGGACCGGTGGTCGACCTCGGCTGCGGTCCCGGCGCGCACGCCCTCGCGCTCGCGCGGCGCGGCTACGACGTGGTCGGGCTCGACGGATCTCCTCGCATCGTCGAGGTGGCGCGAGCGCGAGCGGTGCGTGAGCACACGGATGTGGCGTTCGCAGTACATGACGTGGCCGAGTCGCTGCCGTTCGAGGATGCGTCGCTCGGAGGTGCTCTCGCGATCCTCGTCGTGCAGCACCTGGCTCGCCCGGGCTTCTTCATCTCCGAGATCCGTCGGTGCCTCCGGCCGGGAGGCCACCTGCTGATGACCGCTCCGCTTCGGGATCGCGCGCCGCAGACGTCCCAGGGCCTGTACTGGAGGTTCCGCGCCGCCTGCTACAGCCATGTGCCGGGACTCGTGCGCTTCTACGACACGAGATCCTTGAGGCTGCTCATCGAGGGCCACGGTCTGTCCGTGGTCGAGTGCACCACGCAGTCCGGGGGCACGTGGTTGCTGGCTCGAGCATGAGGACCGTGGCGGCATCAGCCCGACGCGGTGGACCGCCGACCGGCCGAGCGGGAACCGCCCCGGATCTGCCCCGTCAGCAGAGCCAGCCGGTCGAACCGAGCTCCATCCAGCCGTAGCTGCTCACCGTGGCGTAGTCGTCCGCGGCAGGGAGGTTGAAGTCACTCGAGCACGCTTGCTGGAGCTCAGCGTCGGTGGGGTTCTCGGCGAAGGTGATCGACAACCCGGGGGATGCTTCGCCGGTACAGGAACCGTCGCCCGACGCGTAGAACACGGAGTTGTAGCCGAACCACTTCTCGACCGCGACCCCGTTCTCGTCAAGCACGGTGTACGTGTACCGCTGCGTCTCGCCCGTGTACTCGAGGTCGTTTCCGCCGAACGTGTTCCGCATGCAGACGGGTGCGGCTGGGGGCCAGCCGGCCGGGACGGACGTACTCGTCGACGTCGTGGTCGTCGTCGACGTGCCCCCACCCACCGGTGACCCGGTGCAACCCGCGGCCGCCAAGATCCCGACCGTCATGCCTGCGGCCGCAGCCGTCTTCAGCCACCTCATCTGATTCCCTCCCGTCGCACGCCCGCATCGCCCGAAGCGGACGCCGGTACACTACTGCTCAACTGTTGAGAAGATCAACACCCTGCTGCGGACCGGCGAGTGGAGGGGAGTCGTCCCCATGGTGGGCAGGGTCGGAGCACTCTTACGTTGGCACCCGGGAGCAACGAAGGAGGGGCCATGGTTGATCGTCGTGTCGTGGTGTCGGGGGTCGGCGCAGCGATCGTGGCACTGTTGCTGTCAGCGTGCGGGTCGAGCCCGCTCCTGCCGCCCGCCCTCGGGCTGACCTCGCCCTACCAGGGCTCGTCGGTGCTCGATCCGCTGTCGCCGACAGGGGCCCAGGTGGCGAAGGTCCGGGTGTGCTCCCTGGCCGGTGGCCCGCTGGCCGTCGACGTCCACAGCCCCGCGCCCGACAGCAACACCGGTCTCTCGGTCCACGCCAACTCGACCGACCTCGAGACCACTGGCGACGTCGAGGCCGCGCGGCTGATCGAGTTCGTGCAGATCCAGGCGATCGGCGCGGACACCCACCTCGAATCGGAACGAGCGATGCGGCCGGGGGAGTGCGCCAACGTGCTCATCGCCAGCGCGCAGTACTTCGACTTCGTCGGGAAGCCGTTCACCTTCACGATCACCTGGTAGCCGAGCGCGCGTGACTCGACTCGTGGGCTGGGCGCCGGTCGTTCCACGTGCGGTCCTCGGGACCGGTGAGGTCCAGCCCTGAGCCGATGCCCTGGGCGTCAGCGGTGAGCGCCGCACGCCGGTCCTCCTCGTCGTCGTAGTGCCGATGCACGGCGGTTGCGAGCAGGCGGAGCTCTCGGTCGAGGGGCGCCTGGCGCTCCGGCGGAGCCACCGTCTTGATGTCCTCGAGCGCGGCCACGAGGCGACGGGTGACCTGTGGCGACTCCGTGCTCGCGAGCCGGATCTCGTCGAACGCGAGACGGACGTAGGCATCCCAGGTGGTGGCGCGGACCACGAGCCGGACGTGTCCGTCCTCGTCGCGGTGGAGGCCGGATGGGAACCGCCGCGCGGCCAGCTGCCGAAGGCCGTCGTGGAGCCGGTCGATCGCCTGGACGCAGGTCGTCGGGTCGTCGAACGGCTGGGCCACCGACCGCACGGCGATGTCGACGAGCTTGCGGAACCCGTAGGCCCCATCGTCGGCATGGGTCCGTTCGGAGCCGAGCACGACCATTCGTGCGACCGCGGCGTGGTCGACCGGGGTGGGGTCTCCGTGGATGCGGAACAGCGGCGCTCCCGCCGGGACGAAGTCGCCCATGGCGGGGAGCAGCTCGAGGACGCAGTCGGCGTGCCGAGCTGCGGCGACGAGTCGGGCATCGAGGACCCGGACGACGGCTCCCGGGTCGGGAGCGGCCACGACGTCGGGCGCCCGGCCGTCGTCGCTCCGGGGATCGGCCGGGTACTGCTGGTCGAACTGCTTGCGGCTGTTGTCGCCGACGAGGTCGATCAGACCGCCCGCCCTGAGGTGCTGGCCGGCGTGCTGCACGAACAGGAACAGTCCGGCGATGCTCGCCAGCATGAGGACCCCGGCGATGACCACCGACAGGCCTGGTACCGAGCCGCTCTGGTCGTCGACATCTCTCATGACGAGCAGCGCGTACACGAACGTGGCCCCGAAGAGCCCGATGGCGAGCTGGCTGCGCCGGTCGTTGAGCAGTGCCGACACGATGCGCGGTGAGAACTGGCCCATCGCGAGCTGGACGGCGACGGTCGTGACGGTGAGCACGAGGCTGCCCAGTGTGATCGTCGCCGTCGCAACGGTGCTGAGGAAGGTCTGGACCGCTGTGGGGGTGCCCGTCAGCCGGGGCGAGACGAGGCCGTCGTCGTACGCCCTGTCGATCGCGAGCGTCGCGATCGACAGGGCGACGCCTCCGAGCACGCAGAGGAGCGGGACCAGCCACAACGCCGATCGCACCCAGCGCGTCAGGCGGTGGCCGTGCAGCATCAGGTGCCTGAGGTGGCGTGGTGTCCGTTCGGGCTGAGGACGACCTTGGTGCAGTCGTCCTCCTTGTGCTTGAACGTCTCGTACGCGGCCGGCGCGTCGTCCAGCGGGAGCCGGTGGCTGATGACGAAGCTCGGGTCGATCTCGCCACGCTCGACGCGCTCGAGGAGCGGACGCATGTAGCGGTGCACGTGGCACTGCCCGCTCCTCATCGTGAGGCCGCGGTTCATGAACGAACCCATCGGGAACTTGTCGATCAGGCCTCCGTAGACGCCGATCACGGAGAGGGTGCCGCCGTTGCGGCAGCTCGTGATCATCTGGCGCAGGACGTGGGGCCGGTCGGTCTCCATGCGCATGGCCTGCTTGACCCGGTCGTACGCCTGGATCGGGGCGGACCCGTGGTGGGCCTCCATGCCCACTGCGTCGATGCAGGCGTCCGGGCCCCGACCGCCGGTCATCTCCTTGAGCGCTTCGTTGACGTCGGTGTCCTCGTAGTTGATGGTCTCGACACCGGTCTTGGCGGCAGCGCGCTCGAGCCGGTAGGGGAAGCGGTCGATCGCGATGACGCGATCGGCGCCGAGCAGGAACGCGCTGGCCATCGCGAACATGCCGACGGGACCGGCGCCCCAGACGGCGATGACGTCGCCGCCCTTGATGTCGCAGAACTCGGCGCCCATGTAGCCCGTCGGGAAGATGTCGGACAGGAAGAGCACCTGTTCGTCGGGAAGGGCGTCGTCCTCGATCTTCAGCGGGCCCACGTCCGCGAACGGCACCCGCGCGTACTCGGCCTGCCCACCGGCGAACCCACCGGTGAGGTGCGAGTAGCCGAAGATGCCCGAGGTCGGGAACCCGAACATCTTCTCGGCGAGGGCGGCGTTCGGGTTGGTGTTCTCGCACAAGGACGTGAGGCCGCGCTGACACGCGTTGCACGCGCCGCACGCGATCGGGAACGGGACGACCACGCGGTCCCCGACGCTCAGGTTGGACACGCCGGAACCCGTCTCGACGACATGACCCATGAACTCGTGTCCGAGGATGTCGCCGCTCTTCATCGTCGGGATGTATCCGTCGTACAGGTGCAGGTCGGAACCGCAGACGGCGGTCGACGTGATCTCGACGATCGCGTCGCGTTCGTTCAGGATCTTCGGGTCGGGCACGTCGCGGACCTCGACCTTGTTGGGGGACACCCAGCAGTTCGCCTTCATCGGTGTCCTCCGACCGTCTCGAGCTCCCGATCGGTCAAGGGCTGCGCCGCCCGTTGCCTCGAGAACCGCTTCACCTGGCTGCCCGCCGGGTTGGCCTCGGAGTAGACGATCTCCCCGGTCTCGAGGATCTGCTTCACGTGGCGCAGGTCGTCGCGGACCTGCTGCCCGGGGTCCTCCCCGAACAGCTTCGCTGCGAGTTGGCCGGCGCTCCCCGCGGGCACGTCGACGTCGAGGCTCACGACGATCTCCGTCCCCTGTTCGCCCGGGGCCTCGTTGAACTCGACCATCCCCGTGTTGGCGACGGGCGTCGTTCCCTCGGACTGCCACGCGATGACCGACGAGGGCACGTCCTCGGTGACGACCGCATCCCACTCGACCGAGCTGCCCGCAGGTCCCTTCGCCCTCCAGTGCGAGTGCTGGTCGTCCTGCGTCTCCACCGACTCGAGGTGCTGCATGAACCTCGGCAGGTTCGTGAAGTCGCGCCAGAAGGCGTACACCTCGTCCGGCGGTCGACTGATCGTGATCGCTGCGCGTGTCTGCATGGTGGTCCTCTCGTTCATGTCATCTCGCCGGCCGGCGCCGATGAGGTCGATGGTCGTCACCGCGAGCACCGCCGCCGTCGCGAGCGACGTCCGCGATCGGCTGGTCGACGATCGGAGTGACGTCGTCAGCAGCCCGAGGTCGGTGATGTCGCCCGCCACCCGTGCCTTCATCCAGCCGGGCTCGTTCGAGTGCGTCAGGAGGCCCCCCGCCGCGGCGAGCTCCCGAACTCCGACCATGCGCTGTCCCCAGCGCCGGGCACCGCCGGGCGGTATGCCGCAGATCCGGTTGACGACGTCCGGACCGAGCAACTGGAAGGTCCCCAGACCGAGGCTGAACCACCCCATGCCGGTCCGGAGACGACGCACGCTGGGAAGGGAAGCGAGGTTCGACATCGGCGTGATCCCATCTGACGAGGCGGGCAGTCCCCTAACCGGCGCGCCATCGGCCAGACCACTTCTCTTCCTCGGCCGTCAGCCGGTGCACGATCGGGCCGGAGGCCCGCTCCTGTCAGGCGCCGGACCCGCACCGATGGGGGCGGCGTCGCCCGGCGAACGGGTCAGCGGCGATCGAGGAGGGCCGAGGTGATCTCGCGGTAGCGGGCGACCGGGATGAGGTGGACGCCGTCGAACCCCTCGGTCGCAGCGATGGCATCGATGAGGTCGGCGGCGAAGGCGACACCGGCGTCGGGGTCCCGGTCGACCATCTCCACGAGGTGCGGAGGGACGGCGAGCTGCGGCACGTCGGCGGACAGCTTGCGGGCCATGCGCGCCGAGGGGATCACCATGACGCCTGCGTAGATGTCGCCGGCGAACTCGATGCCCTGCCGCCAGGTGGCGAGGGCGTCCGCCGAGTAGGACACCTGCACGTACCAGGTGTCCGCCTCGTGCTTCCACGGTCGGACGTCGCCGAGTCCGCACGAGACGCCGATCCGGAGGGGCCAGCGTTGCTCGGTGGAGAACTCGCGGGCGAGGTCGATCATCTTGCGGACGGTGAGGTCGTCGGAGCGGCCGCCGGTCTCGGGCCGGTCCCCGTAGACGAAGAGCATCTCGCTGACCCCGTACGCCGCCGCGGTGAGCAGGTCCCGTCGGAAGCCGAGGACGTTGCGGTCCCGGGCGTTCACGCAGGCGATGGCCCGGCCCCCCATGAGGTCGACCTCGTGGGCGACCGCGATGGACGAGACCGTGGCCCGACCGATGTGGTTGTCGGGGATGAGGAACCGTGTCGCGACCGGAGCGAGCACGCCGACCTGGTGGCGGACCTTCATGAGATCGGGTCGCGTCGCCGGTTCGACCTCACAGATCAGCTCGAAGGTGCCGTCCACCCCTCCGAACCTACCGGCGAGGCGTCGGAGCCAACAGCGATCGAGCGATGATCGACCCGGACCGCCGGTCCGCGACGCGCGCACGAACCGGCCGTGCGGCCTCCGCGATGATGGCGGAGTGACGACACCCGGCCTCGGCGAGCACTACCTCCAGGTCCGACGGCGTGTCGACGCGCTCCTCCGGGACCAGTCGGAGGATCGCTGGCGCCGTCCGGTCCCGGCGTGTCCCGGCTGGCAGGTCCGCGACGTGCTCGCCCACCTGTACGGCAACGTCGAGGACGGCGCGGCCGGTCGCATCACGGGAGTGCCCGACGCTCGGCTCACGGACGAGCAGGTCGAGCGCCATCGCGCCGACCCGCCGCTCGCGCTGCTCGACGGCTGGGCCGAGGTCGCGCCCCTCATGGCCGAGGCGATCGAGCGCGGCGACATCTGGCCGGCGCTCATCGACGCGGTCGCGCACGAGCACGACATCCGCGGTGCGCTCGGCGAACCGGGGGCACGGGACGACCCGGTGGTGGTCGCGATCGCCGGGGTGCTCGCGGACGGCCTCGTCGGTTCGGCGCCCTCGTTGCGGATCGAGCTCGGATCACGTACCTGCGGGCGGTCCGATGCCGAGCTCGTGCTGGTGACGACGCCGTTCGAGCTGGTCCGGGGCCGGCTCGGGCGCCGGACCATGTCCGAGGTCGCCGCCCTCGACTGGTCGTCGGTCCCGCCCGGCGCAGTGCTCGATCAGTACTTCGTCTTCGGTCCTGCGTCGGTGCCCCTGGGGGAGTGAGCGGTCCTCGGGCGGGCGAGCAGGTACGCCTGGCGCTGGCCGGGCGGACCCACCTCGCCGGGCTCGACCCGTGACGTGATGACGAACCCGGCGTCCAGGAGCTGGCGTTCGACGAGGTCGGCCGAGAGGCGGTGGGCGTCGAGGTCGATGTCGTGTCCGTAAGCGTGCTCGAGCCGCACCCGCTCGTCGCCCACCTGGAACCCGAGCAGGAGGCGCCCGCCCGGGCGGAGGACGCGCGCCAGCTCGCGGTAGACGTCGGGTTGCTCGGCGGGCGCCGTGTGGATCACCGAGTACCAGCACAGGACACCGGCGAGCGCGCCGGCGGCGACGTCGAGGGCGGCGAGCCTGCCGACGTCGAACCGGACCCGGGGGTGGGTGGAGCGGGCGAGCTCGACCATCGCCGGGGACAGGTCGACGCCCGATACCTCGAGTCCCAGGTCACGGAGGAGGCCGGTGAGCCGCCCCGGTCCGCACCCGGCGTCGAGGACCGGCCCACCGCCGTCGGCGAGCACCTCGCCGGCGAACGCCTCGAGCGCGGTGCGCTCCCACGGGTTCTCGTCGAGGAAGTCGTGCAGGAGCGCGGCGTAGTCGGTCGCCACGGTGTCGTACGCGACCTGCGTGCGGCGCTCGTCGGGGGAGAGGTCCACGCCGGCCAGTCGAGCATGCCCGGCCGCGCCGTCCGCGGAGCCCGACAGCCGGTGTGACCGGCCCGGACGGTCAGTCGTCGAGGACGGCGGTCGCGGCCGTCCCGCCACCGACGCGGGTGAGCTCGACCCGGTCGGCGGGCCCGTCCGGGACCGGCACCGTCCACGAGTCGTCCTCACCCCACACCGTCCACGTCCCGACCTCGCGGCGCGTCCCGTCGGCGAGGACGACGTCGCAGCGGTACCGCACCCCGGTCTCGAGGCCGTCGAGCGACACCGTCATCGAGCGCGGCGGGTCGGCGCGCACCGCCACCCGGCCGACCGCCCGACCGTCATCGGCCACGAGAGGGGCTGCAACCTCGGCCGGTCCGCCGGGCCCGTCGTCCCGGACGAGGAGCCCGAGACCGACGACCACGGCGGCGACGACCGCGGCGATCGCGACGGCCGCCGCAGCAGCGGCCCGGCGGCGGGGCGGCGGCGGGTCCGCGGGCGCGGCAGATCCGGACCGACCTGGGGCCCCCATCGCGGCGACCGCCCGCTGCTCGAACCCTGCGGGCGGCTCGACCGACGGGGCGAGCAGCACCAGCCGGTCGGCCGTCGCCGCGAGCTCCACGAGCTCGGCCCGGCACACCGGGCAGCCGGCCAGGTGCGCCTCCAGCCCCGGCACCTCGGCCGGATCGAGGACGCCGAGCGCGACCTCCGCGAGCTCCTCGCGCCGATCCTCGCAGGTGGTCCTCTCAGCCATCTCGACCGTCCTCGACGGGTCCGACGTCGGCGCGGTCGTCGTCGCGGAGCACGTCCCGCAGCCGTCGCAGTCCGTTGCGCAGCCTGGTCTTGGCGGTACCGAGCGGGATGCCCTCGATCGCCGCGACCTCTGCGGCCGTGTGCCCGCCCAGGGTCGCCAGCAGCAGCGCACGCCGCTGCGGCTCCGGGAGGACGGTGAGGCCCCTCCGGACCCGCCCGAGCTCGTCGTCGGCGACGGCGGCGTCGGTGGGGTCCGCCTCCGACGACGGCGGCAGCAGCGGTTGCAGGGCCTGGGGGTCGTACTGGCTCGGGCGGCGGACCCGCAGGGCGTCGATCGCGAGGCGGCGACAGATCGTCAGCAGCCAGGTGCGCACGGACCCGAGGCGCGGGTCGTACGAGCCGGCGTGGCGCCAGGCCCGCTCGAACGTCGACTGCGCGATGTCCTCCGCCAGGCGTCCGTCCCCGCACATCCGCACCGCCAGCCCGAACACCTGGGCCTGGAAGCGGCCGACGAACGCGACGGCGGCCGTCTCGTCCCCCAGGCCCACCGCGGTCAGGAGCGCGGCGTCGTCCAAGAGGTCCACCGAGCTGCGGCGCCGGGACGTGCGGTCCACGTCCGAACACTACGGACGAGGGCCCGATCCGGATGTCGCGACCCACGCAAAATCCCGAGGTGGCCGTCGGCCGTACCCACCTCCGACGATGCCCGTCCCCGACGCCACACCGGAGGCCCCGATGCCACGCACCCACCGCCCAGCCCGCGCGCTGCTCGCGATCCCCCTCCTCCTGCTCGCCGCGGCGGCGCTTGTCGCCTGCGGCGACGACTCGTCCTCGTCGTCCGGGACCACCACCACCGCCGGCTCGAAGGGCGCGTCCACCACGACGTCGGCCGGCGGCGGGGGAGGCGCCGCGGTGTCGGTCGCCGACACCGACCTCGGTCAGGTGCTGGTCGACGCAGAGGGCCGCACGCTCTACGCCTTCACCCCGGACTCGGCGACGAAGAGCGTCTGCACCGGCGGGTGCGCGCAGGCCTGGCCGCCCACCGTTGCGAACGGGACGCCGACCGCCGGCGACGGCGTCACGGCGGAGCTCACCGTGATCACCCGGGACGACGGGACGAAGCAGGTCGCGGCCGACGGCCACCCGCTGTACCAGTACGCCGGCGACACCGCCGCCGGCGAGACCACGGGGCAGGGCTCCGGCGGCACGTGGTACGTCCTGTCGGCCGACGGCTCGCTCGTGAAGTCCGAGGCCGGGGCGCCCTCATCCACGACGACCTCCACCGGCTCCCGGTACGGCTACTGAGACCACCGACCGGCCGGCTGTAACGGAACTACCCTCCGGCGCGATCCACGAGGGTCGATCTGCGGACGTGTCGGAGGTGCCGGTCGGTGGCGGCAGGAATCGGGGTCGGTGGGCGCACGGCGGCAGGGGCCGACGGCCCGGCGGTCCGGTCGGACGAGGTCTTCACGCACGGGGTCGCGAGCTTCGACCCGGCCGACCGCCGGATCATCCTCTGGACCAGGGCCGTCGGCGTCGACCGGGTCACGTGGCACATCGAGCCCATCGGCGGTCCCGCGCCGACGACGACCAGCGGGACGCTCGAGGTCGACGGCGACCACGGCTGCGTCCACGTCGACGTCGACGGCCTCGCGCCCGGCACCCCCTACCGCTACTGGTTCACCGCCGGCCCGGTGCGCTCGTCGGTCGGGCGGACCCGCACGCTGCCGGCCGGCGCGGCGACGTGGTGGACCGTCGGGCTCCTGTGCTGCGCCGACCACTCGATCAACCACCTGTCGGTGCACCGGGCGCTGGCCGAGGCCGACATCGAGGTCGTCCTGCACCTTGGTGACTACATCTACGAGACGTCCGGCAAGGGCGAGCGAGAGCTCGAACCCGACCACGACTGCGTGACGGTCGACGACTACGACCGGCGGTACGGGCAGGTGCGGCGCGACCCGGCGACCCGGCAGCTGCACGAGGCGCATCCCATGATCGCGATCTGGGACGACCACGACCTCGCCGACAACGCCTGGCGCGGCGGCGCCAAGGGCCACGATCCGGACGAGCACGGCCCGTGGTCGGACCGGGCGCTCGCCGCCGCTGTCGCCCGGCAGCGCTGGCTGCCCGCCCGCCTCCCGGATCCGGACGACGTCACCCGGCTGTGGCGCTCGTTCCGCGTCGGCGACCTGGCCGAGCTCGTCGTCCTCGACACCCGCTTCGAGGGTCGGGACCAGCAGGCCGGCGACGACGGCGCGAAGGCGGTCGACGACCCCGACCGGTCGCTGCTCGGCGGCTCGCAGCGGCGCTGGACCGAGGAGCGCCTGCGGGATCGCACGAGCCGGTGGTGCATCCTCGCCACCCAGGTCGTGCTCAGCCCGATGCGCCTGCCGGTCGGGGCAGGCGGCAGCCTGCTCGACGGCGCCCCGTCCGGCTACGGCATCGTCGACGGCGACGCCGTGTGCACCGACGAGTGGGACGGCTACCCGGCCGAGCGGCATCGCGTGGCCCGATGGCTGGCCGATCGGGGCGGGGACGCGCTCATCGTGTCCGGCGACGTGCACTCCGCCTGGGTGTTCGACGGCGAGCTGAGCCCGGGCGTCCGGGCGATCGCGCCCGAGTTCGTGTGCCCGGGCGTCTCGTCGACGCCACTCGGGCGGCAGCTCCCGCGGGGGTGGCGTCGCGTCGCGGACGAGATCGCCGACGACGACGTGGCCGGGGCGGTCTGGTCGGACCTCGAGATGTGGGGCTTCGTCACGCTGGAGGTGGCGAGGACCTCGATCGTCGGGCGGTGGTTCGCCGTCGACGCCCGCGACCCCGACGCGCCGGCCGAGCTGCGCGCGACGTGGGCGGTGGACGCGGGCGAGCCCGGGACCGTGCGACAGGTCGGACCGATCCACGACGTCGCCGTCGACCGGGACGCTCGGTGGTCGCCGGGGCGGATCGCCGCCACCGCAGGCGCCGGGGTCGCAGCGCTCGCGGTCGTCGCCGCGGTCGTGGGGGTCCGGTGGCGCCGGACCGTCTGACGCCGGTCGAGCGGGTGGTGAGCGGCGCCCAGACGGGGGTCGACCAGGCCGCGCTCGACGTGGCGATCGAGCTCGGGATCCCCTGCGGCGGCTGGGTGCCCTTCGGTCGCCGCACCGAGATCGGGCCCGCCCCCGACCGCTACGCCGGCCTCGTCGAGACCGACAGCGCCGAGTACGAGGTCCGCACGAGGCGCAACGTGCGCGACAGCGACGGCACGCTGGTGCTGGTGCGGAGCGAGCCCGCCGGCGGGTCCGCGCTGACGGTGGACGAGGCGGGCGCAGCGGGTCGTCCGCACCTCGTCGTCGACCTCGACGGGGAGGTCGAGGCCGACGGGATCCGCAGCTGGATCGAGGGCGAGGGGATCCGGGTCCTCAACGTGGCCGGGGACCGGGAGAGCACGAGCCCGGGCATCCACGACCTCGCCGCCCGGCTGCTGCGAGCCGTGCTGGCCCGCCCTCCTCGACCCGACGGCGGGTAGCGAACGCGCCGGTCAGCCGGCTCGGCGCTCGGGCGACAGGCGGGCGCGCCACCGCCCCGGCGGGCTGCCGTGGTGGCGCTTGAAGGCGGCGGCGAAGGCGAACTCCGAGGAGTACCCGACGGCGGCGGCGACGGCCGCCAGACCGTCGTCGGTCGTGCGCAGCAGGTCCCGGCCCAGCGCCATCCGCCACGCGGTGAGGTAGCCGAGGGGCGCCTCGCCCATCGCCGCGGTGAACCGGCGGGCGAACGCGGCGCGCGACAGCCCCACGAGCTCGGCCAGCTCGGCCACCGTCCACGCGCGGGCGGGGTCCGCGTGGATCGCCCGGAGCGCCTCGCCGACCGCCGGGTCCGACTGCGCGCGGAACCACGGGGGCGCGTCGTCGCCCTGGGCATCGAGCTCCTCGCGCAGCATCTGCACGAGCACGACGTCGAGCAACCGGTCGAGCAGCACCTGCTGGCCGGCGCGATCGCGCAGCAGCTCGGCGGCGAACACGTCGAGCGTGGCGCGCAGGGGGCTCCCGGCCGAGGGTCGCACGTGCAGGACGGGCGGCAGCGAGGCCAGCAGTCCGTCGCACAGGTCGCCGTCGAAGAGGTAGGCGCCGCAGAAGAACACCGCGTCGGGGCGGGGTGGGACGCCGGCCGGGCCGAGCACGTAGCCGCGGGCGGCGTCGGTCCGGGCGCCACCCGCCATCATCTCCGCCAATGGGATGCACGGCGCCCCGGGCTCGTGCGCCATGCGGTGCGGCAGGTCGCCACGCACCAGCGCCAGCTCGCCGGCCCGGACCACCAGCTCGGTGGTCCCGTCGGGATCGTCGACGGTCAGGTGGACCTGGCCGTCGACGACGACGTGCACCGCCAGGCCGGCGCCGTCGTCGAACCGGACGCCCCAGGGCGCGGTGGCAGAGGTGTGCGCGAACGCCGCGCCGCGCGCCCGGGAGCGATCGAGGAGGTCGGTGAGCACATCCACCAGGTGAGACGATCGCACATGGATCAGGCGGATCGCAACATGGAAGCGCTCGCTGATGGGGCGTTGGATGGATTCATGACCGACAACGAACCCACCATCCTGATCCTCGGCGGCACGGGCAAGACCGGCCGTCGCATCGCCAGCCGCCTCCGCGACGGCGGCGTCGACGTGCGGACCGCAGCCCGGTCCGGCGCCGACGTCACCTTCGACTGGGACGACCCGACGACCCACGACGCCGCCCTCGAGGGCGTCACCGGCCTGTACCTCGTCCCGCCCGCCCTCGACCTCTCGTTCCCCCCAGCGGTCGCCGACCTCCTCGACCGTGCCGAGGCCGCCGGCACCACCCACGTCACGTACCTCAGCGCCCGAGGCGTCGACCGAGCGCCGGCCGAGGTCCCGCTACGGGCGGTGGAGCTCGACCTCGCCGGTCGCGATCGCCTCCGCCACACCGTCCTGCGGCCCTCGTGGTTCATGCAGAACTTCAGCGAGTTCATCTTCCTCCCCGGCGTGCTGGCGGGCGAGATCGCCGTGCCGACCGGCGACGGTGCCGAGGCGTTCGTCCACGTCGACGACATCGCCGATGCTGCGGTGGCGGCGCTGCTCGACCCGTCGGCCCACGACGGTCGGGGCTACACCCTGACCGGACCCGAGGCGCTCACCTTCGCCGAGGCCGCCGCACGCATCGGCGCGGTGACGGGGCGGCCCGTCCGCCACGTGGACGTCGACCGCGGCGAGTGGATCGACGCGGCGGTGGGCTCCGGCGTGCCCCCCGAGTACGCCGAGGTCCTCGCTGCGCTCCTCGACGTCATCCGCGACGGGGGAGGGGCGTGGACCTCCGACGACGTCGTCACCGCCACCGGCCACGGTCCCAGGGACTTCGCCGACTACCTGGCCGATCCGGCGGTCGCCGCGACGTGGTCGGCACCGGTCACCGCCTGATCGCCCCGACCGCGTCGACGCTCCCGGCCGGCGCACGCCGGGCCGGCCGGGGGCCGAAACCCGGTGGTCGGCGACCGTCGAGGGCGCGCAGCATCTGCCGATGCGCCTGGACGACGACGACCTCCGACGGTTCGCCACCGACGGCCACCTCCTCCTGCCCGGCGTCGTGGACGAGGCCCTCCTCGCCGCCGCCGACGCCGAGGTCGACGAGCTCGTCGCCGGCACCCCGCCGATGGAGGGCGACGGCGGTCCCGGCGTCAACGCGTGGTTCGAGCCGCGGGCACGTCTGCCCCGTTGCGAGGACGTCCTGCGCCGGTCGCCAGCGCTGTCGCTCGCGGAGCAGCTGGTGGACCCGCTCGGGCTGGACTTCGCGTTCGACCACGTCCAGGTCTCGACCACCACCGCGCCCTACGACCACATCCCCGGCGGTCCGCACATCGACGGCCACGCACCGGGCCAGGACCCGCCTGCGAGCTTCACCCTCCTGGTCGGCGTGCTCCTGAGCGACCAGTCGGAGCCCAGCACCGGCAACCTGTGGGTGTGGCCGGGATCGCACCTCGACCACCAGCAGCTCTTCCGCGAGCGCGGCACCAAGGTGCTCCAGGGCAGTGGCGGCCACTCGACGCTGATCCCGGACCCGCCGGTGCTCGCCCGGCAGGTGCCGGTGCTGGGCCGGCGCGGCGACCTCGTGCTCGCCCACCACCTCCTCGGGCACAACAAGGGCGGCAACACGGCGCCGCAGCAGCGACGGACGCTGTACTACCGGCTCGCCGCCACCGGCCACACCGATCGCTGGGAGGCGACGTACCTCGACGCCTGGACCGAGTACGCCCCGGTGAGGGCCGCCGTCGTGTCGGCCTGACGCCAGCCGGCGCCCCGGTCAGGCGACCAGTCGCTCGACGGCCTCCTCGAGCAGCGCCAGGTCCTTGCAGTAGGCGAAGCGGACGAGCCGCGCCCCGAGCCGCGGGTCGTCGAAGAACACCGAGGTCGGCACCGCCACGACGCCGCAGCGCTCGGGCAGCGAGCGGCAGAACTCCACGCCGTCGTCCGCGCCGAGCGGTCCGATGTCGGCGGTCACGAAGTAGGTGCTGGCCGGCGGTCGCACGCCGAAGCCCGCCCGCTCCAGTCCGGCGCAGAGGACGTCCCGCCGGGTGCGGAGCGCATCGCAGCGGGCCCGGAATACGTCGTCGTCGAGGCCGAGGCCCACCGCGACCGCCTCCTGGAAGGGCCCGCCCGCCGTGAAGGTGAGGAACTGCTTCGCGGTCCGGGTCGCGGCCACCAGCGCCGCAGGGCCGGTCGCCCAACCCACCTTCCACCCCGTGCACGAGAAGGTCTTGCCCGCGGACGAGATCGACAGCGTGCGCTCCGCCATGCCGGGGAACGTCGACAGCGGCCGGTGGACGCCGTCGAAGACGAGGTGCTCGTAGACCTCGTCGGTCACGGCGATCAGGTCCCGCTCGACGCACAGGTCGGCGATCGCCGTCAGCTCGTCGTCGCCGAGCACCCTGCCGGTCGGGTTGTGGGGCGAGTTGACGAGGAGCAGCCGCGTCCGGGGCGTCACGGCGTCGCGCAGCTCGTCGACGTCGAGCGCGAAGTCCGGGCCGCGGAGGGTCACCGGCCTCAGCTGCGCGCCCGCCATCGCCACGGCCGCGCCGTAGGAGTCGTAGGTGGGCTGGAAGGCGACCACCTCGTCGCCGGGCTCGCAGAGGGCGAGCACCGCGGCGGCGATCGCCTCGGTGGCGCCGACCGTGACGAGCACCTCGGTGTCCGGGTCGAGGTCGATGCCCCAGAACCGCCGACGGTGCGCCGCCACCGCCTCGCGCAGGGCCGGCACTCCGGGACCGGGCGGGTACTGGTTGCGCCCGGCGCGGATGGCGGCGATCGCGGCGTCGAGGACCTCGGGCGGCGGCCCGTCGTCGGGCACCCCCTGCCCGAGGTTGATCGCACCGGTCCGCTCGGCCAGCGCCGACATCTCGGCGAAGATCGTCGTGCCGAAGCCCCGCAGGCGCGAGGCCAGAGGGTCGGGGTCGCGGGTCGGGTCCATGGGGGAGGTGGGCGCCGGTCGGCGCCACCGGCCGGGTCGGCTGCGACCCTACGGTCGGGACGACGGCCGCGGCAACGGCGGTCGGACCGGTTCCCGGGAGGGCCTCCGTACACTCCGACCGTGGGAGAGCTGCTGTCGCACGTCCTGCCGCTGGCCGTCGGCGCAGCCATCAGCCCGACCGTCCTCGCCGTCGCGCTCCTGATCCTGTCGTCGCCGCGCCGACCGGTCGCCCGCGGGGTCGCCTTCGTCGGCGGCGTGCTCGTGGTCCTCGCCGGGCTGTCGGTCGTCGGGCTCCGTCTGCCCCAGCACGTCGGCCGCCCGTCGCCGCTCCGGCTCGAGGTCACCCGGACGATCGACCTGGTCGTCGGCGTGCTGCTGCTGATCCTCGCAGCGGCGACGCTGCTGCGGATGCTGGCGACCGACCGGGCGGCGCCGGTGGACCCGGGCGACGCCCCGGCGGGCGGCCGTGCCGGCCACCCCGAGCGCGAGGGCCTCGGCTCGGCCGCGGTGCTCGGCGCCGCGATGATGATCGGCAACTTCTCGACGATCCTCCTGTACCTGCCGGCGATGCACGAGATCGCCCGGTCGCACGCCTGCGACGCCGACAAGGCCGTCGCCCTGGTGGTGGCCGTGGCGATCACGTCGCTCCCGGCCACGCTGCCGCTCCTCGTCCGGGTCGCAGCGCCCGGACCGGCGGCCCGCTCCTTTGCGTCGGTGCACGCCTGGGTCGCCCGCCACTCCAGCCAGGTGGCGCTGGTGGTCGAGGTGGTCTTCGGCGTCTGGCTGGTGTGGAAGGGCCGTTGACCGACCCAGAAGTCGTGGGCGCGGGGCCGGACGGTCTGGGAGGCTCAGGCTGTGCAGCGGTGGCAGGTCGGTGATGTCGAGGTCGTGAGGGTGGTCGACGCCGACTTCGCGATGCCGTCCGAGGTGCCGCTGCCTGCCTGGACGGTCCCGGCGTTCGCGCCGTCGACGGCCGAGCACCGCGTCGCCTTCAGCGCGCTCGCAGTGCTCGACGGCGACCTCACGGTGGTGGCGGACCCGTGGCTGCAGGCCGACCGAGACGGCGCCGGCGCGGCCGATGCCGCCGGCGGGCTCCTCGACGCCGCGGCCCGGGCGGGCGTCGAGCCCGACGCAGTCGACGTCGTCGTGGCGACCCACCTCGAGGGCATCGGCTGGGCCACTCGCCCGGACGAGGGAGGGTGGCGCCCGTCGTTCCCCGGCGCCCGCCACGTGTACCCGGCCCAGGAGGTCGCGGCCGTCGCCCGGGGCGAGGACCTACCCGGCATCGACGACTTTCGCGCCCTGGCCGCCCTGACCGCCATCGAGGAGGTCGACGGCTCGGTCGCGCTCACGCCGTCGGTCGCCGTCGAGGTCTCGGCCGCGCACAGCTTCGGTCACGGCGTCGTCCGCATCGAGTCCGGCGGCGAGCTGGCGCTCTACACCGGCCACCTGGTGATCCACCCGCTGCAGGTGGTCGATCCCGACGACGCCCGCTTCGACGGCTCCGCCGCCGACGCCCCGCTCCGGCGCTCGCTGCTCGAGGAGCTGGCCGAGCGCGGCGGCACCCTGCTGACGACGCTCGTCGGCGGCCCGGGCGGCGGGCGGGTGCACCGCGACGGCGACGGGTTCCGGCTCGAACCCGACGACCTGCCGTCGACCTGACCTGTCGACCTGACCCGTCGGGTCGACCGGCGGGATCGTGCCGAGGCCGAGTGCCGACGGTCGGAGCCGGTCAGCGCCGCAGTCGCGGCGCGGCGGCCCGGGCCTCCTCGGCGATCCGCCGCTTCGAGGCGGCCCACGAGCAGATCGGGCAGGCGAGCATGTCGTGGCGCAGGGCCGGGCAGTGCTCGCGGCCGAAGAAGATGATCTGCAGGTGCCGCCGGTTCCACGTGTCGACGGGGAACACCGCCTTGAGGTCGCGCTCGGTCCGCTCGACGTTCGTGCCGTTCGAGAGGCCCCAGCGGGCGGCGAGGCGGTGGATGTGGGTGTCGACCGGGAACGCCGGGTGGCCGAAGCCCTGCGACATCACGACGCTGGCGGTCTTGTGCCCCACGCCGGCGAGCGACTCGAGGAAGTCCCAGTCCTCGATGACCTCGCCGCCGGCGTCGACGATCTGGTTCGCCGCGGTCCAGAGGTTGCGCGCCTTCGTGGGTGCGAGGCCGATCTCCCGGATCAGCTCGAGGATCCGGTCCGGTCCGAGCACGACCATCTCCTCGGGGGTGCTCGCCTCGGCGAACAGCGCGGGCGTGACCTCGTTGACCTTCTTGTCGGTCGTCTGGGCGGACAGCGCCACCGCCACCAGCAGCGTGTACGGGTCGGTGTGGTCGAGCGGGATCGGTGGGTCCGGGTAGAGGTCATCGAGGATCTCCCCGATGAGGTCCGCCTTGTCCTGTCGCTTCACGGCCGGGACCCTACCGGCGCGCCCTAGGGTGACCGATCCGGGCCCGGTGGGGCCGCCGCGAGGAGGTTCGATGGGCGACAGGACGGACCGGCGCGGCGCCGCGTTCGACGTCGACCTCGACCGGCTCCGGCGTCGACGGTCGGTCAAGTGGTCGTTGTACGGCCCCGATGTGCTGGCGGCCTGGGTCGCGGAGATGGACTTCGACGTGGCGCCCCCGGTGCTCGCTGCGGTGCGCGACGCCGTCGACCGGGAGGACTTCGGCTATCCCGTGGCCGACCTGTCGGAGCTGACCGGCTCGTGCGCGGCCCACCTGTCCTCGTCCCACGGATGGGACGTCGCGCCCGAGCGGATCCAGCCGGTGGCCGACGTGCTCGGCGGCATCGCGGGATCGCTGCGGCTCGACGTCCCGGACGGTGCGGCGGTCGTGGTCCCGACGCCGGCGTACCCGCCGCAGTTCGAGGTCGTGGAGCTCGCTGGTCGACGCTCGATCGAGGTGCCGATGGTGCTCGACGGCGACCGGTTCGCCCTGGACGTCGACCGCATCGGCGAGGCGCTGGCCGCCGGTGCCGGGGCGGTGCTGCTGACCAACCCCCACAACCCTACGGGCCGGGCCTTCGGCGTGGACGAGCTGCAGGCGCTGGCCGCGGTCGTCGAGCGCCACGGCGCCAGGGTGATCAGCGACGAGGTGCACGCCCCGCTGGTCCTGCCCGGCGCCCGCCACGTGCCCTACGCCATGGTGTCGGACGCCGCCGCCGCCCACACCACGACGGTGGTGTCGGTGTCCAAGGCGTGGAACGTGCCGGGCCTGCGCTGCGCCCAGGTCGTCGCCTCGGACCACGACACGGCGTCGCGCTGGCGACGGCGGCGCGTGTTCGAGGTGGCCGGGCCGACGTCGATCGGCATCGCCGCATCGGTGGCGGCGTACCGCGACGGCGACGGGTGGCGGAGGGAGCTGCTCGAGCAGCTCGACGAGAACCGAGCCCTGCTCGTGGACCTGGTCGCGAGCGAGCTGCCCGGCGTGGTGCTGCGCCCGCCCGAGGCGACCTACCTCGCCTGGCTCGACTGCGGGTCGCTCGGCCTCGACGACCCTGCCGCGACGTTCCTGGCCGACGGTCGCGTCGCGGTCAGCGACGGCCCGCCGTTCGGGGCGGGGAACGAGTCGATGGTGCGGCTGAACTTCGGCACCTCGCCGTCGCTGCTCGAGCGCATCGTCGTCGCCATGGGCGCCGCCGTCCGCTCGACCCGCCCGTGAGCCCGGGACGCCTCGGGCGCCATGTGGGCGCGGTTCGACCCGAGCTCCGCGGGTGTCGCGCGGCGGTCGGGCGTCAGGCGGGGAGCATGGTGGCGCCGGCCATCTCGGCGCGCCCGGCCCACGTGGCGTGGGTGCCGCTGCTGATGCGTTCCGGGAGCCGGAGCGTGCAGACGGGGCCGGCCGACGGGTCGGCTGCGTCGTAGACGACGCACGACGACACGTCCTCGCGAACGTCGGTCGTGAAGGTCACGAGGTAGGCGTCGTCCTCGGCGGTTGCTCCGGGTCGGGGGACGACCACGGTCTCGGACCCGTAGACGCCCGGGCCGAAGGTGATCGCCTCCTCCGTGCCGGCGACGAGGTCGTGCTTGACCAGGCCGTCGAAGAGGAACCGACCCTCCTCGCCCGTGGCCGCGTACACGTAGCGGTGCGGCTTCGTCTGCAGGCCGAGCGGCATCATGCCGAACTCGGTGTAGCGGTCGCTGAGGTCCTCCTCGGAGGTGGTGCCCGTCGCCAGGTCGAACCGCCAGCGGTGGAGGACCGTCTGGAGCCCATCGAGGCAGATCGACCGGAACGCGGCCTCCTCGAGCGACGCCGCACCCTTGGCCGACGGCTGCGGGCAGCGCTGGAAGAACCCGTCGAGCACGATCTCGTCGCCGTCCTCGTAGGCGTTGACGAAGTGCAGGACGAAGGTGGGATCGGCCTCGAACCAGCGGATCGGGCCGGTGCCGTCGCGGCGCAGCACGGCGAAGCGCGACGGCAGGTCGCGGTGGAACTTCGGCACGTGGAGCCCGGCCTCGACCAGGTCCTCGCGCCAGAACAGCGGGAAGTCGTTGAGGATCACGTGGTGCTCGGTGAACGCCATGTCGTGGGGGAGCCGCGCCCCCGGCAGCGGGACGTCGACGAGCACCTGCAGCCGACCGTCGGCGTCGACGCTGCCGTAGCGGAGGTGCGGCGCCTCCTTGCTGTAGGAGAAGAAGAGGAGCTCACCGGTCGCCGGGTCGACCTTGGTGTGCGCGGAGATGCCCCACTCGGGCGCCGCGCCGCCCCAGTCCTGCTTGCCGACGGTGGCCCCGGTCGAGAGATCGGTGCGGTAGAGGTCGCCGCAGAAGTAGAAGCTCGTCAGGGCCTCGCCGCGGTGCACGACCACGTCGGTGCTCGACGCGTCCTTCATGCGGCCCCGGACCCCCCAGCCGTCGGTGCGCGGGGCGTCGTCGGGCATCTCGAGCACCCCTGACCACAGCGACTGGCCCTCCGCGGCCTCGGCGAGGAACCCGTCGGTGCGCACGAACCGGTTGCGGTAGGCGGCGCGCCCGTCCCGGAACTCGATCATGTGGAGCATCCCGTCGCCGTCGAACGGGTGGTACGCGCTGAGCGCCGGGTGGACCGGGTTCTCGGTGTTACGCAGGTACATGCCGTCGAGGTCCGCGGGGATCTCCCCCTGGACGACGGTGGGCTCGGCGTCCCACTCGTGCACCTGCGGGCGCCAGGCGCCGGTGCGGTAGGGGTGCGCGTCGTCGGCCGGCAGGGTCGACGCGACCGTGGCGACGAGCGTCGCCCCGGGGGTGGCGGCGGTGGACCCGGCGAGGTCGGTGGGCTCGGAGGTGGTCATGGTGCGCTCCGGGATCGAACGGTGGAGGTCAGCCGCGGTCGGCGGACTCGACGACGAAGGTGACGGTGGTGGCGGTGCTGCCGCCGATGTTCAGCGTGCCGACGCGCCGTGCGCCGTCGACCTGGTGGTCGCCGGCGCTCCCGCTCACCTGGCGAGCTGCGTCGAGCACCATCCGCACGCCGGACGCGCCCACGGGGTGGCCGCCGCCGATCAGCCCGCCGCCCGGGTTGACCGGGAGCCGACCGCCGCGCTCGATCTCGCCCGACTCCACCGCCTTCCAGGACTCGCCCGGCGCCGTCAGGCCGATGTGGTCGATCGCCATGTACTCGCTCGGCGTGAAGCAGTCGTGCGTCTCGAGGGCGTCGAGGTCGTCGAGGGTGGCGGCGGCCCGGTCGAGGGCGTCGGCGAAGGCGTCGCGCACGTGGGGCATCACGTACGGGTCGTCCTTGCTGGCGGCGAACTTCGGTTCGAGCGGGAGCCCGGCGGTGCGGTGCCCCCAGCCGGCGATGCGTGCGATCGGGCGGACGTCGGGGTGCTCGCGGCGCCAGGCGTCCGACACGAGCACCAGGCCGGCACCGCCGTCCGTGATCTGGCTGCAGTCGTATCGTCGTAGGCGGCCCTCGACGACCGGGTTGACGTCGTCGTCGGCGCCGGCCGGTCCCGACAGGTCGGGCACGTGCCAGTCGCGGGTCTGGGCGTTCGGGTTGTCCTTGGCGTTCGCGAGGTTGACCTCGCCGATGCGCCGCAGGTGGACGTCGTCGATCCCGTAGCGGCGGTCGTACTCGTCGGCGACCTGGTCGAACATGTCGGCCCACACCACCGAGCCCGGCCGGCCCTCGTGTCCGACCCACGCCGCCGCGCCCAGGTGGTCGGCCGCCTGCTGGCCCGGGACGGTGCGCTCCAGCTCGACGCCGACGACGAGGGCGACGTCGTAGAAGCCGGCGGTGAGGTCGGCGACCGCGGCGCGGGTCGCCACCCCGCCCGACGCGCAGGCGGCCTCGTGGCGCCCCGCCGGCACGCCGACGAGCGCGTCGCACACCGTGGCGGGCATCGCGCCGAGGTGGGCCTGGCCCGTGAACAGCTCGCCGAAGGCGTTGCCGACGTGGACGGTCTGCACCGCCGTCGCGTCGATGCCGGCGTCAGCGAGGGTGCCCCGGACGACCTCGTCGGTCAGCGCGTCGACGCCCATGCCCTCTCGGTGCAGGTTGCGGGCGAAGTCGCTCTGGTAGCCGCCCAGCACCCAGATGTCGGTCGTCATGAGCCCCCCGGTCCGTCGTCCCGCCCCGACGGACGCTACCGTCCCGGCCCGTCCGGCGGACCTCGAACCCCTCACGACGGCGGAGCGCCATGCAGGGCGGGGCCGGTTCAGCCGCCGTCGGTGGCCACGGGCCCGCATGGCCCGCCCGTCCCCGCCGACGGTCCCGCGATCAGCCGCTGGGGGTCATGAGATCGCCACCCGGTGCACCCGGTCGCGAGCTTCTGCCGATAAGAAAGTGAGGAGCCGGCGCCCATCGGCGGGCGTCGGTGGACCGGAAGGTGCGTGAGCAGATGAAGCGTGTGATGGGTGTGTTGCTGGTGCTGGTGGTGCCGGCCGCGTTCCTGGTGGCCTGCGGTGGCGACGACGATGCCGCCGACGGCTCCACGACCACGTCCAAGTCGAGCGAGGAGAAGCCCAGCTCCGACTCGTCCGACTCGGCCGACTCGTCCGACTCGGGGTCGGACTCGTCCGACTCGGGGTCGGACTCGTCCGACTCGGGCTCGGGCTCGTCGACCGGGAACGAGAAGGTCGACAAGTTCTGCGACGACGCCAAGGCGCTCGCCGAGAAGTCGAAGAAGGCGATCGCCGACAACGACGTGGACCTGGCCAAGGAGGTGGCGGAGGACGCGAAGGACCTGAGCTCCCAGGCCATGGACCTCACGTCCGAGGTCGTGAAGGACCCGAGCCTCGCCTCGACGATCACCGAGTGCACGCAGGAGCTGAGCGAGATCGGCGGCAGCTGAGGTCGTCTCCTGCGAGTGACGTCGACCGGCCGGCTGGGTCCCCCAGCCGGCCGGTCCGCGTCACGGGCCGGTCTGCTGCGGGTCGAGTCCTCAGCGCTCGGGCAGCCGGAACCCGCTCACGAAGTCCCAGACGAGCTCGCTCGCGTGCAGCGCCATGTTCGTCGGGCCGACGATGTTGATGATCGCCTCGCTGAAGGCGCTGCCCGGCCACGAGTGGCCGCCGCCCTCGACGACGTAGAAGTCGACCGGGGCGTCCTCGGGGCAGTCGTAGGTGCGCAGCAGCACGTCGGGCACGGGCCGGGTGTCGTCGGGCGTCGGCTCGCAGCCGTTGTGCTCCGCCCAGCTCCGCACGTTCGCCGGGTACCCCGCGCCCTCGATGTCGGCCGGCGGGATGCTGACCGACGACGCGTCGGTCGTGCCGTCCATCAGGCCGCCGAGCGACCCCACGCCGCCGTTGAAGTAGAGGATCGGGTCGGCCGTGCCGTGCATCGTCAGGACGGGCACGGGCCGCTGGGTCTGGCAGTCCTCGGGGTACAGCAGGCCGGAGACGGGGGCGATGGCGGCGATGCGATCGGGCCGCTGGCAGGCGAGCACCGAGCTGAACATCGCACCGTTCGACAGGCCGGTCGCGTACACCCGTGAAAGGTCGAGGCACCGCTCGGCACCGAGGGTGTCGATCAGGGCGTCGACGAAGCGGAGATCCGGGTTGTCGCCGGGCCCGACCTGCCAGCGCACGGGCATGCCGGTGCCGTTTGGGTAGGCGACGACGAACCCGTCGCCCTGGGCCAGCGCGTCGAACCCGCTCATCCGGGTGTGGATCTCGGCGCCCTCCGACAGGCCGTGGAAGTCGAGGAGCAGCGGGAGCGGGTCGTCGCCGTCGGGCGGCGGCGTGGTGAGCAGGAACCAGCGCTCGCCGCCGTCGACGGTGATGGAGTGGTGCTCCTCGGTGACCGAGGCCGTCTGGGCGGCGGGGGTGCCGCAGGCCGCGGACGGCTCGGGATCACCGGCGGGGGCGCCGTCAGGCGTGGCGTGGTCGGCGGGGGTCGAACCCGCGGGCGTCGCGACGCTCGTGGTGGTGGCCCGCTCGGCGTCGGTGGTGGTGCTGGCGTCCGATCGGTCGTCGTCGCCGCCGCAGGCGGCCAGGACGAGGGCGGCGGCGAGCACACCGGCCAGGAGCGCGGCGCGGCGGTGCGAACGTGTCGGGGGGTGGTGCGGCACCACCGGACCGTACCGCTGCGTGGCGCACGAGTCGCGGCGCCCCGGGTGCCGCGCCCGTAGCATCGGCGCCGGTGAGCGGCTTCCTGCGCGGGTTCGGTGGTCGGGTGGAGCGTGGGCGCGTGCTGGTCGCCGCCCTCGGCGCGCCCGGTCAGGAGGGAGAGGCGCCCGACCGGCCGGGCGCGGTGCCCCGCCACCTGCGCGACGCCGGCTTCGAGGTGATCGTCGCCGGTGCCGTCCCCTCGGTGCTCGCGGTCGCGGCAGTGGCGCGCGACGAGGACGTGGACGCCGTCGTGCTCGCCGTGGGCGCCGGACGGCACGATGCCGTCGGGGAGCTGATGTCCGCCCTCCGCGACGAGGACCTGTCCGTGCCGGTCGTCGTCGCGACGACCGGCGACGGCGCGGCGGCACCGTCCTCGATCACGGCCGAGGTCGCGGTCCTGTCACCGGACGCCGGGCCGGCCGAGGTGGTCGGCGCGCTCGAGCGGGCGATCAGCGGCGCCGGCGACAGGTGAGGCCCTGACCGGGGCTCCGTACCCAGCCCGTGACCCGGCCGGATCGCCGGGTCACCGGTCGTGGCAGGCGTCGTCCTCGTCGCAGTCCGTCACCGTGAACCGCCACGCCACCGGCACGGCGTCGTAGTTGGACAGGGCGAACCGGTAGGTGCCGGTCGCCTCGGCGGTGTAGCGCTCCTGGACGTCGTAGCCGAACAGCCCCACGTCGGAGTCCTCGAACAGCTGCAGGCCGCGCGCCTCGGGTGCGTACAACGACACTGCGTCGACCGTGGCGCCCGGCGGGACGACGGTGACGTTCATGTCGCCCTGCGGCGAGCGGGCCCAGAGCTCGACCTGCTGGCCCTCCTCGAGGTCGACCGTGACGTCGTGGCCGGAGTCGTAGCCGCTGAGGATGCCCTCGACGGTGTCGCCGACGTTCATCGATTCGGTCTCGATCGGCCGCGACAACGGCCACATCGGCTGGTCGGAGCTCCACGCCACCTCGACCGTCGACGTCGAGAGCGGCGCGTAGATGTCGACCTCGGCGCCCTGGTCGGCGTCGAGCTCGATCGTGAACTCGCCGGGCGCGGTCTCGCGCCCGGCGATCGCCGGGTCCAGCCCGCCGTAGGCCGCCTGCACCTCGGCGAGGGCCTGGGCGGGATCGATCTGCATGGCCGCAGCGACCTGGTTGGCGATGTCGGTGGCGAGGCGCCGGCCCGACGCACTGGCGGCGATCGGGTCGCCCGTGAGCTCGTCGAGCACCTCGACGGTGATGTCACCGCTCGCCGTCGGCACCGAGAGCTTCCACGTCCGGCGCTCGTCGGAGGGCGGGAGGTAGAGCGACGCGCCGTCCGCCGCCCCGGCGATCGTGGCGGTGCCGGAGGTCTCGCCGCCGGCGGCCGGCTCGCCGTCCTCGTCGGCCGACGCCGGCACCGTCAGCAGGTCGTCGCCGTCCCCGGCGGCCACACGCTCGGAGGCCTGCTCGACGTCGGCGCCGACGAGCGCGAACCCGAAGTCCTCGTCGGAGAGGCCGGTGATGCCGAGCACACGGCCCCGGTCGTCGAAGAGCGGACCGCCCGACTGCCCCGATGCGATCGTGGCGTCGGTCTGCAGGTAGGTCTGGTCGAAGTCGGCGACCTTCCGGACGCGGCTCACGATGCCGGAGGCCACCGTGAGCTCCCGGTCGTCATCGGGGTTGTCGCCCGGGTAGCCGACGGCGAAGACGTCGTCGCCCTTCTCGATGTCGGTGCCCGACGACAGCGGTAGCGGCTCGGCGTCGCGGTCCTCGACCGGACCGATCAGGGCGATGTCGGCGGCCACGTCGGACCCGACGACGGGCAGCGTGGCCGTGTCGCCCTCGCCGATCGTCACCTCGGCGGTCCGGAAGGGGTCGACGACGTGGGCGTTCGTGAGCACGTACGTGGTCCCGTCGACCTCGGTGACGATGCCGGTGCCGGAGCCCCAGGGGTTCTCGACGAACGCGATCGAGCTGCCGCCGCAGCGGAGGAGCGCCTTCGCCGGCTTCTCCTGGCCCTCGGGGGTACACGCCGTGGTGCCGGCGTCGCCCGTCGCCGGGGCTGCGTCGCCGTCGCCGGAGTCGGAGCACCCGACCGCCAGGAGCGCCAGCGCGACCAGCGCCGCCGCAGCCGAGCCGAACCGGCGCACCGCGCGCCGCTCCACCGTTCCCGCCATGTCCCTCTCCCTGTCCTCGTCGCGCCGGCGGCGGTCCCGCCGGTCGCCCGGCGTCCGCTGCGCCGGGGTGGTCGACCGACCACCCTACGCGGGTCGTGCCGCGGTCCCGACGGACCCGGGAAGGTCGTCCCATGCCGCCGAACGACGTTCAGCTCCACGCATGGCGACCGAACGGCGCTCAACGCTGGCGGCGCCGCCAGAGGTACGTCGAGTTCAGGTACCAGTTCACGACGAGGGCGACCGTGGCGCCGATGAGGTTCTGGGCGACGCGGGACCAGTCGGTGCCGAGGACCGACAGCAGGAGCCCGATGCTCTGGAGGTACTTGAAGACCGCGACGTGCACGAGCGTGCCGACGAGCGACATCAGGAAGAACACGCCGAAGGCCGGGGCGAGCTTCCAGCCGCGGTACCGCTCCTCCCAGAAGGTGAACTCGTTGTTCAGCACGAACAGCACGAAGATCGAGACCATCACGCTGATCACGAACGAGCCCTCGATCGGGTCGACCGCGTCGTTCAGGCCGGTGGTGATGCGGGGCACCCCGAACGCCTCGGCGATCGTGAACACCAGCGAGTTCACGCCCAGGCCGACGATGCCGACCAGCACGTAGAGCAGGAAGACAGGGTCGACCTGCCGGCCGAGGCGCAGCTCCGCCACCCCGAGCAGGTACGAGCGGATGACCGACCCGTTCAGCTTCGTCTCGCCGTGCTCGCGGTTGCGGAACGTGTAGCCGACCTCCGCGACCGTCAGGCCCCGGTTCCGGCCGATGAACTCGAGCAGGATCTTGAAGCCCCGAGGGTTGATGCTGGGCGCGGTGCGGGCGTACGCCTGCTCCGAGATGACGAAGAAGCCGCTCATCGGGTCCGACGCCGGGACCCGGAGCAGCACCCGGGCGATCAGCGTCGCCACCCAGCTGACGAAGCGCCGCGATGCCGACCAGTCGCCGTAGCCGCCGCCCTCGGTCGAGCGCGACCCCACGCACACGTCGGCCCCGGCGCGCACCGCGTCGAGCATCTTCGGCAGCGCGGCGGGATCGTGCTGGAGGTCGGCGTCGATCACCGCGAGGTACTGGCCCCGGGCCACCGACATGCCGTCGAGCACGGCGGCCGACAGGCCCTTGTCGTGGAAGCGGCGCATGACCCGGATCGTCGGGTCGGTGACGGCGAGCTTCTCGGCGACCTCCCACGTCCCGTCGGGGCTGTCGTCGTCGGCCACGACGATCTCGTGCGGGATGCCGTCGAGGGCGGCGTGGATCTCGTCGACCAGGATCGGGATGTTCTCCGACTCGTTGTAGGTCGGCGTGACGACCGACAGCAGCGGCGCCGGGGCCGGGGCGGCGGTCGCGTCGTCCATGACCGAGCGAGGCTACCGGCCGGTGTCAGGGGATCCGCGTACGCTGGCGGGCCATGTGCGGCCGCTTCGTCTCGTCGTCCCCTCCGGACGAGATCGCCCGCTACTTCGACGTGGACGAGACGTCGGAGCAGGCGCTCGAGCACCAACCGAACTTCAACACCGCGCCGACGACCGACGTCTTCGTCGTCTACGAGGACGGCGCCGCCCGTCGGCTCGACGCCTTCCACTGGGGCCTCGTGCCCCGCTGGGCCAAGGACATCTCGGTCGGCAACCGGATGATCAACGCCCGCGCCGAGACCGTCGCCAGCAAGCCGGCGTTCCGCCACGCGTTCGCCAAGAAGCGCTGCATCATCCCGGTCGACGGCTTCTACGAGTGGAAGGCGCCCCCGCCGGGGGAGAAGCGCAAGCAGCCGTACTTCATCCACCGCCCCGACGGCGAGCCCTACGCGTTCGCAGGGCTGTGGGAGCAGTGGAAGGGCCCCGGCCCCGACGGCGAGGAGGTGACCGTCCGCTCGGCGACGATCATCACCGGCGGTGCGAACGAGGCCATGTCGGCCATCCACGACCGCATGCCGGTGATCCTGCCGCCGTCGGAGTGGGGCACGTGGCTGTCGCCGGAGCAGCACGACACCGATCTGCTCGGCAAGCTGCTCGTGCCGGCGCCCGACCGGCTCATCACGATGCACCCGGTCTCGACCGACGTGAACAACGTGCGCAACAAGGGCGAGCACCTGGTCGACGAGGTGGACGCGCTCGCCGACGAGGGCCGCCTGCTCTGACCGTCGGCCGGTCAGTCGGTCGGTCGGCCGGTCAGTCGGGGACGTGGGCGCCGTGGCCGGCGGCCGACAGCGCGGCCCGGATGCGTGCTGCGGCGTCGTCGAGCGACGCCGGGTCGGGGTCGGGGTCGATGTTGGCGAAGCTCAGCTGCGACTCGGAGTCGATCGGGATGAGGTGCACGTGGCAGTGCGGCACCTCGAGCCCGGCGATGATCGAACCGACCCGCACCGGCGAGAAGGCGTCCATCAGCGCCTGCCCGACCGCCTGCTGGACCTCGCCGACCCTGGCCCACAGGTCGGCCGGGACGACGGTCCACTGGTCGATCTGGGCGACCGGCACCACCAGCGTGTGGCCGGGCCGGATCGGGGCGATCGTCAGGAACGCCACGACGTCGTCGTCGCGCCACACGAACCGGCCGGGCAGGTCGCCCCGGATGATCATCGTGAACACCGACGGGTCGGGGGGCGCATCGCTCATGCCCCAACGGTACCCACGCCGTCGCGGCGCCCACTCCTACGATGGCCGCATGGCCGACGCACCGGACGCCCCGCCGGCGGACCTCGACGCAGCGCCCGAGGCCGGGACGGATCGCATCGCCACGCTGCCGAACCTCATCACGCTGATCCGGCTGCTGTGCATCCCGCTGTTCCTGTACCTGCTGTTCGTCCGGGAGGCCCGGCTCGGCGCCGCCGCGCTGCTGGCGGTGCTCGGCGCCACCGACTGGGTCGACGGCTACGTCGCCCGGCACATGCACCAGGTGTCGAACCTGGGCAAGGCGTTCGACCCGACCGTGGACCGCCTGCTGCTCATCACCGGCGTCGTGTCGATCATCGTGGCCGACGGCTGCCCGTTGTGGTTCGGCCTCGTGGTGGTGACCCGCGAGGTGGTCCTGTCGATCTGGGTCGTGTCGATCATGGCGCTCGGCGCCAAGCGGATGGACGTGACGTGGTGGGGCAAGGCCGGCACGTTCGGGATCATGGTGGCGTTCCCCGCCTTCCTGGCCTCGACCGACACCGGGATCTCCGACGGGCTGGCGAACCTCTTCGAGGTCATCGCGTGGTGCGCCGCCGTCCCCGGCCTGGTGTTCGCCATGATCGCCTTCGTGGGCTACTTCCCTGCGGGGTTGCGGGCGCTGCGGGAGGGTCGGGCCGCCCGCGAGCAGGCCGAGGCCGCCGCCTGACGGGCGCTCGGCACGGCGTCGGGGATGTGTTCTGCCGGGCCTCGACGGCGGGCAGGGGGCGATAGGTTCAAGGCGAACCGGCGACACCCGCCCGGGCCGGTCGCCGCACCCGAAGGAGGGTCTGGAGTCCCGTGAAGGCCGTGATCATGGCAGGCGGCGAGGGCACCCGGCTGCGGCCCCTGACGTCCAACGCGCCCAAGCCGATGCTGCCGCTCGTGAACCGGCCGATGATGGAGCACATCATCGACCTGCTGAAGCGGCACGGGATCGAGGACATCGTCGTCACCGTGGCCTTCATGGCCAACAACATCCGGAACTACTTCGGTGACGGCTCGGAGTTCGGCGTCAGGATGACCTACGCCGCCGAGGAGACCCCGCTTGGCACCGCCGGCTCGGTCCGCAACGCGATGGACGAGCTCGACGACACGTTCCTCGTGATCTCGGGCGACGTGCTGACCGACGTCGACCTCGGCGCCGTCATCCAGGCCCACCAGGAGCAGGGCGCGCTCGCCACGATCGGGCTCGTGCGGGTCGAGAACCCGCTCGAGTACGGCATCGTGATCACCCGGGACGACGGCACGATCGAGCGGTTCCTCGAGAAGCCGACCTGGGGCCAGGTCTTCTCCGACACCATCAACTCCGGCATCTACGTGCTCGACCCGAAGGTGTTCGACTACATCGCCGCCGACACGCCGGTCGACTTCTCGAGCGACGTGTTCCCGGCCCTGCTCGACGACGGCGAGAAGCTGATCGGCGCCGTGTGCGAGGGCTACTGGGAGGACGTCGGCACGCTTCCCGCGTACGTCCGGGCCCACAAGGACATCCTCGACGGCCGCGTCGAGGTCGGCATCCCGGGCTTCGAGATGGCCGACGGCGTGTTCGTGGCCGAGGGCGCCGAGGTCCACCCGGAGGCCGTGATCACCGGGCCGGCCGTCGTCGGCGACAACTGCTTCGTCGACGCCGGTGCGCGCCTGGGGGAGTACACGGTGCTGGGCATGGGCGTGCGTCTGCGGTCCAACGCCGAGCTGGAGCGCACGGTCGTCCACGAGAACGCCTACCTCGGCGAGAGCGTGAAGCTCCGCGGCACGGTCGTCGGTCGGGCCGCCGACCTGCGGCGCAACGTCCGCTGCGAGGAGGGCGTCGTCCTGGGCGACGAGGTGTTCATCGGCGAGGACGCCGTCATCTCGACCGACGTGAAGGTGTACCCGTTCAAGACCGTCGAGGGCGGCGCGGTCGTCAACACCTCCCTCATCTGGGAGTCGCGCGGCGCCCGCAGCCTGTTCGGCCGCGGCGGCGTCTCCGGGCTCGCCAACGTGGACATCACCTCCGAGCTGGCCGCCAAGCTCGCGCTGGCCTACGCCACGTCGCTCAAGCGGAACACGACCGTCGTCGTGTCCCGTGACTCCAGCCGGTCCGCCCGCATGCTCAAGCGGGCGATGATGTCGGGCCTCAACGCCGGCGGCGTGAACGTCATGGACCTCGAGGTCGCGAGCGTGCCGCTCACCCGGTTCCACTGCCGCAACGTGGCGGTGGGCGGTGCGGTGTCGCTGCGGATCAGCCCCGACGACCCCGACGCCGTCATCATCCGCTTCTTCGACACCGACGGCGCCGACATCACCGAGGAGCAGCAGCGCAAGATCGAGCGGCTGTTCGGCCGTGAGGACTTCCGCCGGGTGCGCCCCGCCGACATCGGCGACATCGACCTGGTGCCCAGGGCGCTCGAGCAGTACGCCGTGGCGCTGGAGCAGACGATCGACGTCAAGGCGGTCGCCGAGCGCCACTTCAAGGTGGTCGTCGACTACTCGTACGGCTCGACCAGCTTCGCCATGCCGAACGTCCTGTCGAAGCTGCGGGCCGAGGTGCTGGCGGTGAACCCGTTCGCCTCGACGAGCGGGGTGCTGTCCTACGACCGCGACACCCACACCAGCGGTGTCGCCGAGCTGGTCAAGGCCTCCGGCGCTGACCTCGGTGCCGTGCTCGACCCCTCCGGCGAGCAGCTGACGCTGGTCGACGACACCGGCCGGGTGCTGACCGACGACGAGCTGCTGTTCTGCTTCCTCGACCTGGTCTGCGACCGCCTCCTCGGCGACTCGGTCGCCCTTCCCGTCACGGCGCCCCGGGCCGCCGCCGAGATCGTGCGGTCCCGCGGCTACCACGTGCGCTGGACCAAGACGTCGGTCGCCGCGCTGATGGAGGCGGCGTCCGAGCCCGGCGTCGGCTTCGGCGCCAACCGGGAGGGCGGCGTCATCCTGCCCGGCTTCCTGCCGGCGTTCGACGCCGCCGGCGGCCTGCTCAAGATGCTCGACCTGCTCGCCACCCGGGGGGCCCAGCTGTCCGAGATCCGGGCCGCTGCGCCCACCGCCCACCTGCTCCACGAGGCCGTCGTGACGCCGTGGGAGCAGAAGGGCACGGTCATGCGGAGCCTGGTCGAGCAGACCCACGGCCGCGACGTCGACCTCATCGACGGGGTGAAGGTCCACCACGCCTCCGGCTGGGTGCTCGTCCTGCCCGACCCCGAGGAGCCGGTGACCCACCTGTGGGTCGAGGGCGACACCATGGCGGAGGCCAAGACGCTGGTGCAGGAGTACGCCCGGCGCATCCGCCAGATGCTCCGCTGAGCGACCTTCACTCGGGCCGCTGCGGCACGGCGCCGGCCGGCTCGCGTCGCGCCCCGTGGGGCGCCGACATCAGAACGAGGGAGGCCGGCGGTCGGGTAGCGTCAGCAGGATGAACGTGCCCGACGACCTGCACTACTCGAACGACCACGAATGGATCCGTGACGAGGACGGCAGGTTCCGGATCGGGATCACGGACTACGCCCAGGACGCACTGGGCGACGTCGTGTTCGTCCAGCTGCCCGAGGTGGGCGCCGAGCTGAGCGCCGGCGACACCTTCGGCGAGGTCGAGTCCACCAAGTCGGTGTCCGAGCTGTACGCCCCGGTCCAGGGGGTCGTGCTGGAGGTCAACGGCGATCTCGAGGTGTCCCCCGAGCTGGTCAACAGCGAGCCCTACGGGTCGGGGTGGATGATCGTGATCCAGCCGGTCGACCTCCGATCGGTCGAGGACCTGCTCGACGCCGACGCGTACAGGAAGCTCACCGACGCGTGAGCGATGGCCGCTCGGACGCGGGCGCGGACGGCGTCGTCTGCCCGGTGTGCAGCATCGTCAACGCGGTCGGGGCGAACTTCTGCACCGCGTGCGGGGCCGAGCTCCCCGAGGTGGATGACAGCGCCACGGGCAGCTACCCGCTGCTCGGCGTCGACGTCCCCGACGTGGGGGAGGTGGGCCAGCTCGTGGTCACCCGCGGGCCGACCGCCGGCGCCCGCTACGCGCTGGCCGACGCCGTGACATCGATCGGCCGCCACCCCGACAGCGGCATCTTCCTCGACGACGTCACCGTGTCGCGCCGCCACGCCGAGGTGCGGCGCGGCGCCGACGGCAAGTACCTGCTCGCCGACGTGGGTTCGCTCAACGGCACCTACCTCGACGGCGAGCGGATCGAGGAGGCGGCGCTCAGGGAGGGAGCACAGGTCCAGGTCGGCAAGTACCGTCTCGTTTTCGTGATCGGGACCCTGGGTGGGGGAGCGTGATGGGAGAGGACCCCTTGCTGCAGACCACGAGCGGAGCCACCGCTGCGACCGGCGTGTCGGTCGCAGCCGAACACCTGCCGATCGGTGAGGTCCTGGCGCTCCTCCAGGAGGAGTTCCCCGACGTCACGATCTCCAAGATCCGGTTCCTCGAGAGCCAGGGGCTGATCCAGCCGGAGCGGACCGCGTCCGGCTACCGGCGCTTCTCCGCGTCCGACATCGAGCGGCTGCAGTGGATCCTGCGCCAGCAGCGGGACCACTTCCTGCCGCTGAAGGTCATCCGCAAGATGCTCGACGAGGGCGTCGACCGCTACGACCCGGGCGGCGGGGCCCAGCCCACGCTGTTCTCCGCCTCGGTCGAGGCGCAGGCCGACGCCGAGGAGGGCCCCGACGACGACGCCGAGGACGCAGCGGACGCCGACGCGCCGGCCCCGGATCCGGCTGCCCGCCGCCGTTCGCCCGCCCACCCGGCCGTGGCCTCCGCGCCCCCGCGCCGCGAGGCGCCCCGCCCGGCCGAGCGGACGCCGGTCCGGAGCGGCGGAACCGCGCCGCCGCCCGCCGCCGCCCGCCCGCAGCCGTCGCCCCCGCCCTCGCCGTCGCGGCGCCCGGTCGAGACCGAGCCGCCTGCGGCGACCCAGGAGACCCCGCCCGCCGACGCCCCGCCCGCCGAGGAGCCGGCGGCCGCACGGCCACCGCTCGAGACCCCGGCCGACGTCGTGGCCGCCCTGCAGGAGGACCCGCGCCCGCAGCGCCGGCCCGATCCTCGCCCGTCCCGCGCCGCCGACCGGCCCGTCCGCCGGCGGGAGCCCGCCGAGTCGGTCTCCGCCGAGACCCAGCTCACCGGCGAGGAGCTCTGCACCACCGCGGGCATCGAACCGGCGCTCCTCGTCGAGCTCGAGCGCTTCGGGCTCGTGCAGGCGGTCGCCCGGGTGGGGGAGCGGGTGTACGGCCCGTCGGCGCTCGAGGTCGCCCGACTCGCCGCCCGCTACGCCGAGCACGGCGTCGAGCCGCGGCACCTGCGCATGTACCTGGTCGCCGCCGAGCGCGAGGCCGGGATGGTCGAGCAGCTGGCGGTCCCGCTGCTGAAGCAGCGCAACCCGAAGGCCCGCGAGCACGCCTCCGAGCTGGCCTCCGAGCTCGCCGAGCTGGGCGCGGACCTCCACCGCTCGCTGCTGCGCCGCGAGCTCGGACACGACCTCCTCGGGTAGCCGAGCGGGGGTCCCGACGCTCACCGAGGGCCACCGGTCGGTCCGAATGCGCTGGCGTAAGCTGCCGCCGTGATCGAACTCGAGCTGGTCGCGGTCCGGGTGGAGCTGCCGAGCAACACACCGGTGGTGGTGCTCAAGGAGCTCGCCGGTCGGCAGCGCCAGCTGTCGATCTTCATCGGCAACCCCGAGGCCACCGCGATCGCGTTCGCGCTCGAGGGGGTCGACACGCCCCGGCCGCTCACCCACGACCTGTTCTGCGACGTCCTCGACGAGCTGAGCGTCACGCTCGAGCGCGTGGTGATCACCGAGCTGCGCGACACGACGTACTTCGCGGACCTGCACCTCAAGGCGTCCGCCGGCGTCGTGCACGTGTCGAGCCGCCCGTCCGACGCCATCGCGCTGGCGGTGCGGACGGGGTGCCCGATCTTCGCCGAGGAGGACGTCCTCGACGAGGCGGGCTTCGTCGAGGAGGTCGACGAGGACGTCGACGCCGAAGAGGTGGTGGAGGAGTTCCGCCAGTTCATCGACAACGTCTCGCCCGACGACTTCGCCTCCTGAGGGGCCTCCGGCCGCCCTCGGTGGAGGTGGGAGTGCGGTCCACCCACGCCGCGCCTCGGGGGCGGTATGGTGAACTACATGACTGTCATGCCCGGCGAGCCGTCCGATGAGGCCTCCTACAGCGGTCGCAGCGCCGCCGAGATCGTCGGGATCAGCTACCGCCAGCTCGACTACTGGGCGCGCACGGACCTCGTCCGCCCGTCGGTCACCGACGCCGCCGGGAGCGGGAGCCGCCGGCGCTACTCGTACGCCGACCTCCTGGAGCTGAAGGTCATCAAGTCGCTCCTCGACGCGGGCATCAAGCTCGAGTCGGTCCGCCGGGTCTTCGCCTACGTGCGCGAGCACCTCGGCGAGGACGTGAGCTCCGCCAACATCGTCATCAGCGGCGACCGCACGGTGCTCGTGAAGACCGGCGAGGAGCTCATCGACGTGCTCCGCCAGGGGCAGGGCGTGCTCAACGTGCTGGCCCTGTCCGGCGTGAAGGACGAGGTCGACGCCCGCATCGTCGAGCTCTTCCCGACGGCGACCCCGGCCGACCGGGCGCACCACCCCAGCGCCGGCGCCGTCTGAGCCCAGCCGTGCGCCACTCGCCGCTCGACGGCGTCCACCGCGCGCTCGGCGCCAAGATGGTGCCGTTCGGCGGGTGGGAGATGCCGATCGCGTACCCGCTCGGGACCCTCGAGGAGCACCGCGCCTGCCGGCAGGACGCGGTCGTGTTCGACGTCAGCCACCTCGGGACCGTGCGGGTCGAGGGCCCGTCGGCCTTCGACGCGCTGCAGCGCGAGCTGACGAACGACCTGGGCAAGGTCGCGCCCGGCCGCGCGCAGTACACGCACCTGCTCGACCCCGACGACGCGTCGGTCCTCGACGACATCATCGTGTGGTGGCTGCCCGACGCCGCCGACGGCACCGCCCGCTTCGACGTCATGCCGAACGCCTCGAACACCGACGGCGTGGTCGGCGCCTTCACCGCCGACGGCGTCGAGGTCCGCGACACGACCGCCGAGCGGGCCGTCCTCGCCGTCCAGGGCCCGCAGGCCCGGGAGCGCGTCGCGACGTTCGCGCCCGAGGCTGCGGCCGTGGGCCGGTTCCGGGTGATCGAGGTGGACGTCCTCGGGCACCCGTGCCGCGTCGCGGGCACCGGCTACACCGGTGAGGACGGGCTCGAGCTCGCCGTGCCGGTCGAGGCCGCCGAGCCGATCTGGCAGGAGCTCACCGACGCCGGCGTGGTGCCGGCCGGACTCGGGGCCCGCGACACGCTCCGCCTCGAAGCGGCGCTGCCGTTGCACGGCCACGAGCTGGGCCCGGGGATCACCCCGCTCAACGCCGGGCTCGGGTGGGTGGTCTCGTGGGACAAGGGCGACTTCCGCGGCCGTGCTGCGCTCGAGGCGCAGCGTGAGGCCGGCGTGACGCCGGTCCTCCGGGGGCTGCGCACCGAGGGGCGCCGTCCGCCACGCGCCGAGCAGGACGTGCGGCGCGACGGGGCGGTCGTCGGACGCATCAGCTCGGGCAACTTCTCGCCGACGCTCGGCTGCGGCATCGCGCTCGCCTTCGTCGACCCGTCGGTCGCCGTCGGCGACGAGCTGGCGATCGACGTGCGGGGCCAGGACCTGCCGGCCACCTGCGTCGACACGCCCTTCGTCCCCAAGCACTGAGGACCCCCGGTCGCGCCCCGGCGTTCTGTTCCCAGATCCTGGGGTGTTCGCCCCGGTCTCCGGGAACAGAACGGGCCGAGGGGCGCTACTCGGCGAGGTCCTCGACGGGCGGGCAGCTGCAGACCAGGTTGCGGTCGCCGTAGCCGCCGTCGATGCGCCCGACGGGCGGCCAGTACTTCCACTCGACGCCGTCGTGGCCCGGGCGGCCGCCGGGCCAGCCGGCGAGCGACCGCGGGTACGGGTGGTCCCAGTCGTCGCCGCCGACGACCGGCGCCGTGTGCGGGGCGTTGACGAGCGGGTTGTCGTCGGCCGGCCACTCGCCGGCGCCGACGCGGTCGATCTCGCCCTTGATCTCGATCATGGCGTCGCAGAAGCGGTCGAGCTCGGCCAGGCTCTCTGACTCGGTGGGCTCGACCATCAGCGTGCCGGGCACCGGGAACGACATCGTGGGGGCGTGGAAGCCGTGGTCGATGAGCCGCTTGGCCACGTCCTCGTTGGTGATGCCCGTCGCCTTCTCGATGGGGCGCAGGTCGAGGATGCACTCGTGGGCGACGAGCCCGTGGGACCCCGTGTAGAGCACCGGGTAGTGCGGCGAGAGGCGGGCGGCCACGTAGTTGGCCGACAGGATCGCCAGCTCGGTCGCCCGCTGGAGGCGGTCGCCCATCATCGTCACGTACATCCACGGGATCGGCAGGATGACCGCCGAGCCGAACGGCGCCGCCGACACCGCGCCCACGCCGCCGTTCGGCCCCGGCGCGCCGCTGTCGGGGTGCGTCGGGAACAGCCGGTGGCCCGGCAGGTACGGCGCCAGGTGCGAGCGCACGGCGACCGGTCCGACACCGGGACCGCCGCCGCCGTGCGGGATGCAGAACGTCTTGTGGAGGTTGAGGTGGCTGACGTCGGCGCCGAAGTCGCCCGGTCGGGCCAGGCCGACCAGGGCGTTCAGGTTGGCGCCGTCGACGTACACCTGGCCGCCGGCGTCGTGGACGATCCGGCACAGCTCGACGATGCCCTCCTCGAACACGCCGTGCGTCGACGGGTACGTCACCATGACGGCGGCCACGCGGTCGCCGTGCTCGTCGACCTTGGCCCGCAGATCGTCCATGTCGACGTTGCCGTGGTCGTCGGTGCCGACCACGACGACGCGCATGCCGGCCATGACGGCCGACGCCGCGTTCGTGCCGTGCGCGGAGTCGGGGATGAGGCAGACCTCGCGGGACGTGTCGCCCCGGTCGCGGTGGTAGGCGCGGATGGCGAGCAGCCCGGCGAGCTCGCCCTGGCTGCCCGCGTTGGGCTGGAAGCTGACCGCGTCGTACCCGGTGATCTCGACGAGCGCCGCCTCGAGCTCGTCGACGAGCTGGCGGTACCCGGCCGCCTGGTCGGCCGGCGCGAACGGGTGCAGGTGGGCGAACTCGGGCCACGTGATCGGGATCATCTCCGCGGCGGCGTTGAGCTTCATCGTGCACGACCCGAGCGGGATCATCGTGCGGTCGAGCGCCAGGTCCATGTCGGCGAGGCGGCGCAGGTACCGCATCATCTCGGTCTCGGAGTGGTACCGGTGGAACGTCGGGTGCGTGAGGACGTCGCCGGTCCGGCGCAGGGCGGCCGGGAGCCCCGACGGCGCACCGAGGTCGAGCTCGTCGACGGTCGCGGCGATGCCGAACGCGGCCAGCAGCCGCACGACGACCTCGGGGGTGGTGGTCTCGTCGAGCGAGAAGCCGACCTCGTCGGCCGACACACGTCGCAGGTTCAGGCCCTCGGCGAGCGCGGCGGCAACGATGCGGTCGGCGTCGCCCGGCACCCGCAGCGTGACCGTGTCGAAGAAGGTGTCGGCCGTCGTCCGGAAGCCGTTGGCGACGAGGGCGCCCCGGGCCGCAGCGGTCAGGCGCTGCACCCGATCGGCGATCGCCCGCAGGCCGTCGGGGCCGTGGTACGTGGCGTACATGGCAGCCATCACCGCCAGCAGCACCTGGGCGGTGCAGATGTTCGACGTCGCCTTCTCGCGCCGGATGTGCTGCTCGCGGGTCTGCAGCGCGAGTCGCAGCGCCCGGTCGCCCTGCGCGTCGACCGAGACGCCGACGAGGCGGCCGGGCAGCGACCGCTTGAGGTCATCGCTGACGGCCATGAACCCGGCGTGGGGGCCGCCGTAGCCCATCGGCACCCCGAAGCGCTGGGCCGAGCCGACGACGACGTCGGCGCCCCACTCGCCGGGCGGGGTCAGCAGGGTCAGGGCGAGCAGGTCGGCGGTGGCGCACACGACGGCACCGGCCTCCTTCGCCGCCGCAGCCGTGGCTCGGTGGTCGGCGACGCCGCCGTGGGTCCCCGGGTAGGCGAGCAGCACGCCGAAGACCTCGTGCGCCCCCAGGTCGGTGTGCGGGTCGCCGGCGACGACCTTGATGCCGAGCGGCTCGGCCCGGGTCTCGACGACCTCGATCACCTGCGGGTGGCACTCGGCGTCGACGAAGAACGTCGCCCCGGCGACCTTCGACCTCCGGCGGGCGAGCGTCATAGCCTCGGCCGCAGCGGTCGCCTCGTCGAGGAGCGAGGCGTTGGCGAGGTCGAGCCCGGTCAGCTCGGCGACCATCGTCTGGAAGTTGAGCAGGGCCTCGAGCCGGCCCTGGGAGATCTCGGGCTGGTAGGGCGTGTAGGCCGTGTACCAGGCGGGGTTCTCGAGCACGTTGCGGAGGATCACGTTGGGCGTGACGGTGCCGTAGTACCCGCCGCCGATCAGGCTCGTCACCACCGTGTTGCGGTCGGCCAGCGCACGGACGCGCGCCAGCGCGGCCGACTCGTCGGGCACGGGCGTGAGGGCGAGCGGCTCGCGCCGCCGGATCGACTCGGGGACCACGGCGTCGACCATGGCGTCGAGCGACGGGTAGCCGACGACCTCGAGCATTCGCGCGACGGCGTCGTCGTCGGGTCCGAGGTGGCGGGGCGCGAAGTCGGTCACCGGGAGGTCGGCGACGAGCTGGTCGTCGGGGGAGGCGGGCGTGGGAGCCGGCTCGGTGGTCACGGGTTCCTCCGGGGTCGCGGACGGTGGGAGCGGTGTGCCCCCCGCTGTCGCGTGACCTGAGAGCTTCGCCCGGCGATCGCGGGTGGCGATCGTGAGCTTTCCCCGTCGGTGAGCCCGTCAACGTCGACGGGCTGCTTTCCAGCGGTGCCTGCACCACCCGGTACGTGGGCCTGAGAGATTCCGGGGGCGGTTGCTCCTTCGGCGCCCGCCGTCGGGCCTGGACCTGGCGGCGGAGCTCTCCCGGGTGGGGTGCGGCGTCGGTTGTCCGACCGAGGCTAGCCGCGACCTGGGGCCCGGCCCCGCTCGGCCGGCACGGTGCGCCGGGCTGCGGTTCCCGCCCCGCTCGGTGGGTGGATGTGCCGGCTCGGTCGGTGGAGGTGCGGGCTCAGTCGGTGGAGGCGCCGGCCGGCTCGGGCTCGGCGTCGCCGGGGCCGGCGGTGGCCTCGGCCTTCTCGTCGGCGTGCTGCTGGATGGCGGCACCGATGGCCTTCATCGCCGCGCCCAGCTGCTCCGGGCGGTTCGACATGACCCACTCCATCGAGGCGGTCGTCGAGCCGGCGTGGGCGTCGAAGTGCGGCAGCACGTGCTGTGCGAACAGCTCGTAGCTCCGCTTGGTCGCCTCGGGGTTGGCCCACTCGTGCGCCTGCAGGAGCAGGGTGCCGAAGCCGCCGTTCGACTCGTCGACGAGGTGCTGGACCAGCTCGATCGCGTCGTCGGGCGTGCCGATGACCGCCGCGCCCGAGTTCATGAGGGTGTCGACGATCGTCTCGATCGGGGCGTCGGGGAAGATCGGCAGCGCCGCCACCTCGCGGAAGTAGCGGGCGTACTCCGACAGGCCGTACTGGACGTCGGCCACCGCCTGCTCGCGCGTCTCGGCGAGGTGCATCATCGTCACCAGCCGCCACTGGCGCCGGTCCGCCACGTGGCCGAACTGCTCGCTGCGCTCCTCCATGACGCTCCACGCCGCCCCGAGCATGTCGATGCCGGCGCGCTGCGTCGCGCCGATCGACAGCAGCGAGCAGCCGAAGCGTCCGGCGGCGCGGGGGCCCGACGGCGAGATCATGGCCGCCACCGCGACCTCGGGGTGCGGGTGCGTGTAGGGGCGGAGGTGGAGCCGGGCGTCGCGCAGCGTGAACCACTCCGACTCGTAGGTGACCGGCTCGTCGGAGCGGAGCAGCCGCAGGATGATCTCGAGGGCCTCCTCCATCCGGGCGCGCTGGTCGGCCGGGTCGATCCCGAGCATGAAGGCGTCCGACGGGAGGGCCCCGGGTCCGACGCCGAGCTTCACGCGGCCCCTCGTCATGTGGTCGAGCTGCACGATGCGCTGCGCCGTCATCAGCGGGTTGTGGTACGGCAGCGACACGACGCCGGTGCCGAGGTCGATGTGCTTGGTGCGCTCGGCCGCGGCGGCGATGAACACCTCGGGCGAGGCGATGATCTCGAAGCCGCCGGAGTGGTGCTCGCCGATCCACGCCTCGTGGAACCCGATCCGGTCGAGGTGCTCGATCAGTTCGAGGTCGCGCTCGAGGGCGAGCGTCGGATTCTGCCCGTTCGGGTGGAACGGGGCCATGAAGATGCCGCAGCGCAGGGGCCAGTCCATGGCGCACGACCATACTTGACCGCTCGGTCAAGTGCGACCACCGTCACATCGGCCCGGAGCTGCAGGCGGGGTCCGGATTTCTCCGGTCGGGATCGCGACAAGGGATGTCGTTGTGCACCCCTATATCTCGGCTCAGTCGAGGAGGTCGGGTTCCTCGGCGACGATCCACGTGTACAGCGGGTGGAAGCTGAACGCGCCGGCCACCTCGGTGCCGACCTGCGAGCGGGTCAACGCCGCGGTCTCGGGATCGATCTCGATGGGCTTGCCGGCCGACATCGCCATCAGCTGGGCCTGGCAGCTGCGGTCCGCCGTGATGAACCACCACGCCGCCGAGTCGACCGACGTGCCGACGGTCAGCAGGCCGTGGTTGCGGAGGATGGCCAGCTTGCGGTCGCCGAGCGCCTCGGCGATCCGCCGCCCCTCCGACGTCGCCTCGACGACGCCCGTGTAGTCGTCGAACACGGCCTGGTCGTCGAAGAAGGCGCACGCGTCCTGCGTGATCGGCGCCAGGGTCTGGCCCAGCGTCGAGAAGCTGCGTCCGTAGACGGCGTGCGAGTGAGCGGCGGCCACGATGTCGGGCCGGGCCCGGTGCACCTGCGAGTGGATCGCGAACGCCGCCACGTTCACCGGCCAGTCGCCCTCGACGACGTTGCCGTCGTGGTCGACGCAGATCAGGTCCGAGGCCCGGATCTGGCGGAAGCTCATGCCGAACGGGTTCACCCAGAACCGGTCGGGGTGCTCGGGGTCCCGGGCGGTGATGTGGCCGGCCACGCCCTCACCGAAGCCGAACCGGCCGAAGAGCCGGAACGCGGCGGCGAGCCGCTCCTTCAGGTGGCGGCGCTCGTCCTCCTTCGAGGCGTGCTCGGGGAACGTGAAGCGCTCGGGGCGGGACGTGTCGCGGGTGGCCATGTCGTGAAGGGTAGGGCGCGGTGCGGGGCTCGGGCCCGCGCAGGTCGGTCCCCGCCCGCTCTGTCACGTCTCGCGGTGCCGAACGGGGCCGCCAGCCGTGACAGAGCGTCGAGCGGGCGACTGGGGATCGGGCGGCGGGCCGTCAGGGGCGGAAGCAGTCGACGACGTCGGACCAGAACCGCTCGAGGTGCGGGCGCAGCGTGCTGGGCGTCTTGCCGAGCCGGACGACCACCAGGTCGAGGGCGGGGACGCAGCAGATCATCTGGCCCTCGTAACCGTTGGCCCAGAACGTGCCGAGCTCGTCCTCGACGCGCACCCACCAGTGGTGCCCGTAGCCCCAGCCGTCCTCGGGGTCGATCGAGCGGAGCGTCCGGGCGGAGTCCACCCAGCCCTCGGGCAGGAGCCGGCGGCCGTCCCACACGCCGTCGCGCTGGTAGAGGAGCCCGAACCGTGCGAAGTCCCGGGCCGTGGCGAACAGGTACGACGAGCCGACCCAGGTGCCCGCCGCGTCGCACTTGGCGGTCGCGCTCCGCATGCCGATGGGGTCGAGCAAGCGCTCGCGGAGGAACGTCGTGATCGCGTCGGCGCCGGCCGGCGCGCCGTCGTCGCGCCCCGCTGCGAGGCTCCCGACGAGCCGGGCGAGGATGTTCGTCGTCCCGCTCGAGTAGTTGAACGTCGTGCCGATCGGGTGCTCGAGCGGCTGGCCGGCCGCGTAGTGCGCCATGTCGTCGGCGCCGGAGCCCCACAGCATCTCGAGGCAGTCCGAGACCGTGTCGTCGACGTAGTCCTCGACGAAGTGCAGGCCCGAGCGCATGGCCAGGAGGTCGTCGACGGTGATGGCCCTCCGGGGGTCGGCCGGATCGGTCCACTCCGGCACCGCCGCGGGCGCCGACGGGTCGAGGCGGCCGTCGCCGACGAGCACCCCGAGCAGCGCGTGGGTCACCGACTTGGCCATCGACCACGAGATCAGCGTCGTGTCGCGGTCGACGCCGGGGGCGTACCGCTCGGCGACGAGACGTCCGCCCTGCACCGCGACGATGGCCAGCGATCGAGCCAGCTCCGGCGTCTCCTCGACCGAGAAGACCGGGTCGAGCAGGGCGGCCAGGCGCTCGGGGTCACCGGTCGCCTGCTCGCCCTCGGGCCACTCTTGCGCAGGCCACGCGACGCCGTCGGGTTGGCGGGGGAGCGGGACCAGCGGGTCGGCGAGGGTCATGGCGGGCCTCCGGGAGAGCGCCTCAGGCGAGGGGCCGGCCGAACGGCAGGGACTCCTGCCACGTGGACAGGTACGCCTCGGCCCGGTAGGCGGCGCCGAGGTACGGGCCCTCCTCGTGGCCGGCGACCTCGGCGGCGATGCCCCGCACCGTGGCGTCGGCCTCGGCGCGGAGCGACTCGGCGGTGGCGCCGTCGGCCGGGCGGAAGGCCAACAGGGGGCCGAGCAGGCTCAGGAAGTCGGCGACGACGACCACGTCGCGCCGGCGGGCGACCGCGAGGCCCTTGGCCGTGACCGGCGCGACACCGCAGGGGACGATCGCCCGCTGGGGGAGCTCGGCGGCGAGGTCGTGGTCGACCAGCCCCATCTTCGAGCCGCACACGAGCAGGTCGGACGGGGTCGTGGCGACCTCGGCGCCGTCGCCGGTGGCGGCCACCTCGGCGCCGGCCGCGACGAGTGCGGCGGCGATCGCGTCCGCGCTCGCGCCGGCGCCTTCGACGACCGCGGTCGCGCCGGCCAGGCCGCCCAGCGCGACGTCGGCCGCGGCGGCGATCCCGATCCCGAGCAGCTCGTCGCCGAGCTCGGTCCGCAGCGGCGAGCGCCGGTCGAGCTCCTGCAGCGCGGTCAGGTCGCCGGGGGCGACGCCCTTGCCGGCGTCGAGCGACAGCGTGCCGGCGGCGACGGGCTCCTGGAGCTCCTCGACGAACGCGGCGATCGCGGCGTCACGGTCGTCGGGCGCGGCGCTGATGCCCGCGGACGCCCCGCTCACCTGCTGCTCGAGCAGCGCCCACGAGTAGGACCGAGACCGCGCCATCGTACGGGCGCCGTCCTGCAGCACCTTCTTGGCCCAGCGCACCACCCCGTCTGCGTGCGCCGCGCCCGGGAGGTCGGTGACGACGAACGCGTCGGTGGACGAGAGCTTCTGGAGTGCCATCGGGGCGCAGTCTGCCCGAAACCGTGGGCCGCGGTCGGCACGGTGGGGTCCGGTCGTCGGCGCGCGGACGACCCGGGCCGAAAAACACCGGAGGCCGTGTGGAATCGAACCCCCCGTGCCGATTCCACACGGCCTTGCCGGACACCGGGAGCCCTCGGAGACCGAGCGCCTCGACCGGCGTCAACCACTCGGTGGTTGACGGAGAGCACCATAGGCCGAACCGGTGACCGCTGTCACGCAAAAGTTTCGGGAGTGTGAACGGGGTTCGAACAACGGCGCGACGGGAGGTGACGCGACGGGTCCGGCCACGCCGCGACGGTGCCGTCAGGCCGGGTGCTCGTGCTGCGCCGCCGTCCGCGAGGCGAGGATCGGACGGATCATCTCGGCGATGATCCGCTGGTGCTCGGGGTGGTCCCGGTACGCCACGTAGCCGTCGACGTCGTCCACGTCGGCCACGACCACGAGGTCCGCGTTGTCGTCGGCCAGGTCGAGGTCGACCCCGACGACGTAGCTCCGCAGCTCGGGGATGCGGTCGGGCAGACCCCGGAGCGCCGTGGCGATCGCCTCCACCTCCTCGGGCGAGGTGCCGTCGACGAAGGTGAGGAGGACCACGTGGCGAACCATGGGCGGGAGCCTACGTACGGTGGCTCGAGGCGACCGCACCCCGGACGCGAGCCGGGGGACCCCGTCGGGTCCCCCGGGAGTGAGCACTCGGGATGTTCCTGTTGCAGCACCAGCAGGGAGACAGGAGTGCGATGGCTTTCCCACCGGGCTGGATGGCAGCCCCTCCCGGTGGTTCGATGCGCCGCCTCAGCGGCGTGTCACAGGTACTGACGTACGGGGTGCACGGAAGTCGCGTCGGTCGCAGATGTTTCTCGGGAATGGGCCGAACGGCTCAGGGCCGCACGGTGAAGGGCTGCTCGAGCAGGTAGCCGTGGGGCACGTGCTGGCGGCTCCCGTCGGCGGTCTCGACCTCGACCGTCGTCGGGTGGACCCGGACGATGCGCCCGGTCAGGGGCACGCCGCCGAGGGTCTCGCAGGACAGCGTCCAGCCCTCGCGGAGCTGGGCCCGCAGCGCCCGCCCCGCCGCGAGCTGCGCGGCGACGTCGCGACCGCCGAACGACGACAGGAGCGCGACGGCGGTCGCGGGCACGGCCAGGACGATGACGACCAGGGCGGCGATCATCCCGTCGGCCACGCCGGCCTGGTGCAGGGCGAGCAGCAGGGCGATCACCATGATCAGGATCCGCAGCACCCGCTCGAGGTTCTCCTGGCGGACGCCGCTCGCCCGGCGCGCCGACTGGCCGACCGCGGCCGACACGCCCACGGCGACGGCGTAGCCGATGATCACCATGACGAACGCCAGCAGCAGGTTCGGGAGCGAGTCGCTGATCGTCTCGCCCATGTCCTCGAGCGCGTCGCTGTCGAGGACGCCGACGGCGATGACGAGGCCGATCGCGGTCGCGGTCCAGAACACGAGCGAGCCCACCGAGCGTGCCGTGGCCCGGACGGCGGGGGAGCGGTCGGCGCCGCCACGTGCGGCGCGCACGAGCCGCCCGCCGAGCTCGCCGAGCAGCAGGCCGCTGCACACCGCCACGAGGGCCCAGATCCAGTTGTTCACGTCGCGGCCCTCCCTTCGGCGGTCGGCCCTGCCGCGCCCGGGCCCCCGTCGTGGGCGGCACCGGTCCCGTTCCTGTCGGCAGGAGGAGGCGGCTCGGTGAGGATCGTCATCAGGGTCCTCACCCCCAGGCCCAGCAGGTCGAGCGCGGTGCCGGCGGCCGAGCGGCCGATCAGCTGCTGCGAGACGGTGTCGGCGACCCGGTCCTCGATGTCCGACGGCGGCTCGAGCAGGGCCCGCAGCGAGCCGCGCAGCTGCCCGTCGTCGGCCTCGAGCTCGGCGTCGATCGCCGCCGTGTCGAGCGACTCCAGCGCCTCCGGCTGGGGCGGCTGGGGGTCGGTGGGGTCGGGCGGCGAACCCGTGGGCTCCGCGCGGTGGTCGTTCATGGTTCCTCCTCGCGCCGTTCGGCGTCCTGCAGCGCACGCCGGGCGCGCAGCAGGCGGGTCTTGACGGTGGGCACCGGGACGTCGAGCGCCTCGGCGATCTCCTGGTACGACATGCCCTCCACCTCGCGGAGGACGACGATCGAGCGACTGGTCTCGTCGAGCCCGGCGAGCGCCCGGCCGACGGCCGCGAGGCTGTCCATGCCCGCGGCCCGGTCGGCGGGGTCGGCCCGGTCCGCGATCTCGGGCATGTCGAGCGGGTCGGTCGCCAGGTCGCGCCGGCGGCGCAGCGCGTCGATGGCGGTGTTGTGGGCGATGCGCAGGACCCACGTGCGCTCCGAGGCGTCCCCCCGGAAGCCGCCCATCGACGTCCAGGCCCGCATCATCGTCTCCTGCACGACGTCCTCGGTGAGCTGGCGGTCGTGCAGGATGCCGAAGGCCAGGCGGAACACGGCGTCGGCGTGCTCCTCGATGAGATCGCCGAGCTGGCGGTCGAGCGCAGGGCGCTCGACCGCGCGGAGGTCGGCCCGGCGGGCACGTCGGCGGCGGGGGAGGGCAGGCACGACCGTCCCAGTCTGCGGTCGACGGGCGCGAAACCGTCGCGGCGGGGTCGTTGCGACCGGCCGCCGTTTCGTGGAGGCTCCCCGGATGCGCGAGTTCGATGTGGGCATCGGGGCCCTGGTGGTGCTCCACGGGCACGGCGACGAGCCGGCGTCGGCCCGGGAGTGGGGGCGCCGGGTGGCCCCGGCGGGCTGGGAGGTCGTCGCGCCGGGCGCGAGCCGCGACGACGAGGGCGTGCGGAGCTGGTTCGGCACCGGACCACGTGGTGCCGACGGCGATGAGCTCCGGCGCTCCGCCGGCCGGATCGCCGAGCTGGTGGCCCGCCTCCAGGAGACCGGTCGTCCGGTCGCCGTCGTCGGGTTCTCGCAGGGCGGCGCGCTGGCGCTGAGCCTCGGGCTGGCGGGGTGCCGCCCCGACGCCGTGGCCTCGGTGTGCGGGTTCCTCCCCGACGTGGACGACGACGACCTCCTCGAGCGCCTCGGGACCGGCCCGGGGGACCCGCCGACGCTGCTGGTCGCCGGTTCGGCCGACGAGCACGTGCCGGCGTTCCTGTCGACCGACGCCGCCGCGGTCCTGTCCGCCGGGGGGCGCCCGGTCACCTCCGTGGTCGAGGACGGCGGTCACGAGGTGACCACGCAGGCGGCCGACCGCGTGCGCGCCTGGGTGGCGGAGCAGCTTGCCCGGTCGATCCGCGTGTCGGTCGGGCTGCCGGTCGACCGCACCGACACCGGCGCGGAGCTGGTCTCCGGAGAGGCGATCGCCGAGCTGGCGGCGGCCTACGAGCGCCTCGGCTTCGCCGCGGCCTACGTGACCGACCACCCCGCGCCGGACGACCGCTGGCTGGCCGGCGGCGGCCACCAGGCGATGGAGCCCACCGTCGCCCTCGCCACCGCCGCGGCTGCGACCCGACGGCTGCTCCTCCACACGAACGTGTACGTGCTGCCGTACCGCAACCCCTTCATGGCGGCGAAGTCGCTGGCCTCGCTCGACGTCGTGTCGGGCGGCCGGCTCATCGTCGGCGTCGCCGCGGGCTACCTGCGCCCCGAGTTCCGGGCCGTGGGCACCGACTTCGAGGACCGCACCGCGCGCCTCGAGGAGGCGTTGCAGCTGCTGCCGCGCATCTGGTCCGAGACGTCGGTCGCCGCTGACGGGACCGGCTTCGAGGCCCGCGGCGTCACGGCGGAGCCCCGGCCGTGGCAGCGGCCGCACCCGCCGATCTGGGTCGGTGGCAACAGCCCCGCGGCCATGCGCCGCGCCGTCCGGTGGGCGCAGGGCTGGTCGCCCTTCCCGACGCCGGGGGGCATGGAGGCGGCGGTGCGCACCTCGGCGATCGCCGACATGGACGACCTGCGCGCCGCCCTCGACCGCGCCCGCGAGCTGTGCGAGGCGGAGGGGCGGACGACGCCGCTCACGATCTGCTTCGTCCCGTTCTCGCTGCAGGGCTACCTGCGCGACCCCGTCGGCGGGCTGGCGCCCATGGTCGACGAGATCGCCGAGATGGAGTCGATCGGCGTCGACTGGGTGGCGCTGCAGGTGCCGGGCCTGGCCCGGGCCGAGGTCGCCGACCGCGCCGCAGCGCTGGCCCAGGCGCTCGACCTGCGCTGACCCACCGCCCCGGTGCCGGGGCGGTTCAGCCGGCGACGAGCGCGTCGACGCTGGTGATCGTCGCCACCATCGCGAGCGTGTTCGCCAGGACGTCGTCGCCGTAGTCCGCCGGGACGCCGACGACGGCGTCGGAGGGGACGACCACGCGGTAGCCGAGGTCGGCGGCCGACAGGCAGAGGCCGAGGACGCCGACGTTGAGCGAGACGCCGCACGCCACGACCGTGGTCGTCCCGAGCGACCGCAGGACGGCGTCGAGGTCGGTGCCGGTGAACGGCGTGAGGCCGTGGTGGCGGACGCTGCGGAGGTCGCCGGCGGTGTCGCCGAGCTCGTCCACGAGCTCGACCGCCGGGCTGCCGGCGAGGATCTGACCCGGGTTGCGGGCCAGCGCCCGCGTCAGCGGCGTGTTGAGCACCGTCCCGCGCCGGTCCTCGCGCCACTGGGCGATGCAGTGCACGACGGGCACACCCCGCTCCCGGGCGGCGGCGACCAGCCGGCCGCAGGCCTCGAGCGTGCCGCGCTCTCGGGCGGCGTCACGGAGCTGGGTGAGCGTCGCCTCGTCACCCACCACGCCGCGCTCGAGCTCCATCGTCACCACGGCGGTGCCCTCGGCGAGCGTCGGAACCCCGTCGCCGCCGGTCCTGTCGTCGCTCGTCGTCACGGCGGCGGAGCGTAGCGGTGCCACACTCCTGGACCGTGAGCTCGGCACCCCAGGACGGACCGCTGGTCCTCGCGTCGGGATCCCGGTACCGCGCCGCGCTCCTGGCCGAGGCCGGGATCGAGGTCGCGATCGACCCGCCCGACGTCGACGAGCGGGCCTTCGACGTCCTGCTCGAACGGCTCGGGCCCGACGGCCTCGCGGTCGAGCTCGCGCTCCGCAAGGCGCTCGACGTCGCGCCGCGGCACCCGGGGCGGACGGTGGTCGCGGCCGACCAGGTGGGCGTGCTGCCGACCGGCGGCGGCGTCGAGCTGCTCACGAAGCGGCCGACGGTCGAGGGGGCGGTGGCGCAGCTGGTGGCGATGTCGGGGACCACCCACCGACTCGTCAACGGAGTGGTCGTCATCGGCCCGGGTGGGACGTGGCACAGCGGGGTCGACGTCCAGGTCGTGACGATGCGGTCGTACACCGAGGACGAGGCGCGGGCCTACGTCGAGCGCTTCGAGCCCTTCGACACGTCCGGGTCCTACCGCCTGGAGGACGGCGACGTGCTGGTGCGCGAGGGCGGTCCCGGCGCCGCGCTGGTCGCGTCGGTCGCGGGGGAGCACGCGAGCGGGGTGGTCGGCCTGCCGCTGCCCCTGCTGCGCCGCCTCCTCGCCGACGCCGCGGCCCCCGGGTTCAGCCCTCGGGAGCCGTGACGTCGACCTCGAGGGTCGCGTGCACGTCTCGAGAGGATCGGGCCACGTGGACGAGGAACCGGCCGGGTTCGACCGTCCAGTCGCCGGCCTCGGGGTCCCACGCGGCGAACGCCCGCCGGCCGAGCGCGATGCGGACGTCGGCCGTCCCGCCGGGCTCGAGGTGCACCTTGGCGAATCCGCGCAGCTCCCGCTCCGGTCGCCGCAAGGTGGACTCGGGATCGGTGACGTACACCTGCACGACGTCCGCACCGGCGCGCGGCCCGGTGTTGGTCACCCGGAGGGTGACGTCGACCCCGGCGGCGTCGGGCGACAGGGGGGTGGCCCCGACGAGGTCGCCGACCCCCACCGCCGAGGCCGACAGCGCCGGCTCGCTCCACGAGAACGACGTCGTCGACAGCCCGTGGCCGAACGGGAAGGCCGGCTCGGTCCCTCGGGCGTCGAAGCCCCGGTAGCCGAGCAGCAGCTCCTCGCCGTAGAGCACCTTCCCCGCGTCGCCCGGATAGTTGAGGAACGACGGCCAGTCCTCCTCGCGACGGCCCAGCGTCGTCGGCAACCGCCCGGTCGTGTCGGCCGCGCCGAGGAGGACGTCGGCGACGGCGCCGGCCGTCTCCTGGCCGAGGTACCAGGTCTGCAGCAGCGCCGGCGCGCCCTCGGTCCCGTCGAGGAGGACCGGCGCACCGGCGTTGACGAGCACGACGGTGCGGGGGTTGGCCTCGATGACGCGACGGGCCAGCTCGTCCTGGCCCCCCGGCAGCGCCATCGACGCCCGGTCCTCGCCCTCGGTCTCCCAGTCGGCGTTCAGCCCGAGCGCGAGCACCACGGCGTCGGCGTCGGCCGCGGCGCGCACGGCCCGGTCGAGGGCGTCGTCGGGCACCGGCGGCACCATGCCGATGAGCAGAGCGCCGACCGCGAGGTCGCGGAACGAGCGGAACTCGCCGACGAGCTCCACCTCCTGGCCGTCGGTGAGGTCGACCTGGGTGCGGATCTCCTCGGAGCCGAGGCCGAAGAACGACGTGCCCGGCCGGCGGTCCTCGGTGTTGTCCAGCGCGACCTCGCCGTCGAGGAGCAGGCGGCCGGTCCCGCCGGTCACCAGCCCGAAGGTGTGGGCTCCGGGCACCGTGGCGGTGAACGTGCCGGTGATGCGGACGCTGAAGCCCGACGACGGCACGGCGTCGTCGTCCATCCACATCAGCTTCGTATCGGCGTGGGACTCGACGAGCACGGGGTCGCCGGCGAGCTCACGGTTCGCGAAGTACTCGACGGTCACGCCCGAGGGCCCGTCCTGGGGCCGGGCGGGTCGGATCTGCGCGGGCGGCACGGGACGGGCCGTGCGGGACGAGTCGACGCCCGGCTCGTGGACGACCTCGAGGCGGCCCTCGGCGATCGGCTCGGCCAGCGCGTCGAGCAGTCCGTCGAGGATCGAGTCCGTCCGGTGCAGGTTGACCGCGGCCGACCCGCCGCCGAGCAGCGCGGTCGCGGCGGCGTTGGGTCCGACGACCGCGAGCCGGCGGACCCGGTCGAGCGGCAGCGGCACCAGCGGGCTGCCCTCGACCGGGTCGTTCCGGAGGCAGACGATGGCCTCGGTGGCGGCCCGGCGCAGCACCGGCCGGTGGGCGGGGTCCTCGGCGTCGGACTCGACCGAGCCGGCGCCCTCGGTGGTCGACTCGTTCGAGAACACGCCGGTGCGCTCGGCGAGCAGCAGCAGGCGCCGCACCTGCTCGTCGAGCACCGACTCGTCGAGCTCGCCGTCCCGGACGCGCTGCGCCGTCGTCGCGCCGGTGTGTCGCGCCGGGCCCGGCATCTCGAGGTCCTGGCCGCCCTCGACCGAGCGCTCGCTCTGGGTGCCCCACCAGTCGGACATGACCACGCCGTCGAAGCCCCACTCGCCCTTGAGGACGTCGCGCAGGAGCCAGGTGTGCTCGGCGCAGTAGGTGCCGTTGAGGCGGTTGTAGGCCGACATCACCGAGAACACGCCGGCCTCGACCGCAGCCTCGAACGGGACCAGCAGGAGCTCCCGCAGGGTGCGCTCACCCACCTCGGACGAGATCGTGTGGCGCTGGTACTCGCTGTCGTTGGCGACGAAGTGCTTGATGCACGCGCCGACGCCGGTCGACTGGACGCCCTCGACGAACGCGACGGCCAGCGCGGCCGACAGGTGGGGGTCCTCGGAGTAGCACTCGAAGTTCCGGCCCGCGAGCGGCGATCGGTGCAGGTTGACCGTCGGCGCGAGCAGCACGTTGGCGCGCTTGGCCCGGGCCTCCGAGCCGAGCACGCGGCCGACCTCGCGAACGCGGTCGGGGTTCCAGGTCGCGCCGAGGGCGGAGCCGCAGGGCCCGCACGCCGAGCGCGTCCCGACCCAGCGCGCCCCCCGTGCGCCCACCGGGCCGTCGGTCACCTTGAGCGCCGGGAGCCGCACGCGGTCGACCGCCGCGCCGTGCCACATGTCCACCCCGGCGGTCACCGCCGCCTTCTCCTCGAGCGTCAGCTCGGCCAGCAGCTCGTCGATCCGTGACAACGCGGTCCCCCTGTGCGCTCGGCCGCGGTGCCGGCCGGCCACACGGCACGACGGGGGGTCCGACGTCCGAACCGTTGCCGTCGCGGGCGGTGACGCTACAGTCTCGTGACGTCCTCACCGCTCGGCGGTGGAGGCCATGGGGGACAGGGGCAGTCCAGGGGGCCAGAGGGGGCAGACATGCGGTACGAGTTGGTACGACTCGCGCAGTTGGTGTTCGCGCTGTCGATGATGTTCGGCGCGTTCCTGTGCGGGCTCGCGATCGGTTGGCTCCGGTGGGGTCGATCCCTGCCCGAACGACCCGACCCGGCGGCCGAGGCGGAGGGCGTCCCCCGCATCGTCAAGCCGGACCTGTTCTCGCCCGCGGTCGTGCCGACCATGGCCGGCGATGCGCCCCCGGCGACGGTGCTCGAGCTGCAGCGCTGGACCGTCGACTCCGAGCCCGTGGACGCCGAGCTGGTCGTCGACCTGACCGAGCAGCCGACCCCGACGGGCCCCTGGGGCTCGCGCTGATGGCGGGAGACGAGCTGACGCCCGAGCTCCTGGTCGAGATCGAGCGCATCAAGCGGGTCAAGTACGCGTACCTGCGGTGCCTCGACCAGAAGGACTGGGACGGGCTGGCCGAGGTGTTCACCGAGGACGCCACCGCGTCCTACAGCGGTGGCAACTACACGTACTCGGGCCGGGACGAGATCGTCGGGTTCATCTCGCGCAACATGGGCCGCGAGGCGTTCCACTCGAGCCACCGCGTGCACCACCCCGAGATCGACGTCGACGGCGACACCGCCACCGGCACGTGGGCGCTCGAGGACACGGTGCTCGACACCGACTGGGGCTTCGTGCTGTTCGGCGCGGCGTTCTACGTCGACAGCTACCGCAAGGTCGACGGGCGCTGGCTGATCGCCCACACCGGCTACCGCCGGAGCTTCGAGGCGATGGTACCGACGGCGGACGTCCAGGGGTTCCAGGTCACCGCCAGCTGGTGGGCGACCGACGGTCGCAGCACGCTGCCCGTCGAGTGACGTCCGCCTGACGGTTCCTCCGCGCCGCTCCCTGCGGGTACAGTTTCTGACGACCCGTCAGAAACCGCTCTGGGGGGCGATGGCAGAACCCGGTCCCGAGCCGGGGGAGGAGGCACGGTGACCATCACCGAACCCAGCACGGAACCCGCGGCCGAGACCGGCGACCTTCCGATGATCGTCAGCGTCGACGACCACGTCGTCGAGCCGCCGCACGTGTGGGAGACCTGGCTGCCCGCGAAGTACCGGGACCGCGGCCCCAAGGTCGAGCGCCGCGGCATCGGCGCCATGAAGCACATCGGTGGTGGGGCCTACGAGCAGGAGTTCACCGACGACGGCCAGCCGGCCGACTGCTGGGTCTTCGAGGACCTCGTGTACATCCACAAGCGCCACGTCGCCGCCGTCGGCTACTCCCGCGACGAGATGACGATGACGCCCATGACCTACGACGAGATGCGCCCGGGGTGCTACGACCCCAAGGCCCGTGTCGAGGACATGCTCGTCAACCACGTCGACGTGTCGCTCTGCTTCCCGACGTTCCCGCGGTTCTGCGGCCAGACCTTCACCGAGGCCAAGGACCGCGAGCTCGGCGAGGCCTGCGTCTACGCGTACAACGACTGGATGGTCGAGGAGTGGTGCGGCGACAGCGACGGGGCGCTCGCTCCGCTCTGCATCATCCCGCTGTGGGACGCCGAGCTGGCCGCCAAGGAGGTCCGGCGCAACGCCGCCCGCGGCGTCCACGCCGTCTGCTTCAGCGAGATCCCCCCGCACCTCGGTCTGCCCAGCATCCACACCGGCTACTGGGACCCGCTGTTCCGGGCGTGCGAGGAGACGAACACGGTCGTCTGCATGCACATCGGGTCGTCGTCGCGCATGCCGGCCACGTCGCCCGACGCGCCGGTGGCGGTCGCCGCCTCGCTCAGCTTCAACAACTCGATGGCCAGCCTGTCGGACTTCCTCTTCTCCGGCGTGCTCGTCCGGTTCCCGAACCTGAAGCTGGCCTACTCGGAGGGCCAGATCGGCTGGCTGCCGTACATCCTCGAGCGCGTCGACGACGTCTGGAGCGAGCACCGGGCCTGGGGCGGCGTCGCCGACCTCATCCCCGAGCCGCCGTCGACCTACTACTACCGGCAGGTCTACGGCTGCTTCTTCCGCGACCAGCACGGGCTCAACTCGCTCGACGTCATCGGCATCGACAACGTGACGTTCGAGACCGACTACCCGCACACGGACTCGACGTGGCCGCACACCAAGGAGGTGGCCGAGAAGATGATGGGCCACCTGCCCCCCGACGTGCAGTACAAGATCCTGCGGGGCAACGCCATCCGGATGCTGTCGCTCGACATCACCTGACGCGGCCCGACACGGGCCGACCCGCCGGGGCGGGTCGGCCGTGCGGCGGCACCTGCAGGATCGTCGCGGCCAGATCGGCCGGCTTCGGCCGCGCGATCAGGTAGCCCTGCGCCATGTCGCAGCCGAGCTCCCGGAGGCGGTCCAGCTGCTCCGGCGTCTCGACGCCCTCGGCCACGGTCTCGAGGCCGAGCACCTTCGCGAGGTCGACGAGGCCGCGCACCATGTCGGGACCGGACTCGCCCGAGGCGACCTCGGCGACGAACGAGCGGTCGATCTTCAGCACGTGGACCGGGTACTGCTGCAGGTGGCTGAGCGACGAGTAGCCGGTGCCGAAGTCGTCGACGGCCAGGCCGACGCCGAGCTCTCGGAGCCGGTGCACTGCGGCCAGCGCCGCGACGTCGTCGCCGATGAGGGCGGTCTCGGTGATCTCGAGGACCAGCGCGTCGGCGGCGAGGCCGTTGCCGACCAGCGCGCTGTGCACGTCGACGTCCAGCCGGCCGGACTCCAGCTGCCGACCCGACACGTTCACCGCCATCGTGAGGTGCGAGCCGTAGCGCTTCCGCCAGACCGCGGCCTGGGCGCACGCGTGGCGGAGCACCCAGCGACCGATGTCGTCGATGACGCCGATCTCCTCGGCGAGCGGCACGAACTCGTCGGGGCCCACCTCGCCGAGGTCGGGGTGCCGCCACCGCAGGAGCGCCTCGAAGCCGACGACGCGCCGGTCGGCCACGCCGACGACCGGCTGGTACTCGAGGCGCAGCTGGTCGCACGCCAGCGCGACGTGCAGCTCGTTCTCGAGCTGCAGGCGCCGGACCGCGGCGTCGCGCATGGCCGGCTCGTACTCCATCCACCGCCCGCGCCCGGCGGCCTTCGCCCGGTACATCGCCGTGTCGGCCTCGCGCAGCATCGAGCCCGGCGACGAGCCGTCGCCGCCGCGGGCGATGCCGATGCTGGCCGACAGCGAGATGGGCCCGTTGGCGAGCACGATCGGATCGGCGAGCGCGGCACGGACGCGCTCGGCCGCCCCAGGCGCGTCGGCGCAGCGGTCGAGGAGCACGGCGAACTCGTCGCCGCCAAGCCGGGCGACGGTGTCGCCCGGGCGCAGCACAGTGGTCATCCGCCGGGCCACCTCGCGCAGCAGGTCGTCGCCGGCATCGTGGCCGAGGCTGTCGTTGACGTGCTTGAAGCCGTCGAGGTCGACGTACAGCACCGCCGGCTGGTCGTCCTCGTCCCGGGAGAGCGAGAGGGCGGTGTGCAGCCGGTCCCGGAACAGCGTGCGGTTGGCGAGGCCGGTCAGGTGGTCGTGGGTCGCCTGGCGGACGAGCAGCTCCTCCATCCGCTTCCGGTCCGTGATGTCGCTGAGCGTCACGACGATGCCCTGCACGTCGGGGTCGTCGAGGAGGTTGACGGCCCGCACGGCGAGCCAGCGCTCCTCCTCGTCCCAGGTCAGGCGCAGCTCCTCGTCGACGGGTTCGCCGGCGCTCGCGAGCGCCGCGTCCAGCAGGCGGCGGGCCGCGCCGCCCGTGGCCCGCTCGTCGTCGGAGCCGCCGACGACGTCGTCGCCGACGGCGCCGGCGTCGGGGATGCCGACCAGCTCGGCGAGACCCGGCGACTCCCGTCGCAGCACGCCGTCGCGGTCGAGCACCATCACGGCGTCAGACGAGTTCAGCGCCAGCTTCCGGAACAGGCGCTCGCTGGCCTCGAGCGAGTCGACCGCCTCCTGCTCCTGGTGCAGGAGGTGGAGGGTGCGGCGCCAGACCAGCGCGGTGACGACGAGGGCGGCGACGAGCGGGGCGGCCAGGTCGTCGTGGCCTCCGAGGACGTCGACGAGCACGAAGGCCCACGGCACGATCAGACCGAGGTAGGCGATCCCGAGTCGGACGGTGCTGACGCGCCCGGGCGCCGTCCGATCCCGTGCCGGTCCGTCCCGGTCGTCCGCGGTCCGCATGGTCCAGCAGGCGGTGGCCAGGAGGGCGGCGCCGACGATCCATCCGGCGTTCATCGGGCCGACCAGCCAGCTCTCCTCGCCGACGACGAGGAAGCCCATGTCCGACACGAGCCAGCACGAGACGCCCCCGGCGAGCGGCCACGTCACACGCCGGGGCGTCTCGCCGTCCAGCAGCATGCGCACCAGCAGGCAGAGGAGGAGCGCGTCGAGGACGGGGTACGTCGCCCACACGGTCCGGTCGAGCACGGGGACCGAGCCGTCGAAGATCATCGGTCCGGCCCAGAGCTCGCCGACGACGAGGATCGCCAGCACTGCGACGACCGCCATGTCGATCAGCGCGTCGCCGTCGCTGCGGATCCTCCGCCGCCATTCCGGGACGGTCGCGACCATCGCCGCGCCGACGAGGAGGTACGAGGACAGCCACGGCACGTCGGGGAGCGAGACGCTGGGCGTGGCGTCGCGCAGCCAGCTCTCGAGCGTCCACAGCAGGTCGCCGAGCGTCGAGCACACGACGCCGGCAGCGAGCAGCCGCCTGGGCACCCGGCGGGCACCGGGGCGGGCGGCGCCGACCACCGCCAGGACGGACGCGAGCACGAGGCCCGCCAGGTACGTGGCGTTGCCGAGGTCGCCGTCCGGCTCGACCGACTGGGCCACCGCCAGCGCCGCGAGCACGGCCGCGGCGAGCCAGGGCCAGTGGCGGCGCCAGGCGGGTTCAGCGGGGGTGGGCATGCGCGGGGTGCTCGGAGCGGTGGGAGGTCGGGATCACGGTGGGCGAGGTGGTCCCACGTACATCGACACGCGTCGAGCGGTGCTTGATGAAGTGGCCCCGGCCCCCGGGCGCCCGTCGGCCCCGCCGTCTGGGAAGCTGGGGCGGTGATCGAGGCGTCGACCCGCTACCAGCTGCTCGTGTCGGTGCCCGACCTCGGTGACGCGAACTTCGACCAGACGGTCGTGTACGTGGTCGAGCACGACGACGCCGGCGCCTTCGGCGTGGTGCTCAACCGACCGACCGAGACCGACATCGGCGACCACCTCCCGGACCTGTCCATCCCCGTCGTGTCGCCGGGCGTGTTCTTCATCGGCGGTCCGGTGTCGGTCGGCGGTCTGCTCGCGCTGGGCCGGCGCCGCCTGGGCGCCGAGGCCGCCCACGTGGCCGAGCTGCCGGGCCCCCTGGCCCTGATCGATCCCGAGGCCCTCGTCGAGGGCGAGGTCGAGGGGATCGACGCCATGCGGCTGTTCACCGGCTACTCGGGGTGGGGCGCGGGCCAGCTCGACGCCGAGATCGCCGCGGGCGCGTGGCACGTGGTCGAGGCCACGCCCGACGACGTGCTGTGCGCCGAGCCCGAGGCCCTGTGGCGCACGGTGATGCGACGCCAGGGCGGCCGCCTGGCCAGCCAGGGCCTGTACCCCGAGGACCCGTCGGTGAACTGATCGGCGGGGGAGGGGAGCGGGCCGCGCCGGCGGCCGGCTCAGCCCTGGATGACGATCATCCGGCGCTCGGTCATCTCCTGCACCGTGTACGGCGGACCCTCACGGGTGTTGCCGGAGTCGCGGACGCCGCCGTAGGGCTGCTGGTCGGCCCGCCACGACGGCAGCTCGTTCACCAGGACGCCGCCGAAGTCGAGCGTGTCGGCCGCCTTCAGGGCCTTGCCGATGTCGGTCGTGAACACCGACGCCTGGAGGCCGTAGCGCGTGTCGTTGGCGAGCGCGAGGGCGTCGTCGAAGCGCTCGTAGGGCGCGACGCCGACGAGCGGTCCGAACACCTCGGTGGTGCAGACCTTCATGTCGGGCCGGACCCCGTCGAGCAGCGTGGGCACGAGCACGTCGTGGTCGCCGCGGGTGCCGCCGACGACCAGCCGCGCGCCCTCGTCGGTCGCCTCGGCGATCCAGGCTGCGACCCGGTCGGTCTCGCCGGGGTCGATCAGCGCGCTGACCTCGGTCGCGGGGTCGGACGGCGGCCCCACCTTCAGCTGGCCGACCTTCTCGGCCAGGGCGGCGACGAAGCCCTCGTGGAGGCTGTTGTGGACGTACACCCGCTGCACCGAGATGCAGGTCTGGCCGGCGAAGGCGTAGCCGCCGACGGCGATCTTGGCGGCCGCGGTCTCCCAGTCGCCGTCCGGCTCGATGACGACCGGGGCGTTGTTGCCGAGCTCGAGGCTGACCCGCTTGCGGGGCGCGTCGGCCCGGATGCCCCAGCCGACCTCGGGCGACCCCGTGAACGTGATCATCGCCACGTCGGGGTGGAGGACCATGTGGTTGGCGACCCGACCGCTGCAGGTGACGACGTTGAGCCACCCCGGCGGGAGGCCGGCCTCCTCGAAGAGGCGGGCGATGCGCAGGGCGGTGAGCGGCGTCGACGAGGCCGGCTTCAGCACCACCGGGCAGCCGGCGGCCACCGCCGGTGCGATCTTGTGGCACACGAGGTTGAGCGGGAAGTTGAACGGCGAGATCGCGCCGACGACGCCGATCGGCACGCGCTTGGTGAAGCCGAGCTTGCCGACGCCGGCCGACGACGCGTCGAGCGGGACCATCTCACCGGTGAACGTGCGGGCCTCGGCGGCCGAGAAGCGGATCGTGTCGACGGCGCGCTGCGCCTCGACCCGTGCGGTGGTGATCGGCTTGGCCGACTCCTCGGAGATCGAGCGGGCGAACTCGTCGAGGCGCTCGGTCAGCAGCACCGCGGCGCGGTCGAGCACCTCGGCGCGCTCGAACGCGGGCGGCGGCCCGGCGCGGTGGCGCTCCAGCGCGACCGCGATGGCGCGGTCGAGGTCGGCCGTGGTGCACGCGGGCACGACGCCGACCACGGAGCCGTCGTAGGGGGAGCGGACCTCGTTCACCTCGTCCGCGAGGACGTCGGTCCCGTCGATGAGCGCCGGTGTGATGTCGGTCATGCGGCGAGGCTACCCACGAGGGGGTGGCCGGCAGTCGGCGACGAGGGCCCGTCGCAGCGGGTGCTCAGCCGGCCGGCGGCGACCCGGGAGGCGGCGGGGTCCGGTAGGTCGCCTGGACGTCCACCCGCTCCACGCGCTCGACGATGACGGCGTCGACGATCTCGTCGTCCCAGGCGCCACGAGGTGGGCCGCCCTCCGAGCCGTTCGCCCCGCCGGCCCCCGATCGCGGGCCGGGCTCCTCGACGACCTCGCCCTCGCCGGCGTCCTCCTGGACGGCGGCCTGAGCCGGTGGGTCGGCGCGCCCGCCCGCGAAGTACTGCTTGGCGGCCCGGCCCACCGAGCGGGCCAGCACGGCGTTGCCCGCAGCGCCGACGCCGGCGCCGATGCCGTAGGGCACGAGCGCAGCCAGGCTCCACGGGCCCCTGGCGTTGGACAGCTTGGCGACCGCCTTCTTGGTGACGCCCGCGCTGGCGGGCGCCGCGGTCCCCGTGGGCAGCTTGGCGACGAGGCGAGCGCCGCTGCGGGAGCCCACCCGGGCGGCCAGGCCGGTGAGGCCGACCGCGGCGCTCTCCGACAGCCCCAGGACGGCCAGGACGAGCGCGGTGCGCTCGTCGACGGTGGACTGCTGGTGGCCGTAGATCAGGCCGATCCCCATGATCATCTCGCTCAGCCGGCCCATGCTGTACGTCGCGTCCGCGCCGGCGGTGGCAGCCGCGACGGCCACGCCCGCGACCGGGGAGGCGGCGGCGCCGCCGGCCACCGCGCCGCCGAGCGCGAGCTCCTTGGCGCACTTGCGGATCAGCCGGTCCGCCAGCTCGTCGGGCGTGGCGGTCGGGTCCTCGGCGCGCAGGCGGGACACGGCCTCGACGGCCATGGCGAAGCGCTGGTCGACCATGCGGTCGACGATCGGCACGAGCGAGCGCTCGTCAGGGCGACGACGGGCCACGTCGTCACGCTACCGAACCACCCCGGCTCCCCACGGTCATGGGGAGCCGGACCGGTCCGTCATCACAGGATCACCCCCGACGGTGCAGACGTGTCACGCCGGCGACCGCGCCAAGGGAGTGGTGGTCCCCGCTCAGGAGAGCGTGAGGTATGCCTCCGCCCGTCGACGTCGCACGTTCGTCCGGCGCTTCCAGAAGGTCTGCTTCCAGTGGCGCACACGCCGCTGCGGTCGGAGCACGGCGTGGGACTCCGGCGAGTCGTGCTCGTCGGTGTAGCCGTGGGTCGCGTGCGGGATCTCCAGCACCAGGCCGTCGTGATCCTCGTCGAGGACCGCGATGTGCAGGGACTGGTTGACCGTGCGGCGCACCCTCCGGTGCTCCGCCTTGCGCAACTCCCGTTCCTCCTGCAGCGCAGAAGTGGCTCCGGACCGACGAGTACGGTGACGGTTGGACATCGGCACCTCCCTGGGTTGTGGGTGGCAGGCCGGACGGGTCCGACCCGCTCCACTAGGGGACACCGGTCACCCGGGTCTGTCAAGGGTATGGACCGGCGCTCACGGGAACTTCACGGGAGGCTCACGGTGGTGATGGAGGCCCTGGTCGAGCTGGTCGCCGCGTGCCGGGACGAGGTGGGGGAGCGGCCCGCCGTCGTGGGCATCGGCGGTCCGATCTCGAGCGGGAAGTCCACGTTCGCCGGGCTCCTGGCCGATCGCCTGCGCGAGGACCGCGAGCTGGCGGTCGGCGTCGTGGCGGCCGACGGGTTCCTGTTCAGCAACGACGACCTGCACGCCCGGGGCCTGTTCGACCGCAAGGGCTACCCGGAGTCGTTCGACGTCGCGTCGCTCGTCGCCTTCCTGGACGCGGTGCGGCACGGCCGCACCGACGTCGTCGCGCCGAGGTACTCCCATGAGGCCTACGACGTGGTGCCCGGGACCGATCCGGTCGGCGACGTCGACGTGCTGGTCGTCGAGGGCATCGTCGTGCTGCAGCCGTCGATGGACGGCCAGCTCGACCTCGGCATCTACCTGAACGCCGAGCCGGACGACCTCCGCGACTGGTACACGGACCGGTTCGTGGAGCTCGTGGGCGAGGTGGAGGACGGCTCGACGTCGATCCTGTCGCTGTTCCGGGGGCTCGAGGGCCAGGCGCTGCGCGACGCCGCGGTCAACGTCTGGGAGGCGATCAACGTCCCGAACAACGTCGAGTTCGTGGAGCCGACGCGGGGGAGGGCCGACGTCGTGGTGGTGCAGGACGCGGACCACGGGCTGGTCGCGCTCGAACGCCGCGAGGTCTGACCGGCGACCCCCGCCTTTGGCGGACGTTTCCGTCGTCTGACGACCGGAACCGCCGCCAAAGGCGGCGGCGGGGGGCCTGGGATCCGTCCGGGGTCGGCCGTCGAGCACTAGATTCGTCACTGTGACGAAACGACGGGGTGGGGAGGTGGGGTCGGGGGACGCGTCGTCGGTGCGGCGGTCGTCGCAGGTCGCCGACCTCGAGGAACGGGACGCACCGAGGCGATGTGCGTGGTGCGGACGGCGGTTGCCGGATCCGGCGGCCACGGGACGGCCGAGGACGTACTGCCGGCGATCGTGTCGCCAACGGGCGTTCGAGGCCCGCCGGCGGCTCGGTGAGCTGACCTGGGGCGAGGACCGCCTCAAGGAGCTCGTGAGCCGCATGGACGACCAGTACGTGGTCCTGGCGACGCTGCGGGATGCGGTCGACGAGATGCTGCGTGACGTCGAGGACGGCCGTCCGTGGGACGACGACACCAGGGACGAGCACGTGCGGCGGCTCAGCGCCTTGCTGGACGACGTGTCGACGACGTCGTCGTAGCGGCCCTCGATACCGCTTCGGCGGCCGTTTCCGTCGTCTGACGACCGGAACCGCCGCCAAAGTCCTCTGTGGGAATGCCGGAAATGCTGATTATGTCCGTAGGGCTGGATGGCGGCGCAGGGCCCGGCTGCGCCGGTACCCCGCTCTCGACGCTCCCACGATCCTCAGCGACGCCGGCGCGCGTGCTGCGGGTCGGAACGATCCGCGCCGCGCGGTCAGTCGTCCTTGGAGTTGACGACGAGCACCGGGCACGGGGCGTTGTGCACGACGTGGGTGCTGACCGAGCCGAGCAGGGCCCGCTTGATGGCGCCCCTCCCCCGGGACCCGATGACCACCACGTCGGCGCCGAGCTCCTGGGCGGCCGCGACCACGGCGAGGCCGGGCTCCCCCGTCTCCACCCGCCGCTCGATGTTCTGCCCGGCGGGCAGGCCGGCGATCGTGCGGTCGATGCTCTCGTCGGCCTCCTCCTTGGCGCCGACCCACGCCGCGTCGACGACCTCGGGGGTGGCCATGCCGCCGGCGAAGCCCGACTCCATCCCCGACGACACGACGGCCGGCGTGTGGACGACGCACACCAGGGTGACGCTCTCGGCCTCCCCCAGGACGGCGAGGCCGCTGGCGGCCGCCTCCACGGCGTGATCGGAACCATCGGTGGCCACGAGGATCTTCACGGTCGCTCCCCTTCCAGGGTGGCTCGGCGCGACGCTGGAGGCCGCGGTAGATCTGCGAGGGCAAGGGTAACCCTCGCTGCACCCTGGGAAATGCCTGTGAGATGAGCGGGCCGACCATTACAGTTCGATGACGATGGGATGGGTGGCCGACAAGACCTCGTGGTGGCGTCGAGCCGACCCTGGGCCTCGTCGTGCCTCACGCAAGGCGGCGCACTGGCCGCGGACCGTGCCCGCCGCCGTGCTGTCCGGGGCTGAGCTGGTCCACCTGGGGGGCGGAGAATCCCTCCCGTGCCCCGACGCCGACAACCTCCCGCTGGCGCCCGCCGCTGCCCGCGCCGGCCTCGGCACGTCCCGTCTCGCGCTCCCGCCGGCTCGCGTCCACGTGCTCGCCGACGTCGTCGTGCGACCGGGCTGCGGCGTGGTCACGAGCGCCGACGGGCGGATCGTGGCCGAGAGCGTCACGACGGCGATGATCGGCCGCGTGCCCCTCGACGACGCCGAGCTGCGCCGTGACCCGATCCACGTGGACGGCACGGTGGCGGTCTTCCGCTCGCCGCAGCGGTCGACCTTCCACACGCTGGTCGACGACCTGCCCAGGGCGGCCCTGCTCATCCACCCGGCCCTCGGTCGCCTCGGCAACATGTCGGTCCTGCACGACGGGCCGCTGACCGACATGGAGGCGACGCTGCTCGAGCACCTCGGCGGTCGGCGTGTGCAGCTCGTCGAGGTCGAGCCCGGGCAGCCGATCCACGCCGATCGGGTGGTCGTCCCGAACTTCGTCACCCGACCCGGGGCCGGTGCGGTCCCGAGCTGGTTCCGGCGCTGGTGCGACCAGGTGCCGCTGCCGTGCGCGGCCCAGGGGCCCCGGCGCATCTTCCTCGACGCCGGCTCGGCCGCCGGTGTCGAGAACCGCGCCGACCTCCTCGAGGTCCTCGAGCGCCACGGCGTCGAACCGCTCGACCCGTCGTCGCTCAAGCCCGACCTGCTGCTCGCCACCCTGCGCGACGCCGACGTGGTCGTCGGCTCGGCCGACGGCGGCCTGACCGGCTGCCTGTTCAGCCACCGCGCCCACGTGGTCGAGCTCCTCGACGACGTCACGCTCGACCCGGCGATGTACTACCTCGCAGCGTGCAAGGGCCTGCCGTACGACTACGTGCCTGCGGTCGCACCGGCGACGCCGGCCCGCCGCTCGGGCCGGGACCGCCGGTCCGGGGCCGAGGTCACGATCGACATCGGCTGGATCGACCGGTTGCTCGACCGCGTCGCGGCCTGACCGTGGTCCCCGACCGCGCGGCTCCCGTTCCTGCGTGACGTTCCGTCGCTCGGCGACGGCCGGCGACGCAGCAACGGGAGCGGCGCTCGGTCAGACGGGCTGCTCGGCGATGATCTCGCCGAGGAGGAGCAGCTGGCGCGTCGCCCCGCCGAGCTGGAGCTCGAGCTCCTTGGCCTGCAGGAAGCAGCGGTGCAGCGGGTAGTCGCGATCCACGCCGACGCCGCCGTGCAGGTGCTGCGCCGCGTGGACGACCCGCTGGCCGCCCCACGCCGCCCAGAACTTGGCGGTCGACACCTCGGCCGAAGCCGGCTCGTCGTTGCCGAGCCGCCACAGCGCCTGGTGCGTCGTGAGCCGGACGGCCTCGGTGTCGATGTAGGCGTCCGCGGCCCGGTGCGCCACCGCCTGGAACGAGGCGATCGGCACGTCGAACTGCTTGCGCTCCTTGGCGTAGTCGGCGGTGAGGCGGAGGGCCTCGTCGCACACGCCGGTGGCCACCGCGCACTGGGTGCCGATCGCCCGCTCGTAGGCCCAGCGGAGCGCGTCCGCGCCCTCGGCGATCAGGGTCGCCGGCGCGTCGGCCAGCAGCAGTGCGGCCTGCGGGTCGCCGAGGGTGGTGTCGAGCGGCTCGACGCCGACACCCTCGCCCTTCTCGACCAGGAACAGGCCCACAGAGCCGCCCGACTCGATGGCGGCCGGCACCAGCACCGCGTCCGCGATCACGCCGGCGGGGACGCAGATCTTCGTGCCGCTCACGGTCCAGGCGTCGCCGGCGCGGCTGGCGATCGTGGTCGGCACCAGCGGCTCGCCGCCCTGCTCGTGCCACGCCGCGGTCAGGATCAGCTCGCCGGCCGTGACTCGGCCGAGGAGATCGGCGGCCACGTCGACCGGTGCGTAGCGGGCCACGGCCGGGACGCCCAGGCCGAGCGTCTCCCACAGGGGCACCGCCGCGGCCGTGCGGCCGACGGCCTCGAGCACGGCGCCCAGGGCGATCAGGTCGAGCCCGGCGCCGCCGTGCTCCTCGGGCACCGTGGCGCCCAGCACGCCGACCTTCGCGAGCTCGGCCCACAGGTCGGCGTCGAAGCGGGGGCCGTCGCCCCGCTCGAGCTCCCGAAGGCGCTCGTGGGTGGATCGGTCGGCGAGCACCTGGCCCGCCAGGTCACCGATCGCCTGCTGCTCCTCGCTGAAGCGGAAGTCCATGTCGTTCGTCTCCTCGTGCGTTCGTCTGCGTCGTGTCCCGGGTGATCGGCCGCGTCAGTTGCGCAGCGCCCGGGGCAGGCCCAGACCGAACATGCCGATCAGGTCGCGCTGGATCTCGTTCGTGCCGCCGCCGAAGGTGAGGATCAGCAGGCTGCGGTAGTTGCCCTCGAGCCGGCCCTTCAGGACCGAGCCGACCGAGTTGCGCTCGAGGTAGGCGGACGGGCCGATGACCTCCATCAGCAGGCGGAACGCCTCCAGGTAGAACTCGGTGCCGAACGTCTTGATCGTCGACGCGTCGGCCACGTCGAGGTGCCCCTCGGTGGCGGTCCAGGCGACCTTCCAGTTGATGAGGCGCAGGAACTCGAGGCCGGCGTGGACGCGGGCCAGGTTGAGCCGCACCCACTCCTGGTCGACGGGGCGGGAGCCGTCGGCGTTCACCGTCTCCTGCGCCCAGCGGCGGACCTCGGTGTAGGACTGCTCGAGCAGGCCGGGCGAGCACAGCGTCACGCGCTCGTGGTTGAGCTGGTTGACGATGAGGCCCCAGCCGTTGTTCTCGCCGCCGACCAGCCAGTCGGCGCGGGCCCGGACGTCGTCGAAGTACGTCGCGTTGATGTCGTGGCTCGACAGCAGGTGCAGCGGGTCGATCGTGATGCCCGGCGACTTCATGTCGACGATGATCATCGAGATGCCCTTGTGCTTCGGGGCGTCGGGATCGGTGCGGACCGCCAGCCAGCAGTAGTCCGCGTCGGAGGCCAGCGACGTCCACATCTTCTGGCCGTTGATGACGTACTCGTCGCCGTCGCGGACGGCCTTGGTGCGCAGCGACGCGAGGTCGGTGCCGGCGCCCGGCTCGGAGTAGCCGATGCAGAAGTGCAGGTCGCCGGCGAGGATCTTCGGGAGGAAGAAGTCCTTCTGCTCCTCGGTGCCGTACTGCATGATCGTCGGGCCGACGGTGTTGATCGTCAGCATCGGCACCGGGGCGCCGGAGCGCATCGACTCGTCGAAGAAGATGAACTGCTCCATCTGGCTTCGGCCCTGGCCGCCGTACTCCTTCGGCCAGCCGATCCCGAGCCAGCCGTCCTCGGCCATCTGCTTCACGATCCGCCGGTGCGTCGGGCCGACGCCGGCCTCCTTGTGGAGCAGGTCCTTGACCTCGTCGGTCAGCAGGTCCTCGTAGTAGCGCCGCAGCTCGTCCCGGAGGCGCTGCTGCTCCTCCGTGTACGCGATGTGCATCTGTTCCCCCTGGCTCGGTCCGTCTCGGTCTGGCGGTTCGATCGTGCAGCCCGGGTCGACCGGGCGGGACGGGAAACTGTAACGCGTTCCAGTTCTGCGGCCGGGATCGGTGCGCGACGTGCGGTGCGCTCTCGTGCGTGCCGGCCGGTCCGATCCCCCGCCCGGCGCCGCCTCGGTCGCGACCACCCCGCCGTAGGCTCGGCCGTCATGACGTCCCCCTCCACGGCCCACGTCGACGTGCTCATCATCGGGACCGGCTCGGGCAACTCGATCCCGACCCGCGAGTACGACGACCTCACGATCGGGATCGTGGAGCGGTCGACCTTCGGCGGGACGTGCCTCAACCGGGGCTGCATCCCGTCGAAGATGCTGGTGATGCCGGCCAACCGGGTGGTCGAGGCGGAGGAGGCGACGGCGCTCGGGGTCCACTTCGACCCGCCCCGCATCGACTGGCCGTCGATCCGCGACCGGACCTTCGGCCGGATCGACCCGATCGCCGAGGGCGGCGAGCAGTACCGCCGCGGCCAACCCAACACCACGGTGTTCACCGGCGACGCCCGCTTCACCGGCGAGCGCGCCGTGCGGGTCACCGCCCCGGGCGGCGCCACCACCGACGTCACCGCCGACAAGGTCGTCCTGGCGGCGGGGGCGTCGCCGATCGTCCCCGACATCCCCGGGCTCGCCGGCACCCCGTTCCACACGTCCGACACGATCATGCGGGTGGACTCGGTGCCGCGTCACCTGCTCGTCATCGGCGGTGGGTTCATCGCCGCCGAGATGGGCCACGTGTTCGGCTCGCTCGGCTGCGACATGACGATCGTCCACCGTGGCGCCCGCATGCTGCGCCACGAGGACCCCGACGTCTCGGAGCGCTTCACCCGTGAGTTCGGACGCCGGGCCCGTCTCCACCTCGACACCGAGGTCGTGGGCGTCGAGCACTCGGGCGGCACCTTCCGGCTCGTCCTCTCCCCCGCGCCCGGCCACCAAGGCCCCGACTGCCCCACCGACGTGACCGGCGACGCGCTGCTCGTCACCACCGGCCGCCACCCGAACGGAGCCGAGCTCGAGGTCGAGGCCGCCGGGGTGAAGCTCGACGAGGACGGCTACGTCCTCACCGACGACACCCTGCTCACCACCGCCTCGAACGTGTGGGCGCTGGGCGACATCCGGAACCCGCTGCAGCTCAAGCACCTCGCCAACCGCGAGGCCAAGGTCGTCTCGCACAACGTCGTGCACCCCGACGACCCGATGCACCTCGACGAGCGCGTCGTCCCGCACGCCGTCTTCTCCCACCCCGAGGTCGCGTCGGTCGGCGAGACCGAGACCGAGCTGCAGGAGCGCCGGCAGCCCTACCGAGTCGGCAAGCGGGCGTTCGGCGACACCGCCTACGGGTGGGCCCTCGAGGACCGCAGCGGCTTCGCCAAGGTGCTCGTGTCGGCCGACACCGGGCTGATCCTCGGCGCCCACGTGCTCGGGCCGCAGGCCGCGACGCTCATGCAGCAGATGGCCCAGGCGATGACGTTCGGCCTCACGGCGGAGCGGGTCGCCAAGGAGCAGATCTGGGCGCACCCCGGCCTGGCCGAGGTGCTCGAGAACGCCCTGCTCGACGCGCTCGACGACTGATCCCCGACCCGGGAGCTCGGGGATGTCCCCGAGAACGCCGATCCGGCGTTCTCGCGGCTCACGCGTCGCTCAGCGATCGCTGGTCCCCGAGATCGGACGGCGGTGCCTGCACGCGTCGACGAGGTCGCAGAGGAGGAGGGTCACGCCTGGGAGGCGAGCCAGGCGTCGGCGAGGGCGTCGAAGCCGTCCTTCCACGCGACCGTGGTCGGCCCGGTGATGCTCACCATGCGCTCGAGGTCGACGGTGACGCCGCCGATCGTCGACTCGGTCTCCTCGAACGTGGCGCGGTAGCCGCACCGGTCGGCGAGGTGCTCGCACCACTCCTCGAGCGAGACCTGCTCGGCGCCGCCCCAGTTGACGATCGTCGCCGGGACCGTGGCCGCGCCGAGCAGCGCCGGCACGGTCGCGGCGATGTCGGCGAGGTCGATCGGGTTGAAGAGGTTGGGCCGGTCGGGGTGCACGGGGATCGGCAGGCCGGCCTGCATCATCGCCAGGTGGAAGGCCGGCCAGCCCCGGGGCGTGCCGTCGGGCCCGACGCCGTAGGGCACGTTGAGCCGGGCGATGGTCGTCGGGACGTCGAGCAGCCGGCACATCGTGCGCACCACCTCCTCGGCGGCGATCTTGGCGATCGAGTAGGTGGGCATGATCGGGCGGTGGTTGTCGCCGAGCGCGGCCGACTCGTCGAGGACGGTGGCCCCGGCCGGGTCGTACACCCCGGTCGACGAGCAGTGCAGGACCCGGGCCGGCCGGACGTGCGCGATGAGCAGCCCGATGCCCTCGGCGTTGGCGCGCAGGTCGAGGTCCCACCGCTGGGTCTTGACGACCGCGAAGTTGAGGAGCGCGTCGACGCCCGTCGGCACCGCTCCGAAGTCGGCCTCGACCAGGTCCGCGGAGGCGCACGCCACCCCCGCGGCCTCGAGTCGCTCCCGCGCCGCGGCGTCGGAGAAGCGGGCCACGCCGGTGACGTGGTGGCCTGCGGCGGCCAGCGAGGTGGCCACCGATTCGGCCACCTGGCCGGTGACGCCGGTGACGATCAGGGTCTGGGCTTCGGGGAGGTCGCTCACGTCGCCCATGCTGGCACCCGGGGGGCGGTTCCGGCTTCCTGCACTCGTGAGGCGTCCGTTAGCTTGGCGCCCATGTCCCGCCGACTCGAGATCGAGCTGACCTCCGAACGCCCTGACGGGTCCTGGACCTGGCGCGCGGCCGGTGCCAAGCAGCCGAAGGGCGAGATGGACGGGTCGCTCGTGCCGGGCGGCGCCAAGGTCGGCGACGTGCTCCGCGCCGACGCCGAGTTCCTCATCGACGGCATCGAGATCACCGGCGTCCTGCCCCCCAAGGGCGAGCGCAAGCAGCCGGAGCTGCTCGAGATCATGGGTTCCGGCCGCGACGAGCCGCTGGTCACCACGCAGCTCGTGAGCCGGGGTCGCGGCGAGGGCCGCGGTCGCGGGCGCGGTCGGGACCGCGACGGCGACGGCCCCCGTCGCGAGCGTCGGGACCGCGGCGATCGGGGTGACCGACCGCGCGGCGACCGGCCCCGTGGGCCGCGCCCCGAGGTGCCCGAGCGCCCCAAGCCGAAGCGCCTGCGCCCGGGTCGCGCCTACCGGAACGCGGTGATCGACGAGGTGCCGACCGAGCAGCGGCCGATCGCCGACCAGGTGCTGCGCGGCGGTGTGCCCGCCGTGCGCGAGGCGATCGCCAAGCAGAACGAGCAGGCCCGGGCCGAGAACCGACCCGAGGCGCCGACCGAGCAGGTCGTGGCCATGGCCGAGGCCCTCTACCCGCGCCTGCGCGACGCCGAGTGGAAGGACCGCGCCGCGGCCGCGATCGCCGACCTCGACGAGCTCGACCTGCGCGACCTGCGCTCCGTCGTGGTGGCCGGCGACGGCGCCACCCACGACGAGGAGGCGCGGGAGATGCTCGAGCAGCTCCGCAGCGGCCTGACCCGTCGGGTCGAGGAGGAGCACTCCAACTGGGTGGCCGACATCAGCGCCAACCTCGAGGCCGGGCGGTTCGTCCGCGCCCTGCGCCTCAGCTCCCGCCCGCCGAAGGCCGGGACGCCGGTGCCCGCCGAGCTGTCGGCGCGGCTGGTCACCTCGGTCTCCGAGGGCCTCACGCCCGGCACGAACCAGGAGCTGTGGGCCGCGGCGGTCGACGCGCTCGCCTACTCGCCCGTCCGCCAGCAGGTCGCGCCGGCGGGGCGGCCCGAGAACCCGACCGACGACCTGATGGAGGCCGTGCGCCGGGTGTCGGACCGCGTGCCCAAGGTCGCCGAGCTGTTCGGGGTCGACCCGTCCGAGGCCGCGGCCGCCAAGCGCCGGCGCCCGCCGCGCGGCAAGCAGGGCGCCGGCCGTCCGGGTGCCAAGCAGGGCGGCGGAGGCAAGGGGGACGCCCCGAAGGGCGGCGGGCGCGAGGGCGGGTCGCCGAAGGGCGACGCCGCGAAGGCCGACGCGCCGAAGGCCGACGCGTCGAAGGGCGAGGCGCCCAAGGGCGACGTTCCGACGGCCGAGGCGCCCGACGCCGACGCCCCGACCCAGGACGCCGTGACCGACGAGGCCACCCCGCCGTCCGCGCCGTCGACCGAGGCCGCCGCCGAGACCGCGCCGGCCGAGCCCGAGCAGGACGCTGCGCCGGCCCAGGACGCTGCGCCGGCCCAGGACGCTGCGCCGGCCCAGGACGCCGAGGCCGCACCGGCCGAGCCCGAGCAGGACGCGGCGCCGGCGCCGGACGAGGCGACCGAGGCGACCGACGACGCTGCGCCGGTGGAGGCCGAGCCCGCTGCCGGTGACGAGGCCGTCGGCGCGGATGACCCGGCGCCCGAGACCGGCGCCGCGGCGGAGGGCGAGATCGACGCCGCCGAGGCGGGTCCGCTGCGGGCTGAGCCCCACGCCGGGTCTGCGGGCCCGGTGACTCAGCCGTAGAGGTCGAGCAGCTGGTCCGGACGGTCGAGCACGCTCCCGTCCGGACGGGCCGCCCGCACGCGCGGGTTCCAGCCGGCCCACACGAAGCGGCACCCGATCTCGTCCGCGCAGCGGACGTCGCCCCCGCTGTCGCCGACCATGACGATGTCGGTGGCGTCCAGCCCGATCGCCTCGAGGACCGGTCCGAGCCCCTTGTGGGCCCAGCCGAAGTGGTCGGAGAAGAGCGCCACCTCGGGCGTCCATCCGAGGCGCGCCAGCTCGGCCGCCCCGGAGCGGGGGTGCTTGTTCGAGCACAGGGCCCACCGGCCGAGGCGGGCCACCACCTCGTCGACGCCGGCGAACGGCCGCACGACCTGCTCGTCGTAGAGGTCGGCGTAGGCGTCGAGCGAGATGCCGAGCCGCTCGCACTCCTCGGCGATGGCGTGGCCGAAGCTGATCTCCCCGCGGGGCACCCCGAGGGCCAGGAAGGGCTGCACGAGCGCGTCGTCGGAGTCGACCAGGGTGCCGTCGAAGTCGAACACGAGCGCCTGGACCGCAGCCATGCGGCGCACCCTACCGACGCCCGCCCGGCCCCCCGGGCACTGAAGTAGACCGGCCGGTCAAGTTCGGCGGTAGTGTCCGGGCCCATGACCATCGAGTACACGAAGCAGGGCAACGTCGGGATCATCACGATCAACCGACCCGACGCCCGCAACGCCGTCAACAGCGACGTCGCCTCGGGCATCGAGGACGCGATCGACCAGATCGAGGCCGATGACGAGGTGTGGGTCGGCATCCTGACCGGCGCCAGGACGGAGAAGGGCTACATCTTCTGCGCGGGCGCCGACCTCAAGCAGATGGCCACCGATCCCGGCGGCATGACGACCGCCAAGGGCGGGTTCGCCGGCTTCGTGCAGCGCGAGCGGACCACCCCGATCATCGCCGCGGTCGACGGCCCGGCCCTCGCCGGCGGCACCGAGATCGTGCTGGCCGCCGACCTGGTCGTCGCCTCCCGCACCGCCGTGTTCGGCATCCCCGAGGTGAAGCGCAACCTGGTGGCGGGGGCCGGCGGCCTCTTCCGCCTCCCCCGCAAGATCCCGCGCAACATCGCCATGGAGCTCGCCCTCACCGGGCGGCTCGACTTCCCCGCCGAGCGTGCCTACGACTTCGGCATGGTGAACCGCCTCTGCGACGAGGGCCAGGCGCTCGACACCGCGCTCGAGCTCGCCGCCGAGATCACCGAGAACGCGCCGCTCGCCGTGGCCGAGAGCCGCCAGATCATGCTCAAGTCGACGGACGAGCCCGACGAGGTCGGCTGGAAGCTGTCGGGTGAGGGGATGATGAAGATGTTCGGCACCGAGGACTTCGGGGAGGGCCTCACCGCCTTCGCCGAGAAGCGCAAGCCGAACTGGAAGGGCCGCTGAGCCCCGACCTGACCTGATCCCGGACCCGGGGTCCCCCGCTCCCCACGGGGGCGAGGGGCCTCGGGACCCGGCTGAAGGGTCAGGCCAACGTGTCGATGACGCCGTGCTCGGCGAGGAGCTCGGCGAGCCCGTCGACGAGCGGCAGCTCGGCCACGTCCCACACGGGCATCCAGCGGGCCTCGGCGACCTCGGCGCCGGCCGTCGGGTCCACCGCGTCGAGGATCACCGACGTGAAGCAGGCGACCACCTCGTGGGCACCTCCGGGGTCCGCGGTGCGGATCGACTCGTACCAGCCGAGGAAGGGCCCCGACAGCGCGCCGAGGCCGGTCTGCTCCGCCACCGCCCGGACCGCCGCCTCGACCATCGTCTCGCCACCGGCGACGCGGGCGAGCGGCACCGACCACCGCCCCTCGGCCGGACCGCCGTCCCGCCGCACGACGAGCAGGTCGTTGCCCCGGGTGGCGACCGCGCCGGCCACCACCACCGGGTCAACCACCGCCGCGCCCGTCGACCGGGCCCTCCTCGTCGACAGCGCCGCCCAGGGGCCGGTGCACGGTGATCTTGCGGGCGACCAGGCCGAAGCCCTCGAAGAAGTTCTTGGTCGCACGGTCGCCCGGCAGGGCCTCGGCCTGGATGCCGCCGCACCCGTCCTCCTCGGCGCGCCGGACCAGCGCGGCCATGAGGGCCCGGCCGACGCCGACCCGGCGCGCCTCGGGCTCGACGTAGAGGTCCTGCACCACGGCGAGGGGCGCGCCCCTGGTCGGCTCGACCCGTGCCACCGCATAGCCGACGGGGACCGGCCCGAGGCAGCCGAGCAGCACGATCGCCCGGCCCTCGGCGGCCGCGGCCAGATCGGCGTCCACGGTGCCGTCGACCGGGACGGGTCGGGCCTCGCGGTCGCGGAACACGGCCCCGCCCTTCTGGGTGTCGAGGTGCTCGAGCGCCCTCGCCGCCAGGCGAACGAGCTCGGGGCGGTCGGCCGGGGTCGCGTCGCGCACGACGGGTTCGAACGACGGGGTGGGCGCCGGGCCCACGGCTCAGCTCCCGTCCGCGGCGGACTGGAGCTGCCGGACCCGGTTCAGGATGGTCTGGCGGGCCCGGTGGGCCTGCTCGTAGGCCTCGACGTCGGACAGCTCGTCGACCGACAGCGACGCGAGCCGCGGCACGACCTGCGAGGCGGCCAGGCTGTCGTAGTCGGGGATCGCCAGCTCGTCGGGCGCCGGCGCGCCCTCGGCGGCCGGGACCGGCGCGTGCGCCGGGCTCGCCGCCGCGGTGGCGATGTCGACGACCGGCGCGAGGTGCTCGTCGTCAGCGCCCGAGTCGTCGGCCGCGTCGTCGCCGGCGCCAGCCGACGAGCCGTCGCCGCGGCGACCGAGGCACGGCAGGTGCGACACGATCCGCTGCGCCAGCTCGACCTGCGAGCGGGTGCGCTCGACGAGGAGCGGGACCGCGCCCGCCACCTCCTCGACGAGCGCCGCCGGCAGATCGAGGGGGCGGACCACGCTCAGCCCTTCCTGCCCTTCGCGGGCTGCTTGCCGGTCAGGCGGTTGACGATCTCGATGCCGCCGCACGGGTCGTAGCCCTCTGGGCACGTCAGTGCCCCCGGCCGTCCGAACTGGCGCGGATGCACGATCAGGAAGCACGTCGGGCAGGTGAACTCGTCCGCGGTCTTGGCCGCGACCCGCTCGCCGGACTCGGCACCGGGCTCCTCGAGCTCGTCCTCGTCCTCGTCGTCGTCGCCCGCGGCGATGCGGTCCTTGAGGATCGTGTCCAGGTCGGCCTCGACGTCGTCGGGGTCGACGTCCTCGTCGTCCTCGTCCTCGTCCTCGGAGGCGCGCTTCGCCTTGGCCGCGGGGACGTCGTCGGCCGCGTCCTCCTCGTCCTCCTCCTCCACGGCGACGACGACATCGTCCTCGTCGTCTGCGATCTCGACCTCGTCGATGTCCTCTTCGAGATCGTCGTCGAGGGCTTCCTCGTCGTCGAGGGTCTCCTCCTCGTCGGTGTCCTCATCAAGGAGTTCGTCGTCGTCCATGTTCCTCTCGGCCGTCGCTCAGGCCTGGTGGCAGGGGGTCTTCAGGGCGAGGTCGGGGCGCATCATAGACATCACGCCCCCTCCGGGAGTACCGGATGTGCCAGCGAGGCGTGACCGCCGTCGCAGGGGGCCGAGCGGGACCTCAGGCCGACTCGGTCCGCCGCGCCTCGGCGCGGCGCTCCGCACCGAGGCGCTCCAGCTCCGCCTCGCCGGAGTGGTCCACGAAGCGCATCATCTCGGCGATGGCCCGGTGCCCCGCCCGCTCCGCGATCAGGTGGTGCATCCGCTGGCCGATCGCCCGGTAGCTCGGGTGGCCCTGGATCGAGGTCCGCAGCTCGATGAGGTGCATGGCCTCCCGGGCGTTGAACTGCATGGCGTAGCGGAGGCGGTAGGCCAGCGAGACCGCGTACGAGGCCCGCTCCGGGAACCGCTCCGCCAGCAACGACCACAGCGCGGCCGACCGCTCCATGGCGTCGTCGAAGCGGCCGGTCATCCCGGCCTCGTCGATCGCGGCCGGACGGGTGTAGCCGTGGGCGGGCGTCAGCTCCTGCCACTCGATCGTCATCAGCCGGTGGCGCTGCAGGTCGCGGAAGGCGCCGTAGTCCGAGACGACGTCGAACCGGTAGTCCGTGCGCTCGAGCGCCCGACCGGGCTTGTGGCGGCGGTTGGTGCGGTCGCCGACGTAGGCCCGCATGACCGCCAGGCGGTCCTCGACCGACATGGTCCGGACCCGTTCGATCAGCGTCGACTCCGCGAGCCCGGTGTAGGGGTAGAGCATCGCGGCGACGACCTTGAGCTCGCCCTCGGGGTCGAAGTCGACCAGCTCGACGCCCGGATCGGTCGGGCCGTCGACGGCGTCGCCCGAGAGCATCTCGTAGGTGATCGCCTCCATGGCGTCGCGGTTGGTGCGCAGGTACTCGGAGGTGGCCACACCCCGATCGGGCAGGTCGACCCGCTTCAGGAAGCTGGGCACCACCTTGCGGAGCTCGACGAGCATGAGGTCCGCGTACTGCCGGGCCTCGGGCAGCGGGTGCGAGCGCATGCGCAGGAGCAGCGTCTCGAACGCCTGGCCCGATGCGTAGATGCCGACGTTCGACAGCGAGGCCGCCGGCAGGATGCCGCGGACCGCGTCGAAGGCCTTGGCCCGGATGGCCTGGCGGTAGACGAAGTCGGAGTCGGACTCGCTCTTCGGGTGGCGATCCCGGAAGTGCTCCTGCATGTCGAGGGCCAGCGCCGAGTACGTGTCGAACAGCTGGTCCATGTCGCCGACGTAGCGGGCCCCGAGGTGCGAACCGAGGATCTCGGGGTCGCGGTGGTAGCGGTAGCGGCCGCCGAGGCGCTCGTCGTAGGGGATGTAGCGGGTCGACTGCTCCAGGTAGGACATCAGCCGGCCCCACTCGAGGACCTTCGTCAGGAGGTTCGAGGCCTGTTCGCAGGCGAGGTGGACGCCGCCGAGCTGGGCCACGCTGTCGTCGCCGTACTCGAAGAACACCCGGTCGTAGAGCGACTCGGCCCGGGCCAGGCCGATGGTGGCGTCGACGGTCTCGTCGCCCGTGGTGTCGAGCTCGCCCACGAACTCGTCGAGGAACAGGCGCCGCAGCGACTTGGCCGAGCGCGAGTAGCGGGCGAAGAGCGCTCCCTTGACGACCTCGGGCAGGTTCACGAGCGCGAAGACCGGCCCGTCGAGGCTGGTGAAGTAGCGACGGAGGACCGTCGACTCCTCCTCCGTGAACTGCTCGGCGACGTAGGTCGGGAGTGCCGTCATCGGACCGTGAGGATAGAGGCGCCCGGGACCTGCCCCGGGGACCGCCTCAGGACCCGCTCGTCGGGGCGTCGGAGGGGCCCGCCGCCCAGCGGTCGAGCACCACCGCCGCCAGGGCCTTCGCCCCGTCGAGCACGGCGGCGTCGCCGGCCGCGCCCCGGGCGTGGACGGCGAAGTCGGGGGTGTGGATGGCCACCCCCGGCGGGGCGACCGCGATCATCGGATGGATCGACGGCACTGCGTGGCTGACGTTGCCCATGTCGGTGCTGCCCACGACCGGCCCGACCACGTCGGGGTCCTGCGGCACCCGCCCGAGCTCGCTCGACCGCTCGCGCCAGCGCTCGAGCAGCCACGCGTCGTCGATGAGGTCGTCGTAGGGCGGGTCGAGCCACTCGTGCTCCATCTCGCAGCCAGCGGCCTCGGCGCCGGCGGCGAGGCAGGCCAGCACCCGCTCCTTCAGCGCGGCCAGGCCCTCGATGCTCGGCGAGCGGACGTACCAGGACGCCCCGGCGCGGCGGGGCACGACGTTGGCCTGCTCCCCCGCCTCGGTGAAGATGCCGTGGACCCGCTCGTCGGGGCGGATGTGCTGGCGGAGGGCGGACACGTTCACGTAGCCGAGCACTGCGGCGTCGAGGGCGTTGCGGCCGTTCCACGGCGCTGCGGCGGCGTGCGAGGCCCGGCCCGTGTAGGTCACCGAGAGGCGCTGGATGGCGATCGCCGCCATCGTCGGCAGGTCGTGGTCGGCGGGGTGGACCATCACCGCCGCGTCGACGCCGTCGAACGCGCCGTCCCGGAGCAGGAACACCTTGCCGCCGCCGCCCTCCTCGGCCGGTGTCCCGAGGATGCGGACCCGTCCGCCGAGCTCCTCGGCGAGCTCCGCCGCGGCGAGGCCCGCGCCGAGGCCTGCGGCGGCGATCACGTTGTGCCCGCAGGCGTGGCCGACGCCGGGGAGCGCGTCGTACTCGCAGATCACGGCGACGACCGGGCCGGTCGAGCCGGCCTCGGCGACGAACGCGGTCTCGAGCCCGTGCGCGTGCCGGGTGACGGCGAGCCCCTGCGACTCCAGCTCGTCGCAGAGCAGGTCGTGCGCGAAGCGCTCCTCGAAGCAGAGCTCGGGGTGGTCGAAGATCTCGTGGCTCACCCGCAGCAGCCGATCGGCGTGGCGGTCGACGGCCTCGTGGGCGCGCCGGGCGTCGGCCGGATCTGCGGTCGTCGTCACGGGCGCCACCCTACCGGCCGCCCTCCGTCGTCCCCTCTCGTCCGGCCCTACCGCAGGTCCGGTGATCGCCCGGGGCCGGGGACGGCGGCTCGTCGGGTCAGGGCTCGGGGTGCTCGAGGACGATCTTGCCGAGCTGCTCGGCGGAGCGGAGCCGCTCGAGCGCCCGGGGGTACTCCGACAGCGGGAGGATCTCGTCGACGACGACGGGGAGCCCGTCGCTCAGCAGGTCGGTGACGTGCTGGAACTCGGTCTGGCTGCCGCAGGAGGCGCCGATGACGTCGATCTGCTTGAAGAAGAGGCGGGGCAGGTTGAGCTCGACCTTCGGCCCGGAGGTGCCGCCGCACACGCACATGCGGCCGCCGTGGCGCAGGGTGCGGAAGGCGAAGTCCCAGGTGGCGGGGCCGATGCTGTCGACCACGATGTCGGCGGTGACCGGGTAGGGCTCGTCGGACGGGAAGGCGCCCTCGGCCCCCAGCTCGAGGGCCCGGTCGCGCTTGGCCGCGTCCCGCGACGTGACGAAGACCCGGGCCCCGACGTGCTGGGCCAGCATCAGCGCCGCCGTGGCGACGCCCCCGCCGATGCCGGTGACGAGCACGGTGTCGCCCTTCTGGATCCCGGCCCGGCGGAACAGCCGCCAGGCGGTCGTGTAGCAGACCGGGTAGCTCGCGGCCTCGGCCCACGAGCGGCCGGTGGGCCGGCGGGCCAGCTGGTGCGCGGCGACCACGCAGAACTCGCCGTGACCGCCCCAGCACCCCTCGCCGAGCAGGGTCATCGCCGGGTCGAGCACGCTGTCGTCGCCGCGGACGAGGGCCTCCTCGGGGACGAGGGCGGTGTTGATCACGACCTCGTCGCCCGGGGCCCAGTCGGTGACCGCGCTGCCGACCTCGTCGATGACCCCGGCCACGTCGTTGCCCGGCACGTGCGGGAAGGCCGGGGGCTTGGGCAGGCCGGTCGTCAGCCACAGGTCCATGTGGTTGAGCGCCGTGGCCCGGACGCGGACCTTGACCTCGCCGGGGCCCACCACCGGGTCCGGCACCTCGCCCCACCGGTAGGTGCCGGGCGACTCGTCGAGGAACCACGCTCTCATGCCTGGAGGGTACCCACGCGCGGGGCCGAACGTGCCTGGGTGGTTCCGCCCGGTCAGACCACGATCACCAGGGCGTCGGGCAGGCACCGGAACTCGAAGTGGGTCGCGGCGCCGATGAGCCGCCCGTCGACCCGGATCGGCATCTCCCGCTCGTCGAGCACCTCGTAGGACGCGGTCCGCCGCTCGACGATGCCGGGGTGCGGCAGGTGGCTGCCGGTGGCCTCGCGCCGGGCCGCGGCCCGGACCTGGCTGCGCGGGACCCGGCCGTCGGTGATGTCGAGCAGGCCGTCGTTCGGGTGCGCCCTGGGGCCCAGGTCCGCAGCGCCGAGGTGCGTCCCGTTCATGGCGACGACGGTGCGACGGGCCCACCGCCGGCGGCCCTCCCCCGCCACCGCGTGGGCCAGGAAGAGGTGGCGCGCCACGAGCCCGTCGCCGCGGTCGACGACCACCTCGCCCAGGTCGATCGGGAGGCGCACCCCACGGCCGGCCCGGAGGTCGGCCTCGTCGTGGGGCGGCGAGCCGAGCGCGGCGTGCAGGTCCCCGCCGAGCAGGCCGACCTCGGCGAGCGTCGTGCCCTCGGCGATCGCAGCGGCGGCCAGGTCGGCGACCTCGCCGTCGGTCCGCGCGACGGGGGCGCCCTCGGCGAGCGCCCCCGGGGCACCCCACTCCTGGCCCCGGCGGATGGTCACGACACCTCGCTTCCGGCCTCCACCACGCCGCGGAACAGGTCGTCGGCGGCCCGCCGGCACACGGCGGCGGTGCGGGGGTCGGGTGCGACGTCGCCGAGCTGGCGGAGCAGGTCGATCAGCTGCTTCGTGTTGCGGACGAAGTCGCCGCCGGTCATGTCGTCGTCCAGCACCGCCTGCAGCGACCGGCCGTCGGCCCACGCGAAGGCGGCGGCGGCGAAGCCCGGCTCGGGTCGTCGTGTCTCCGGCACCTTCGCGGCCCGCTCCCAGCCGTTGAGCCGGCTGCAGAGGTCGTCGAGGCGCTCGGCGCGGCGCCGCACGTCCTGCGACGGGTACTGCGGGGGCGGCGGCGCCTCGGGGCTGCGGTGCTCGTAGGTGACGCAGCTCGCCAGCGCTGCCACCCCTGGCGCGTCCAGGTCGTCGAACAGCCCGTCGTCGAGCGCGAGCGACAGGAGCAGGTCGCACTCGTGGTAGATCCGCCGCAGCCGCTCGCCCGACGGCGTCAGCGACCAGCCCCGGGTGTGCCCGCCGCGGGCCAGCACCTCGAGCACCGCGTCGAAGCGCTTCACCAGGCCCGAACCGCGCCGGTCGAGGCGGCGCCGGGCGACCGAGAGGTCGTGCGCCAGGCGGGCGCGCTCCCGGTGGCGGGCCACGACCTGGTCCCGGTCGTCACGGCGTTCGAGCGGGTGCGCCTCGACGGCGGCCCGCGCCGCCAGGTGGGCCTCGAGCGCGTCGTCGTCGACGCCCTCCCACTCGTCGTCGCCGCGGCGACCGCCCTTCCGGTTCCCCGCCCGTCGGAGGTTGGTGCGGCGCAGCACGGCGGCCGCGTCGCGCCGGTAGTCGGCCCGCCGGGGCTCGAACGGGACGGGCAGGTCGACGGTGGCGATCGGCGAGACCGGCGCGTCGAGGTCGGCGGCGCGGAGCTCGACGTCGGTCCCCTGGGCCGTCACCGTGCGGACCCGGACGGCGCCCCCCTTCCGGAACGCGACCGAGAGGACGAGCAGCAGGCGCCGCCCGTCGCGGGTCGGGCGCTCGATCACGTCGCCCGGGCGGAGCGACGCCAGCGAGGTCTCGATGAGGGCGCGCCGATCGCCCCGGCGTGGCCGCGTGGCCGCCACCTCGTCGAGCGCGGCCACGTAGGACGCGACCGCGTCGTCCTCGGCGCCCTCGGGAGGACCGCCGAGCAGGTCGAGCTCCCCGGTCAGGCGGTCGACACGGGTCTGGAGCTGCACGGCGGCCCGGTCGGCCTGGAACTGCGCGAACGACCGGGCGAGCACCGAGTGGGCGACCTCTCGGTCGTAGCGGTGCACCAGGTTGGCGGCCATGTTGTACGTCGGCCGGAACGCCGACGCGAGGGGGAACTCGCGGCTCGCCGCCAGCCGCGCCACCTGGGCGAAGGTCACGAACGGCGACCACAGCACCACCGAGGTGCCCTGGTCGTCGATGCCCCTCCGACCCGCCCGGCCCGTCAGCTGCGTGAACTGCGCCGGCGTCAGGAACTCGTGCGACTCGCCGTTGTACTTGGTCAGCTTCTCGATGACGACCGACCGCGCCGGCATGTTGATGCCGAGCGCCAGGGTCTCGGTGGCGAAGACGACCTTGATCAGGCCCTCGGCGAAGCAGTCCTCGACCGCCTCCCGGAACGCCGGGATCATGCCGGCGTGGTGCGCCGCCACCCCCGCCTCGAGCGTGGCCAGCCACTGGTCGTAGCCGAGGACGTCGAGGTCGGCGTCGCTCAGGCTCGCGACCCGACCCTCGGCGAGCGCCCGGATCCGCGAGCGCTCGGCGGCGTCGGTCAGGCGGAGCCCGGCCTCGAGGCAGTGGTTCGCCGCGTCGGTGCAGGCGGCACGGCTGAAGATGAAGTAGATCGCGGGGAGCAGGTCCTCGTCGTCGAGCCGCTCCACGACCTCGAGGCGCCGCGGCGTCCTGAAGCGGCTGCGGTACCGGCTGGGGCCCTGACGGCCCGGGCGCTGCCGCGGCCCACCCGGTCGGCCGCGATCGGCGTCGAAGCGGTCGCCCTCGGGGTTGGGCCGGCCGTCGACCAGCACCGGCACCAGGTGGTCGCGCTCCGACGAGCGGTCGCCGACCATGTAGAGGCTGTCGAGTCGGATCGGCCGCACGTGCTCGACGACCGTGTCGGTCGGGCCGCGCAGCTCCGCGACCCACTCGCCGAGCTCGGCGGCGTTCGACACGGTGGCCGACAGGCACACGAAGCGGACCGACGCCGGCGTGTGGATGAGGACCTCCTCCCAGACCGGTCCCCGGTACGCGTCCTGCAGGAAGTGGACCTCGTCGAGCACGACCCACTGCAGGCCCCTGAGCGACGAGGAGCCGGCGTACACCATGTTGCGGAGCACCTCGGTCGTCATCACGACCACCGGCGCACCCGGGTTCACGGCGTGGTCGCCGGTCAGGAGGCCGACGCGCTCCGGCCCGAGCTCGGCGACCAGATCGGCGTACTTCTGGTTCGACAGGGCCTTGATCGGCGCGGTGTAGAAGGCCTTGCCGCCGTCGCGCAGCGCGAGGGCGACGGCGTGCTCGCCGACGACGGTCTTGCCCGATCCGGTCGGGGCCGACACCAGCACGTTCCGACCGGCGTCGAGGCCGGCGATCGCCTCCTGCTGGAAGCGGTCGAGCGGGAAGTCGTGGGCGAAGGCCCCGGTCAGGACCCGTCTCCCTCGTCGGGCGGCGCGTCGTCGGCCGCAGCGGCGGCCTCGGCCTGCTGCTCGTCGACCCGGGCGGCCTTCGCCGCGCGCCGCGCCCGCTGCTCCTCCGCCTCGCGCCGGGCCTTCTTGCGCTTGCGGCGGTTCCAGAGCTTCCCGATCCAGATGCTGATCGCGTAGAAGAGCCACATCGGGATCGCCAGGGCGAACATCGAGATCGGGTCGCCGCTCGGCGTGATGCCCGCGGCGATCAGCGTGATGAGGACGATCGCCTGCCGCCACCACGAGGCCAGCCGCTCCGGGGTCACCACCCCGATCATCTGCAGCGCGACCACGACGACGGGGAACTGGAAGCCGACGCCGAAGGCCAACATCATGAACAGCGCCAGCTTGACGAAGTTCTCGATGCCGGAGCGGATCTCGACGTCCTGGCCGCCGATGCTGACGAGGAAGCTGACGGCCTGCGTGAGGGTGAAGTAGGCGGTGACCGCACCGGCGATGAACAGCAGCATCGCCGTGACCGTGAAGGCCAGCGCGTAGCGGCGCTCCTTCTTGTAGAGGCCGGGGGCGATGAACCGCCACAGCTGCCAGAGGATCACGGGCATCGCGAGGAACAGCGCGCCGTAGCCCGCGATGCGGAGGCGCAGGGTGAACGGCGCAAGGAGGTTCGTCTCGAGGAACTTGCAGCTCGCGTCGGGATCGATGTTCGTCAGCGCGTCGCAGTACGGGGCGTTCAGGATGTCGACCAGCCACGGGTACAGGAACCACGCGGGGATGAGCATGAACGCGATGGTGCCGACGCAGATCAGCAGGCGGGTGCGCAGCTCCCGCAGGTGATCGGCGAGCGCCATCGAGGCGCCCTCGCGCTCCGCTCCCTTCAGGACGGCCACGGTCAGGCGGTCTCCCGCTCCTCCGGTGCGACGGGGACCTCGGCAGCGGGAGCGGTCACGTCATCGCCGCCGGCCGGGGCCGGCGCGTCGGCCGGGGTCGCGTCGGTCGGCGCGGCAGCCGGGGACGCGTCGGCCGACGCGGCAGCCGGGGACGCGTCGGGCGTCGCCGCAGCCGGGGACGCCGCTGCCGGCGCGGCGTCGCCGTCGGAACCCGTGGCGGCCGACCCGTTCGCCGCCGCGGCGTCGATCGAGGCCTGCTCGGCCTTGGCGCGCTCGTCGGCCTCGGCCTCGAGGGCGTACTCGGCGAGCTTCTGGCGCGGCCGGGCGGCGAAGTCCCCGAGCTCCTTCAGCGGCTGCATGGCCGGGTCGTCCATGACGCCCTGGACCTGGCCCTGCAGGCCCGAGGTCATGTTCTTGAACTTGGCGATCAGCCGGCCGGCGCCCTTGGCCATCTCGGGGATGCGCTCCGGGCCGAGCACGACGAGGGCGAGGATGATGATGACGAGCAGCTCACCGCCGCCGAAGTTCTGGATCATCGGCGTGCGCCGGCCAGGGACATGGCCCACATCGTACCGGCCGTTCCCGTCGGGCCCGGTACGGCCCGTCGTCGGGCGCCCCCGGTCCGGGACGTGGCCGGGCGGGCGGTGACGGGCGGCACCGTCCGGGTCGCAGGGGCCCGCAGGACGGCGGACTCGGGATCGTGTGGCGCCGGGACGGCGCCGGGGGTCAGCGGTCCTTGATGGTGGTGAGGTTCGCGAACCAGTCCGGCGTGGACAGCAGGTCGTGGAAGTCGAGCACGTCGTCGTGGGTGATCGGCGACCCGCCGCGGGGCTCGGCCAGCTCGGCCGGCAGGTGCCACTCGGTGCAGTGCACCCCGGCGGCCAGGAGCACGTCGACGACGTGCTGCTCGGCGGGGCGGACCTCGATCATCCGGCACACGGGGCAGCGGAAGAGGTAGGTCGCCGACTCGTCGTCACGGCACTGGCGAACCCGCAGGTCGCGTGAACGCAGCTCCACGTCGCCGCAGTCGCTGCACGTCGCTCGGATGAGTGCCATCGTCGGGTGTCTCCTCTTCAGGTGCTCCACCTTCCTTCGGTCCGCACCCCGGGCGGGTTGACAATTCCTGCTCCGGTTCTTTCGCTGAACATCGGTCACCGACGGTGCACCACGTCCGACGCCGGCGGCGTACCGGCGCCGAGAGGCCGGGCCGCGGCACCGTGCGACCGGTGGCGACGAGCAGGCCGCGGTGGTGCCACGATGGGCCGTCGATGGCCGACCGACTCCCCTCGCTGCGGGTCCCCCCGATCCTCTTCGCCCATCGCGGCGCCCGTGCCCACGCGCCGGAGAACACGATCGAGGCGTTCACGCTGGCGCTGCGCCTGGGAGCGACGGGCATCGAGAGCGACGTGTGGCGCACCGCCGACGGCGCCGCGGTGCTCGACCACGACGGGCTCCTCCGGAAGGGCCTGCGCCGGATCCCGATCCGCGAGGTGGCCCGGGCCGACCTGCCCGCCTCGATCCCGACCCTGGCCGAGCTGTACGAGGCCTGCGGGACCGACGTCGAGCTCTCGCTCGACGTCAAGGACCCCGACGTGCTCGACGAGGTCCTGCGCACCGCCCGGACCGCCGGTGCGACCGAGCGGCTGTGGCTGTGCCACCCGGACCTGGACCTGCTGTCGTCGTGGCGCGACGCCTCCGGGGCCGTCCGCCTGGTGCACTCCACCCGCCTGGGTGCGATCGGCAAGCCCGAGCCCCACGCCGCCCACCTCCGCGAGCGGCGCGTCGACGCGGTGAACCTCCACCAGTCGGAGTGGACCGGTGGGATGGTGGCCCTCTACCACCGGTTCCACCGTCTCACCCTCGGCTGGGACGCGCAGCACGAGCGGGTGATCCGGGCGCTGCTGTCCACCGGGATCGACGGCGTCTTCTCGGACCACGTCGACCGCATGGTCGACGTGGCCGGCGAGGGCGGCCCGGGCGATGCCGACGAGGCGACCGAGCCGCTCGCGGGGAGCGACTAGAGCGAGCCCATCCGGCTCGGCGGCCACATCACCATGAAGGCGCGGCCGACGATCGTGTCCTCGGCGATCGGTCCGAAGACGCGGCTGTCCTGCGAGTCGCCCCGGTTGTCACCCATGACCCACACGTGGCCGTCGGGGATCGTCACGGGGTCGTCGAGCCCGTCGGACACGGTGCCGTCGGCGAGGTAGGGCTCCTCGAGCTGCCGACCGTTGACGTACACGTCGCCGTCCTTGGTCTGGACGGTGTCGCCGGGCAGCCCGATCACCCGCTTGATCAGGTCGTCGGGATCGTTCGGGCCGGCGTTCATGCCCTTGGGCCGGGCGAACACGATCACGTCGCCCCGGTTCACGTCGTGGAGGTCGTAGCTCAGCTTGTTCACCAGCACCCGGTCGCCCTCGAGGAGCGTCGGGTGCATGGAGGCGCTCGGGATCTGGAACGCCTGGATCAGGAACGTCTTGACGACGAAGGCGACGACGATCGCGCCGACGATCACCAGCGCCCACTCGACCATGTTCCTGGTCGACGAGCGCGACGACCGCTTGGAGCGCTTCGTCGGGGGCGCTTCGGGCGGTTCGCCAACGGGTCGGCCCACCGACGGATCGGACATCGGGTCGAGGCTACCGGCGCTCACCGGTACCGCCGCAGCACCCGGGCGGCCGCGTCCGCGGCGAGCGGCCGCAGGTCCTCGCCTGTCGTCGCGTCGTTGGCCTCGGCCCCGCTGCCCAGCCGGAGGAGCAGGCGCTGGAGCCAGGGTTCGGCCGTCACCCGCAGCTCGACGCGGACCCGTCCGTCGCCCTCGGCCGACACCGAGGTGGTCGGGAACGCCTCGACGATCCACTCGTCGCCGGCGTCGACGACCAGGACGACCGGCCGGCCCTCGCTCAGGTCGCCGTCGGGGTGCTGGTCGTCCTCACCGGCACCGGCGTGGGCCTCGACCGGGTCCCCGGTGAGCTCGGCCGTGGTGATGCGGTCGACGCGGAAGGCCCGGACGTCCTGCGCGGTGTGGCACCACGCCGTGAGGTACCAGTGGCCGCCGAGCGCCGCGACGCGGACCGGGTCGACCTCGCGCACCGAGCGCTCGTCGCGACCGAACGAGTAGTAGTCGATCCGCAGGCGGCGGCCGTCCTCGGCCGCCTGCCGCACCGTGCTGAGCACGGCCGGGTCGGCGTCACCGAGCCTCACGTCGACGGCGTCGGCGACCCCCTCGCCGAGCACCCGCGAGAGCTTGTCGACGGCGCGGGCCAGCACGGGGTCGGGATCGGGGCGGTCGAGCAGCGCCCGGCCGGCGGCGTAGAGCACCAGCGCCTCGTCTGGTGTGAGGCGCAGGGGACGGCGGAAGTAGTCGCCGAGGTGGACGAAGATCCGCCCGTCGTCCTCGACGATGGCGTCGACCCGGGCGTCGGGGGTGAACGGGTGGATCCCGACCTCGTACATGAGGAGGTCGAGGTCGGCGCGCAGGTCGCGCTCGGTCATGCCGAACCGGTCGCAGACCTGCTCGACGGTGGTGCCGGGCTCCTCGACGATCCACGGGAGGACCGACAGGATCCGCTCGACCCGCTCGGAGGCGGTGGCGACGCTCACGTGCGCCGGCCCCGGCTCACGCGGCGTCCCCGACGAACGCCTGCAGCCACCCCACGAGGTCCTCGCGGAGCGCCGGCGGGTCGAGCAGCTCGGCCCGTTCGAGGTGCGACAGGACGAAGCTGCGCAGCCCCGCCGCGCTCCGGACCTGGAGCTCCACGACCACCGAGCCGTCGTCACGCCGCTCCGCCACGACGAGGTCGGGGTCCTCGGCCAGCACCGGGCCGGCGACCGTCTCCTCGAGCAGCACGTGCGCGGTCGTCGCCGGGCCGTCGCCGAGCTCCCACGGTCGGAGGCGGACCCCCGGCAGGTCGGCGGGCGGCTCGAACGCCCCGGGCTCCCCCGTCTCGACCGGACCGGCGATGCGGTCGAGGCGGAAGCTGCGGGTGGCGTCGCGATCGACGTCGTGGCCACTCACGTACCAGCGGCCCTGCTCGTACTGCAGGCGGTGCGGCTCCAGGTGCCGCTCCTCGCTCCCGTAGGCGAAGCGGACCTGGCGGTGATCGAGCACCGCCTCGAACAGGGTCGACAGCGCGGCGGGGGCGGCGACGGCGCTGAGGGGCGCGGACTCGGCCGGCTCGGACCCGGTGACGCCGCCGAGCTTGCGGAGCGCGTCGTCGACCTCGTCGTACGGGATGCCCTCGAGCCGGACCGACGTCGCGGCGAGGTGCAGCGACGCCAGCTCCTCGGGCGTCAGGCCGGGGTCGGGCAGCTCGTAGCGGTCCCGACGGATCCGGTAGCCGGCCTTCGGCTGCTCGAGGTGCTCCACCACGACGGTCTCGACGGGCACGCCGGCCGAGCGCAGGTCGTCCTTGTCGCGCTCGAACGTCCGCCGGAACGTGTCGTCGGACTGGTCCTCGTAGCCCGGGACGCGGGCGCGCAGCTCGTCGGCGGTGAGCGGCACGGTCGACGCCTGGAGCGCCGCCACGATGTTGAGGAGCCGGTCGACCTTGGCCACGGCGGGTCAGTGTACGGGTCGGTCGTCGCCCGGCCGGACCGGTTCCGGCGGCGCCGTCCGCTCCCCCCGTGCCCCGTCGACCACCCCGCCGACCACACCGTCGACCAGACCGTCGACCAGGTCGGCGGCGAGCGCGCCGGCCGCAGCCGCCGCGGCGAAGAAGAGCGGGTCCCGGCCGACGTCGCGGCCCATCGTCGTCACCCGCATCCCGGCGCTCGCCAGCAGCTCGCCGGCGTCGGGGACGTCGGCCACGTCGAGCGCACGGACGCCGGGCAGGTCGGCGGCCTCGCTGGGCACGCTCGGGACCAGGGGCCGGGCCGAGGTCAGCCGGGCCACGGTGCCGACGTGGTGCGACACCCCCCGGTGGCGTTCCCGACCGTCGCCGTCGGAGGCGCGCACGCAGAGCACGGGCTCCCCGCCGAGGGCGGCGGCGGCGTCGAGCACCGACGCGGCCTCGACGGCGGTCGTCCCGAGGGCGGTCCCGGTGCCGACGACGCCCGGTCCCATGCCCACGACCACGACCTCGGCGCCGAGCGCGTGCACGGCCAGGCCGAGCGCGGCCGGCACCGACACGGCCTCGAGGTCGCCGCCGAAGGCGTGGCCGGCGGTGACGGTGCCGACCAGCAGCCCCCGCTGCGACAGCTCGTGCACGGTGTCGGAGAGCGCCAGGGGCAGGGCCGCGCCGTCGGTCATCACGTAGGCCACCCGCGTCCCGGGCCGTCGGGCCGCCGCGGCAAGGACGACCACCGGGACCTGGCTGTGCACCGTGCACGCCACGACCGGGACCCCGTCCAGCGGGTCGTCGCACTCGGGGTGCAGCAGCTCCGACGTGCCCACGTCGGCCTGCAGCGAGGTGTAGCGCAGCTTCATCACGTGGTCCGGGCCCGGCTGGACAAGCTCGTCGCGTGCGAGGTTCCAGTGCACGACGTGCCAGCCCCCGGTGCCGAGCCCGAGCTCGACCGCCGTGGTGTTCAGCACGACCCGATCGCCGACGGCGCACTCCCCCGCGAGCGCCGTGGTGGCGTACGCCCTGGCATCGGTGCCGTCGGGCATGCGGACGGCGATCCGTTGCAGGCCCGGTCGGGCCGACAGGAGCTCGGTGACGAGCGCGGTGCGGAACGTGGGCACGTCAGCCGCCGGCCGAGCCCACCGGCTCCGCGTGGGCGGCGACGTTCGAGATCGGTCGCGCCTCGCGCGCCGGCTGGCCCCGCAGCGCGCCGGGCGCGGGCAGGTCCTCGGGGTGGTCGATCACCACGTCCCACGCCGGCAGGACGAGCGCGGAGGCGTGGTCGCCGCCGCGCCCGACCTGGTGCGTCGCGCCGTCGACCACCGGGTTCTCGAAGCACCAGAACGGGTGGTCCCGGCCGGGGGTGGACAACGTGAGCCGCAGCCGGGAGCCGGGTCGCAGCAGCGCGGTGAGCGGGTAGACGGGGAGCCGGAAGCGGATCCACTCGCCGGGCACCAGCGCCCGCCGGTCCTCGGGGGCGAAGGTGTAGTCCACCCGCAGCTCGTCGGACAGGGCCGGGTCCTCGACCCGGTGGACGGGCCGGTGCCAGCCGCACTGCAGCCGGACCTCGTGCCCGTCGGGGCGGATCTCGGTCAGCGTGGCCTGCACCGCCGTGTCGGACGTGCCGGGGCGGAGCCACAGGTCGACGTGCCCGGAGCCGGCCACGACGAGCGGGGACTCGAGCGGCTCGGTCTCGTACGAGGCGGTGCAGCCGTCGGGGAACCGGGTCCAGTCGATCGGGACGCTCGTGCCGGCGAAGCGGTCCATGTCGACCAGGAGGTCCTTCGAGTAGGCCTCCTCACCCGCGTCGGGGTCGTCGCGGTACTCGTCCACGCCCGCGGTCGCAGGCGCGTCGTCGACGAGCCGTCCGCCGTCCGCGAGGTGGAGCCGGCGGGGCCGCACACCGGGCGGCGGGAAGGTGTCGGTGCCGATCTCGAAGCGGTGGGCCGTGGCGCCGGGGACCTCGTGGCCCGCCCCGTTCTCGAACAGCAGCCGGACCCGGGGCTCGGACCGGTACTCGGCCAGTGCGGCCTCCAGGTCGTCGCCGTGGTGGCCGAAGCGGTCGGCCTCCAGTTCGGGGCTGAACCCGAAGACCTCGGCGAACTGGGCCGGGGCGAACATGCGGATCATCTCGTGGACCTTCGGGACCCGCCGGGCCACGTGGAAGTTGAGGAACTCGAACCACCGCAGGATCACCATCGGGCTGTAGCCGTCGGGGTGGTGCCCGTTGAACAGGACGTAGCGCTGCTCCGGGCTGTTGGCGAAGTCCTCGAGCATGAGGGCGAACCGGCTGCCCGTCTGCTCGTCCTGCCACGCACCGGTCAGGTACACCGGCACCTGGATCCGCCCGACCATCTCGGCGAGGAACCGGGAGCGCTGCAGCGCCTGGAAGTCCTGCGACGAGCGGCCGAACTGCTCGAAGTCGAAGTTCTGCGTCCGGATGCGCTGGTTGTCCCGGGCGACCTCGTCGCCCGCCTCGATCCGGCGCTGGTCCCACGACTGGCCGCCCGCGGTCGTCGCCCGGTCCCGGGCGGCGACCCAGGCGCGGGTGAAGCCGGAGTTGTAGATGCCGCCGGGCCACTGCTGGCGCCACGGGTCGTCGATCACCGACAGCGGCGTGATGCACGCGAGCGACGGCGGTTGCGCAGCCGCCACGTAGAGCTGCGTGATGCCCGGGTAGCTCAGGCCCACCATGCCGACGTGGCCGTGGAGCACCCAGGGCTGCCGCGCCACCGTCTCGACCACGTCGTAGCCGTCGGCGGCCTGGGCCGGGCTGAACAGGTCGAACACCCCGCCCGAGCACCCGGTGCCGCGCATGTTGACGCCCACGGCGGCGAAGCCCATGAGGTTCGCGAGCAACGTGCCCGGCTGGGGTGCGTCGGGGTCCGACGGCGTGTAGCCCGAGTACTCGACGACCGTCGGCCAGGGCGGCGGGCCGTAGAGGTCCTGGTTCGGGAACCGCACCATCACCGACAGCTCCACGCCGTCGCGCATCGTCATGTAGCCGAAGCCCTCGGGCAGCTCCCGGTCGTAGAACGAGGGATCCGGCACGTCGGCCAGGCCGATCACGTGCACGCCGCCGAGCTCGGTGCCGTCGTCGCCGTGGACGGTGTAGTCACCGGCCTCGAGCGGCCGGCCGCCCGCCACCATCGCGGAGAGGGCCTTCGGCGAATCCACGACGATCGGGTGCTCGGGGACGAAGGCCAGGTGGGCGTTGCCCGCGTGGTCCGCCACGAGCGTCACCACCTCCGTGCCGTCCGAGCGCCGCACCTCGAGGTGCGTCCCGGGGACCGCCCCGGTGATCGTCAACGTCTCCACGCCGCCGCTGATGTCCATCTCGTCCCCCTCGTCGGCACCCGCCTGCGGTGCGCGTCCCGCGATGGTGCTCCGGCGGGGGCGCGCCGGTCCAGCACCGAGGGCCGGCGTGGAGCCACCGGGGCCGGACGGCGAGCCCGGAACCGGCGCTAGAGGGACTCGATGAGGCGCTCGACCCGCTCGTCGTAGGCCTTGAACGGGTCCTTGCAGAGGACGGTGCGCTGGGCCTGGTCGTTCAGCTTCAGGTGCACCCAGTCGACCGTGTAGTCCCGCTTGCGCTCCTTGGCCTTGCGGATGAACTCGCCCCGCAGCCGGGCCCGGGTGGTCTGCGGCGGCGTGTCGATCGCCTCCTCGATGTCGGCGTCGGTCACGATCCGCTCGACCCGACCGGCCCGCTGCAGCTTGTAGAACACCGACCGCTCGCGGCTGATGTCGTGGTACTGCAGGTCGAGCAGGGCGACCCGCGGGTGCGACAGCGGGATGTCGTGGCGCTCCCGGTAGGCCTCGATCAGGTTGTGCTTCGTCACCCAGTCGATCTCGCGGTCGAGCGACAGCGGATCGCGCTCCAGGCCGGTGACGACGTGCTCCCACATGTCGAGCGCCTGCTTCTCCTGGGTGTTCAGGTCGTGGTTCTCGGCGTAGCGCAGCGCCCGGTTCAGGTACTCGGACTGGATCTCGAGCGCAGAGGCCTCGCGGCCGTTGGCCAGGCGGACCCGGCGCGTGCAGGTGATGTCGTGGGAGATCTCGCGGATGGCCCGGATCGGGTTCTCGAGCGTCATGTCCCGCAGCACGACCGTCGGGTCCTCGAGCATCCGCAGGATGAGCGCCGTGGCCCCGACCTTGAGGTAGGTGGCGTACTCGCTCATGTTCGAGTCGCCGACGATGACGTGGAGCCGCCGGTAGCGGTCCGAATCAGCGTGCGGCTCGTCGCGGGTGTTGATGATCGGCCGGGACCGCGTGGTCGCGGAGCTGACGCCCTCCCAGATGTGCTCGGCCCGCTGGGCCATCGAGAACTGGGCGCCCCGGGCCGTCTGCATGACCTTGCCGGCGCCGGCGTAGATCTGGCGGCTCACCAGGAACGGGATGAGGACCTCGGTGTAGTGCGTGAGGTCGTCGTGGCGGCTGGTCAGGTAGTTCTCGTGGCAGCCGTAGCTGTTGCCCGCAGAGTCGGTGTTGTTGCGGAACAGGTAGATGTCGCCGCGGATGCCCTCCTCGGCGAGCCGCTGCTCGGCCGACTCGAGCAGCTGCTCGAGGATCCGCTCGCCGGCCTTGTCGTGGGCGACGAGGTCGGTGAGCGAGTCGCACTCGGGCGTGGCGTACTCGGGGTGGGAGCCGACGTCGAGGTAGAGCCGGGCGCCGTTGGCGAGGAAGACGTTCGAGGACCGGCCCCACGACACGACCCGACGGAACAGGTACCGGGCGACCTCGTCCGGGCTGAGGCGTCGCTGCCCGCGCAGGGTGCAGGTGACGCCGTACTCGTTCTCCAGCCCGTAGATCCTGCGCTCCATCGCGCGGCCAACCTACCCCGAGGTCCCGCGGAAACCGCGGCGTCGACGTGAACTCTGCGTGTCGGGCGCCGGCCGGCGCCGTCCCGGCCCGGGGCGCCCGGCCGCCGGCGGGAGCAGCTCAGTCCTCGGAGAGGAGGGCGGCGAGCTCGTCGTCCTCGATGCGGTGGAAGGTCCGGCGGCCGTTGCCCCGGACCAGCACCGCCACCTCGAGCTCGGTCGCCGGGATCGTCCGGTCCGGGCCGGCCAGCGCGCCGACGGCGGCCCCGAGGGCGTCGGCCAGCGGGCCCCCCTCGGTCCACGCCGCCCCCAGCCGCTCGCCGATCGCCTCCGCCTCGCCCCCGAGCACGGCCCAGCCGGTCTCGTCGATGAGCGTGCCGTCGTAGAGGATGTGGAACAGCTGGTCGCCGGAGGGCTCGTGGCCGACCTCGGCCACGAGGATCTCGACCTCCATCGGCTTCATCTCGTGGGTGAAGACCTGGCCGAGGATCTGGGCGTACTGGTTGGCGAGGCTCCGGGCGTCGACGTCCTCGCGGCTGAAGGAGAAGCCCTTCAGGTCCGCGTGGCGGACGCCGGCGATGCGGAGCTGGTCGAACTCGTTGTACTTGCCGACCCCGGCGAAGCCGATCCGGTCGTAGATCTCGGAGACCTTGCGGAGCATCCGCGACGGGTTCTCGGCGCACAGCAGGACGCCGTCGTCGTAGGTGCAGGCGACGAGGGCACGACCCCGGGCGATGCCCTTCCGGGCGTAGTCCGCCCGGTCCTTCATCATCTGCTCGGGAGCGACGTAGAACGGCATGCTCATCGGAGGTCACCTCCCCCGGAGACGCCGCCGGTCTCGGTGCCGCCGCGTGCGCCCTCCATCTCCTGGTAGAGCGTCACGTAGCGCTGGCGGAGCTCGTCGTCGCCGACCCGCTCGAAGCCCGCCGCCGTGATCGTCGCCACCACGGGGAAGATGCCCCGCAGCAGGTCGGGGCCCCCGGTGGCCGAGTCCTCGTCGGCGGCCTCGTAGAGCGCCCGCAGCACGAGGTCGACGACGGCCTCGCGGTCCAGGCCCTCGCGGAAGCCGAGCTTCACCACGGTCCCGGCGTGCAGGCTGCCCGACCCGGTGGCGGCGTGGTCGTGCTCCTCGTAGCGGCCGCCGGTCACGTCGTACTGGAAGAGCCGGCCGCGGCTGGAGTGCGTGTCGTAGCCGGCGAAGATCGGCACCACCGCCAGGCCCTGCATGGCCGCCGGCAGGTGGTTGCGGACCATCTGCGACAGCTGGTTCGCCTTGCCCTCGAGGCTGATCGGCGAGCCCTCGACCTTCTCGTAGTGCTCCAGCTGCAGCTGGAAGAGCCGCACCATCTCGACGGCCGGACCGGCGGCACCGGCGATCGCGACGCCCGAGTGGCGGTCCGCCGGGAACACCTTCTCGATCGTGCGATGGCTGATGAAGTTCCCTGACGTCGCACGCCGGTCACCGGCCATCACGACGCCGTCGGCGAAGCGCACCGCGACGCAGGTCGTGCCGTGCGTGATGGCCAGGCCGCCGGGCCCGAGCGCGTCGACCGCACCGGCCGGGAGCGGCGGCACCAGGCCGGCGCGCCGGACGAGCTCGGCGAAGTTCGGGCCCGGGTCGTCCTGGGGGCTGTAGAGGGGCAGGTTCACGGGCGGCAGCGTACAAGCAGTCCGCGCCCGGCCTGCGTTGGTGCAGGCGGCACTGGGGCTACTGGCCGCCCTTCTGGATGTAGGCCTTCACGAAGTCGTCGGCGTTGGTCTCGAGCACGTCGTCGATCTCGTCGAGCAGCTCGTCCAGCTCCGCCTTGATCTTCTCCCCGGCCTCGGTGGAGGCGGGCGCCTCCTCGACCTCGTCCGAGCGACGCTGGGGAGCCGGCTTCTTCTTGAGTTCTCTCTCTGCCATGTGGGGGTACACCTCCGCGTCACGTGCACGGTACCGCGCGCCTCCTCCGGATCGGGTGCACGTTCCGGGTGATCCCGGATCCGCGACCCTCAGCGGCCGAGGCGGTCGAGCAGATCCGACGCGGAGCTGGCGGCGTCGAGCAGCTCGCCCACGTGCTCCTCGGTCCCCCGCGCCGGTTCCAGCATCGGCACCCGGCGCAGCGACGAGCCGCCGGTGTCGAACACCAGCGAGTCCCAGTTGGCGGCGACGATCTCGGACGCGAACCGCTCCAGGCAGCGCCCCCGGAAGTAGGCCCGGGTGCCGCTCGGGGGCTCGGTCATCGCGATGCGCACCTCGTCGTCGTCGGTGAGGCGCTCGAGGCCCAGCTTGCGGGCCAGGCAGCGCCCGGGCCGGAGGTCGTGGTACTGGAGGTCCATCGCCGCGAGCCGGGGATCGGACCACTCCATGCCGTCGCGCTCCCGGTACGCCTCGTACAAGCGGTACTTCGCCACCCAGTCGAGCTGGTCCGACAGCGTCATCGGGTCGGCGTCGAGCCCCGACAGCACGGCCTCCCATCGCGACAGGACCGCCTCGCCGACGTCCTCGGGTCCGAGCGCGTCGAGCCCGCGCGACTCGGCGTAGTCGCGGGCCCGGCCGAACAGCTCCCACTGCAGGTCGAGGGCCGTCCGGCGCGAGCCGTCGGCCATCTCGAGCGGTTGCGCCAGCGAGAGGTCCCACGACACCTGGTGCATGGCGGGGACCGGCCGGGCCAGCGCGAGCGGCGCGCCCAGCACGTCGTCCTCGACCATCGCGAGGACGAGCGCCGTGGTGCCGAGCTTGAGGAACGTCTGGACTTCGCTGAGGTTGGCGTCGCCGGTGATCACGTGGAGCCGGCGGTACTTCTGCGCGTCTGCGTGGGGCTCGTCCCGGGTGTTGATGATCGGCCGCTTGAGCGTCGTCTCGAGGCCGACCTCCTCCTCGAAGAAGTCCGCCCGCTGGGTGAGCTGGAACGGCACCTCGTCGGTGCGCATGCCGGGCGCCTCGGAACCGACCTTGCCCGCGCCGGTGAAGATCTGGCGGGTGACGAGGTGGCCGGTCGCGTGGGCGACGATGCGACCGAAGGGCACCGCCCGGTCGACCAGGTAGTTCTCGTGGCAGCCGTAGCTGTTGCCCTTGCCGTCGGAGTTGTTCTTGTAGACGACGATCTCCTGGTCGTCGGGCAGCATCGACGTCGCGGCCGCCATCGACCGGATCAGGATCTCCTCGCCGGCGCGGTCGTGGGTCAGCGCGGTGAGGGCGTCGGGCGCCTCGGGGCAGGAGTACTCGGGGTGGGCGTGGTCGACGTAGTACCGGGCGCCGTTGGTGAGCACGGCGTTGACCAGGTGGGTCTCGACCTCGGGTGCGAGCGAGAGCAGCAGCGTCTCCTCGCGGGCGTCGTTGCCGGGCGACTCGTCGTCGAAGTTCCAGCCGACCCGCTGCGTGCGGTGCGAGCCCCGCTCCCCCTCGAGGGCGGCCAGGTAGGCGTTGATGAGCATCGACGACGCGGAGATCGGGTTCGACTCCCCCGCGCCGCGCACGAGGATGCCGTACTCCGTCTCGATGCCGCAGATCTTGGCGATGGCCACGGTTCGTGACCCTACGTGATCGCGCTCGACGCCCCGAGGTCGGGGCTCACCCGGCCGTGGCGCAGCGCTTCACTTCACGACGCTCAGGGTCACCGAGGGCTCGACGCGCAGGTGCTCGATCGACGCGGAGCGACCTCCCGAGGTGGTCTCCCAACCGGCCTGGAACGTCGAGTAGATCGCACGCTGGGCGCCGTCGCGGTCCTGGAAGAAGCTCAGGCCGCCCGGGCCGCTCCGACCGTTGGACGACTGGATCCAGGGCCCCGACGGATCGCTGGTGCACGGCCCGGTCGGGGAGGCGCAGCGGGCGATCCCGGTCGAGTAGCCGCCCTCGTACCACCGGCCGGCCGAGTACGCGAGCAGGTAGTTGCGGCGTGAGCGGTCGTAGACCATCGAGGGGTTCTCGATGAAGTGGTACTCCCACGGGTGGTCGCGGCCGAGGACCATCGTCGCCGGGCCCGAGATGTTCCCCCAGGCGTCGAGCGGGAAGACGTGGATCGGGTCCTCGGTGCCGCCGAACGCCATGTAGAGCCACCGTCCGCCGTTCGCGTCGGTGAACACGTCGGGGTCGAGCGCGCCGTGCGCCCAGTCGATGCCGCACGTGATCGGCTGCGCCTCGGGCACGAACGGGCCCGAGGGCGACGAGGCGAGGGCCCGGCCGACGCACTGCGGGTTGGCCGGGTCGGGCGGCGACGTCCGATCCGCGCTGAAGTACATGATCCACGTGCCGCCGAAGCGGGCGACCGTGGGCCCCCACAGCTGGCGCGGTCGAGCCGCCCACGGCGGCTTCTGCGGCATGCCCTCGACGGTCACGGCGTTCTTCTGCGAGAGCGTGTACGCCCGATCGATGTCGGTGAGCCTCGTCACCGGCGCCCGCAGGTGGTTGTCCGAGCCGTAGACGTAGTACGTCCCGCCGTCCTCGACGACGAACGGGTCCGACGTCTCGGGCAGCCGCACCGCCTCGACCGCCACCTTCGTGACGGGCCCGAGCGGCACCTGGCAGCCCGTGGCGAGCGCCACGGCGGCGAGGAGCAGCAGGGCCGTCGACGCCGCGCTGCGACGTCGGGTCGTGCGCGACGGGCGCGCCGCGCTCAGGCGTCGCATGTGGCACCCCTTCCTCTCGGGCCGGACGGACCGACCTCCGCATCGCCCGGCGGCGGACCGGCGGCACCGGCGCGCCGCTCGTGGAGCCAGGCGGCGAGGTAGCCGACGCCGACGCACATCAGCAGGTCGAACGGGCCACGCAGGCGCGGGACCGACACGGTCACCAGGCTGAGCGCGACGAGCGTGCCCACGATCGCGATCGCCGGCCACGTCCGCCGGTCGCGGCGGCGCAGGACCGTGCCGGCCAGCCCGGCCGCGACCAGGATCGGGAACAGGACCAGCGTGGCGTCGCGGAACGCGGGGTCACGGCCGTCGACGTACTCGGCCTCGACCGCGCGGTGCCCCGGCAGCTCGAGCATCGTCGCCGCGCCGTCGACGGCGCGGCGGAGCACGGCATCGGGGTTCGAGCGCATCCCGTCGACCCCGAGGTCGACGAGGCGGTCGCTCCACGCCGCCTCGTCGCGCTCGAGCTCGCGGACGCCGTGGCGCTCGTACCACGGGTCGCCCGTGGGGTCCTCGAACAGCCCGCTCTCGATCGCCGGCGGCCCGTACAGCGCGGCGAGGGTGAAGCCGTCCGACGTCACCAGTCTCGGGGTGCCGACCTGGACGGCGTTGCGGACCGCCCAGGGCGCCACGACCAGCAGGCACACGCCCACCGCCGCGGCGGCGCGACGCCAGCCGACCGCCCGCCAGAGGACCACCGCGACGACCACGACGACGAGCGCCGCGTTCGGCCGGGCGAGCAGCAGCAGGCCGCTCAGCGCGCCGGCGAGCGCCCACCGGTCGTCGAGCAGGGCCAGCAGGATCCCGAGGAGCAGCAGGAGGCCGAGCGGCTCGCTCACCGTGACGGTGTCGTTCGCGACCAGGGCGGGCGCCACCGCGACGGCGAGTCCGGCGACGAGCCCGGCCCGGTCACCGGCGATGCGCCGTGCGTACGTGACCGTGAGCGCGATCACGACGAGCCCCAGCACGAGCGACAGGGCCCGACCGGGCCAGAGCGCGTCGGGCCCGGCGATCCTCGTCGGCACCGCGAGGAGCGCCGGGTACAGCGGGGGCCGGAACGCCGTGGCGTGGGCGACGCCGCCGGGGAACGTCGAGCTCAGTCCGTCGCCGGCGGCCAGCGACCGGGCCAGCTCGACGTACTGGCGGGCATCGGAGCGGGGCACCCAGTCGGGGTTGACCAGGGCCCAGTGCAGCGCGCGGAGCGCCGCACCCACGGCGACCGGGACCGCCCACAGCGGTGGTCGGGGCGCGGCGAGCGGACCGGACCCGGACCCCGGACGGGTCCCCGGCTCGGACGGCCCCGCCGCACCGCGGGGCGGGGCGGCGGCGTCGACGGCGGGAGCGACCGCGCTGCGCACCCATCGACTCTACGGAGCCGGAACGGCGATCCCGCCGGGGCAGCCCTGGAACCACCCGGCCGGCGCTGAGCGCCGGCTCAGAGGTACTGGCCGGTGGCCACCGCCTCGATCGAGCGGCCGCCGGTCGCGTCCTCCTTGGTGTCGTCGTGCACCAGGGTCCGCACGTAGACGATGCGCTCGCCCTTCTTGCCGGAGATCTTCGCCCAGTCGTCGGGGTTGGTCGTGTTCGGCAGGTCCTCGTGCTCCTTGTACTCCTGGTGGATGGAGTCGACGAGGTCCTGCACCCGCACGCCCCGGGCGCCGCCGTCGAGCTGGCGCTTGATCGCCAGCTTCTTGGCCCGCCGGACGACGTTCTCGATCATGGCCCCGGACGAGAAGTCCTTGAAGTACATGACCTCCTTGTCGCCGTTCTGGTACGTGACCTCCAGGAACTGGTTCGCCTCGTCGGTCCGGTACATCTCGTCGACGGTCCGCTCGATCATGGCCATCACGGCCTTGGCGGCGTCGCCGCCGCCGAGCGAGGCGATCTCGTCGGTGTCGAGGGGCACGTCGGTCGTCAGGTAGCGGGCGAAGATCTGCGATGCCGCCTGCTCGTCGGGGCGGTTGATCTTGATCTTCACGTCGAGGCGGCCCGGTCGGAGGATGGCGGGGTCGATCAGGTCCTCGCGGTTCGACGCACCGATCACGATCACGTTCTTGAGCGTCTCGACGCCGTCGATCTCGGCCAGCAGCTGCGGGACGATCGTCGCCTCCATGTCGGACGAGATGCCGGTGCCGCGGGTCCGGAAGAGCGACTCCATCTCGTCGAAGAAGACGATCACCGGCGTGCCGTCGGCCGCCTTCTCGCGCGCCCGCTGGAACACCAGGCGGATGTGGCGCTCGGTCTCGCCCACGTACTTGTTGAGCAGCTCGGGGCCCTTGATGTTCAGGAAGTAGCTGCGGGCCTCCTTGCCGGTGGCCTCGGTCACCTTGCGGGCGAGCGAGTTGGCGACGGCCTTGGCGATCAGCGTCTTGCCGCAGCCGGGCGGGCCGTAGAGCAGGATGCCCTTCGGCGCCGGCAGCGCGTACTCCCGGAACAGCTCCTGGTGCAGGAACGGCAGCTCGACCGCATCGGTGATCGCCTCGATCTGGTCGTCGAGGCCGCCGATGTCGGAGTAGTCGATGTCGGGCACCTCCTCGAGCACGAGCTCCTCCACCTCGGGGCGGGGCAGCTTCTCCAGGAGGAGGGCCGAGCGGGTGTCCATCAGCACGGTGTCACCGGCACGGAGGCGCTCGTCGAGGAGCTGGTCGGCGAGCTCGGCGACGCGCTCCTCGTCGGCCCGACCCACCACCAGGGCGCGGCGGCCGTCGCCGATGAGCTCCTTGAAGGTCACGATCTCGCCCGCGATCTCGGGCTCGCGGACCATCACGACGTTGTAAGCGTCGTTGAGCACGACCTCGCAGCCCCGGTGGAGGTCGTCGACGTCGATGCCGGGCGAGATCTCGACCCGCATCTTGCGGCCGGCTGCCTGCACGTCGACCGTGCCGTCGTCGTTGACGCCGAGCAGGGTCGCGTACGCGGCCGGCGGCTGGGTCAGCTTCTCGACCTCCTCGCGGAGGGCGGCGATGTGGTCGCGGGCCTCCCGGAGCGTGAAGGTCAGCTTCTCGTTCTGGCTGACGGCCTGGGCGAGCTGGCCCTTCGTCTCGAGGAGGCGCTCCTCCAACGTGCGGACCCGCTTGGGCGCGTCCTGCAGGCGGCGCACGAGCTGGGAGACCTCGTCCTCGAGGTCGCGGACCTGCTCCCGCAGGACGTCGACGTCGTCGGCACCGCCGTGCTCGTGGGCGGCTGGCAGGTGGCTCTCCTCGTCGGGCACCGGACCTCCTCGTGGGTCGGCCGGCCGATGGTCTCGTCGGCTGGGCGTGGTGCGGTCGCACCCCTCCGGAGTGTCTACCCCCGCGGATGGCCGACGCGTGGCCATCCCCGGTCACGGTCCGGTGACGAGTCGGTCACGGGGCGGTCACGACGGCGTTGCGGCAGCGTGACGGGTGGCCGAAGAGTTTCCACCGCGATTGCCGTGCAAATTCCCGGCGAGGGCTATGCTGGATCCCCGGAGGCCACGGTCACCGAGACGGTGCCCGCTGGTCCACGGAGACAGTGCCCCGCCCCCTCCCCGATGGGGCCCGACCCGAAGGCAGGAAGACCGAACATGGGCATGAAGGTGTGGATCGACCAGGACCTGTGCACGGGTGACGGGCTGTGCGAGGAGATCTCGCCGGCGGTGTTCACCCTGCTCGACGACGGGCTCGCCTACGTCAAGGAGGGCGACAAGGTCTTCAACGACCCCGCAGGCGCCGAGGGCCTGGCCAACATCCCCGACGGCGAGCTCGAGGGCGTCATCGAGTCGGCCGAGGAGTGCCCCGGCGAGTGCATCTTCATCGAGGTCGAGTGACCCCTCCGCTCGTCTGACCCGACGAGCGCACCGGGCGCCGGGCCCTCGGGCCGGCCCCGACCGATCGAACGCGACTGCGGCGGAGCCTTCGGGCTCCGCCGCAGTCGCGCCCGGGCGCGTCCGCGCTCGTCGGCTCAGGGCGCCGCGGAGGTCGTGGTCGTCGGCTCCGTGGTCGTCGTCGTCGGCGCCGTGGTGGTCGTGGTCGGCGGGCGCGTCGTCGTGGTCTGCGGCCGGGTGGTCGTGGTCTGCGGCCGCGTGGTCGTGGACTCGGGCCGCGTCGTGGACGTGGTCGTTGACGAAGTGGTCGTGGTGGTCGTGTCGTCGCTGTCGCTCGCCCGCACGACGGCGAAGGCCACGAGCGCGACGAGGACCACGAGCAGCACGATGACCGCCCAGGCCCAGCCGGGGACGCCCCGCTTCTCCTCGGGCGGCTCGACAGGACCTCCTGGGTACTGGCCGGGTGGGTACTGGCCCGGCGGGTACTGGCCGGGCGGGTACTGACCCGGCTGGGAGGGGTCCTGGCCGTACGGCCCCGGCGGCTGGCCGGGCTGCTGCGCCGGCATGATCCGGGTCGGGTCCTCGTCGGGCCCCGTCGGCGGGTACTGGTCGGTCATGTCGGTCCTCCGGCTCCGTTCTCCAGCCGGAGGGTGACGCTACCCGTGGCCCGGGGCCGGATCGGTGACCCCCCCTGGTCAGGTCAGGCACTCCCCCGTCGGCACGGGCTCCTGCGCCCCGCCGGCGAGGAGCGCACGGAGCTGCTCCTGCTCCAGGGCGTAGGCCACGCCGTCCCGGTCGGGGGCGATCGCCACGGCCACCGCGACCACCGTGCCGTCGCTGCGGACGACGGCGCTGCCCGAGTCACCCGGCTCGAGGTCGCTGGCGAGCACCAGCAGCTCGCGCCGGACCTCGCGGCGGTCGTAGATGTCGAGGCCGGTGGCGTCGATCGACTCGCCCACCTCGAACGGCGACGGCCGGAACGGTCCACCGCCGGGGAACCCCATGACCAGGCCTCGGTCACCGGTCTCCGACGGCCCGAGCGGGAGCGCGGGCCGGTCGAGGTCGGTGGCGAGCAGCGCGAGGTCGACCGACGGGTCGAACGCGACCACCTCGGCGTCGGCCTGCTCGCCCTCGGTCGTCACCAGCTCGACGTCGGTCGTCCCCGCGACGACGTGGGCGTTGGTCGCGACGAGGCCGGGGGCGACGACGAAGCCGCTGCCCGACTGCACCATGTCGCAGGCGCTGCCCTTCACCTGCACGACGCTGCGGGCGAGCTGCGCCATCCGGGCGTCGTCGATCGGGGTGTCGGTCGGGGCGGGCGGCAGCTCGGGTGTGGGCGCGTCGCCCGTGAACAGCTGGGGGAACCGACCGTCGAGGGCCTGGCGCTCGAGGTCCAGGAGCCCGGCCGGCGGCTCGGGCAGGTGGTCGAGGCTGAAGCCCGCGAGCGCGGAGCCGCTCGTCGACGACGCGGACCACCCCTCGGTCTGCGACATCACGGGGAAGAGCAGCCAGGCGATGACGGCGACGCCGACGACGCCCAACGCGGCCCCGCCCACCTGGTCCAGCCGTCGGGCCGCGCCCGGGCGCACCGGTGGCGCCAGCCGGGATCCGATGGCGGAGCCGATCCCCTGCCCCAGCGAGGCGAGCACGACCAGCACGCTGAGGCCGACGAGCACGACCGCGCTGCCGGAGGTGAGGTCGAGCCGGTCGAGCAGGGGTGGGAGCACGGCGACCGCGAGCGCGAGCCCGAGGCCCGCCCCGATCCAGCCGACCGACCGCGTCAGGAACCCGAGCCGCCACCCCCCGACCGCGGCCAGGACGGCGGCCACGACGATGACGACGTCCAGGCCGTTCACGGTCGCCCCCTCCCGGCCCGGCGCCGTCGGGTCAGGCGCCCAGCCGGGCGACGGTGAGGAACCCCGTGTGGGCCACCATGCGGTGGTCGGGCCGCACCGCCTGGCCCTCGACGTACCACCCTCGCTGGAGCACCTCGGTGGTGCTGGGGGCGAAGAAGCGGGAGCGGTCGAGCGCACCGCGCAGCTGCGCCACTTGCATCACGCTGGGCGTGTACGCCAGCAGCAGGCCGCCGGGGCGCAGCGCCTTCTCGGCGTGGGGCACGACCTGCCACGGCTCGGGCAGGTCGAGCACGACGCGGTCGACGTCGCGCTCGTCGATCCCCTCGTAGCAGTCGCGGAGCTCGACCTGGTACCGGTCGAGCACGTCGGCGCCCATGAACCGCTCGACGTTCTGGCGGGCCCGGTCGGCGAAGTCCTCGCGCAGCTCGTAGCCGACGATGTCGGCGCCGGCGCGCAGCATGCCCATCGACAGGGCGCCGGAGCCGACGCCGCTCTCGAGCACCCGGACGCCGGGGCCGATGTCGGCCATCATCAGGATCGGGCCGATGTCCTTCGGGTAGATCACCTGCGCGCCGCGGGGCATCTTCAGGATGAACTCGCTGAGCGTCGGTCGGACGACGAGCAGCGACTGGCCCCGCGTGGTCTGCACCGTCGAGCCCTCGGCGACGCCGATGACGTCGTCGTGGCGGATGTAGCCGGAGTGGAGGTGGAACTCCTTCCCGGCGGTGAGCGTCGCCTGGTAGCGCCGGTCCTTGTTGTCGATGAACTGGACCAGGTCGCCTTCGGCGAGGAGGGGGTCGGTCACGTGGCGCTCGTCCCTGTCGTGGGGCCGGAGGTGGCACCGGCGGTCGTGGTCGCGTCGTCGTCCGGCCGGGTGGCGGCCCGCGGCGTGATGGCGACCGGCTGCACGACCGGTCCCTCGGGCGCCCGGCCGCCGGCCCGCTCGACCAGGCGGCAGAAGGCGCACAGCTCCGTCGACGTCGGCGAGCCGCAGCGGGGGCACGGCCGGAGCGCGCCGTCGGCGTCGGCGTCGCCGTCGTCGGGAGCCGGCTCGGGCTCGAAGCGGTCCGCGGCCCGGCGCAGGAACGAGAAGTAGAAGTCGGCCTTCGAGCCCGGTGAGCGGACCTCGATCTCGTTCAGCGCCTCCTTGTAGCCGAGGTGCTTGTTGCCCGCCGACATCGGGCACTCGTCGACGAGGTAGTCGATGCCGTTGACGATGCAGTACGCCGCGGTCTCTCGCTCCGACAGCCTGACCAGCGGCTTCACCTTGCGCGGGAAGCCGTCCCCGGCGGGCAGCACCGGGCGCTGGCGGCCGAGGTACTCGGTCTGCCAGTGCAGGACGTTGCCGAAGAGGACCGCGGCCTCGTCGTCGAGGTTGTGCCCGGTGACCACGACGTCGTAGCCGCCCTCGACCGCGGCGCGGTCGAACAGGTGCCGCTTCGACAGGCCGCAGGCGCTGCACGGGGTGCGGCGGGCGGCCCGGGACCCGGTCGGCACGTCGTAGCCGTAGGTCTCGACCAGGTCGAGCTCGATCAGGTGGAGGCCGCGGTCGGCGGCGAACCGCCGGGCGTAGCCCCCGGAGGTGTCGCTGTAGTCGCCGATGCCGAGCCCGATGTAGAAGCCGTCGGCCCGGTAGCCGAGGCCGAGGAGCAGGTCCCATACCGCGAGCGAGTCCTTGCCGCCCGACACGGCGACGAGCACCCGGTCGTCGGGCTGCAGCATTTCGAAGTCGGCGATGGCCCGCTCCACCTGGTCGCGGCAGAAGCGGGTGAAGTGCTCGGGGCAGAAGTTGGCGTTGTGCCGCTTCAGGTCGATCACCGCGGGTCCGCGGCAGACGCGGCACTTCACGGCGCCGTCCCGACGTGGGGAGCGCTCACGCGGCACCGCCCGAGATGACCGGCCGCACCTCGACGACGTCGTCGGGTTCGAGGCGCTCGTCACCCGGGACGATCGTGCCGTTGCGCACCACCAGCACCGACTCGCGGTTGATGTCGAGGCGTTCGAGGAGGACCGACACCAGCACCGGGGCGTCGGCCTCGACCTCTCGTTCGGGGTTGCGGAGGCGGACGAGCACGGGCCCCATCATGGAGGATGGACGGGGTGACGTCACAGCCGCCCCGTCGCGGCGCGGCCCGTCGCTAGGGTCCGGGCCGTGACCACCTGGATGCACCCCGAGATCGGCGACTGGGAGGCCCGGGGACGCCGCGTCGCGGCGTCGGGCCCGACCCTCGGCGACGTCGACGTGTTCGTCGTGGACGCCCCGGCGCGCACGTCCGAGGAGCTCGAGCCGCTGGTGGTCGTCCACGGCTTCCCGACGTCGAGCTTCGACTTCGCCCACCTCGTCGACCAGCTGTCGGATCGGCGCCGCGTGGTCCTGGTCGACCTGCCGGGCTTCGGCCTGTCCGACAAGCCCGACGCGCCCTACCGGGTGGCCGGGAGCGCCGACGCCGTGGCGTCGGTCTGCGACCAGCTCGGCCTCCGCCGGTTCGCGCTGCTGTCGCACGACATGGGCGACACCGTCGTGGGCGAGCTGCTGGCCCGCCAGCTCGACGGCGACTGGGACGTCGACGTGACCCGCCGGGTGGTGACCAACGGCAGCATCTACATCGAGATGGCGCACCTGACCGACGGGCAGCTGATGCTGCTGTCGATGCCCGACGAGCGCGCCGCCCGGGGACCGGGTCCCGAGCTCCTCGCGGCGAGCCTCGTGGCCACGCTGGCCCCGGCGCACGCAGACGTCGACATGTCGGCGCACGCCGAGCTCCAGTGCCACCTCGGCGGCGACCGGCTCCTGCCGCGGATCATCCGCTACATCGAGGAGCGGCGTGCCGACGAGGCGCGGTTCACGGGGGCCATCGAGGCGCACCCCTCCGATCTGCACGTCGTGTGGGGCCCGGAGGACCCGATCGCCGTCGCTGCGATGGCGGATCGACTCGTCGCAGCGCGACCCGACGCGACGCTCACGTGGATCGAGGGCGCCGGGCACTACCCGCAGCTCGAGGAGCCCCGGTCGTACCTGGAGGCGCTGCGAGCGGCGATCGGCTGAGCGTCCCGACGGCACCGGCGGGTGCGCCGGCTCAGTCCTCGGCGGCGTCGTGGAAGCGCACCTGCTCCTTGCGGCCGGCGAGCCCACGCCGGCGGCGCACCGCCGCGAAGCGCTCGGCCCGCACCACGTCCAGCTCGGTGCTCACCCGCTCGAGCTCGTCGTGGACGGCGACCTGCTTGCGGCTCGGCGCCATCAGCCGGTCGAAGCGGGCGCCCCGGACGGCCTCACGGGCGGCGGCCGACGCGTGGCGGCGGGTGCCGACCCGACGGCGGTCGAGCCGCCGCTGCGCGGCCCGGAGCTTGCGGGCGGCACGGCGCTGGCGCCGTGTCGGGGCCGCGAGGTGGCGGTCCTGGGACTGCAGCGAGGCCTTGCGCTTGGCCAGCGCCCGCTCCTGGCGCGTCGGGGCGGGGCGGGCCACCACGGTGAAGCTCTCGCCGGGACGGAGGCGGACGTTCGACACCGGGATCTCGTCGCGGTCGACCGCCTTGCGCGCCTCGTCGACGAGGTAGACGGACGCACGGCCGGCGACGTCGGCGGCGAACCCGTCGCCGAGCAGCTTCGAGACGGCCTTGGCCCACAGCCAGGACCAGATCGACATCAACCGCGCCGGACCTCGATGACGGCGGACGCCCGCTTCCCGCCGCGCCGGCCGAGCAGGAAGGCCGCGAGGAGCAGGAGGACCCCGATCACCAGGCCGACGGCGACGATCTGGTTCTTGGCCTCCTGGACCTGCTCCTGGGCCTCGCCCTGGATGTCGCCGAGCTTGTTCTTGATGTCGGCGGGGGTGATCGGTCCGGACGGTTCGGTCATCGGGCGCTCCCCTGCTTCTGGGTGAACCGGTACAGCTTCATCACGAAGAGGCCGGCGAGGACGGCCCCGACGACGCCGGTGATCGCGTAGGGCGCCCAGCTCCACGTGCCGCCGTCGACCTCGAGCGGGTCGTTGAACAGCTCGATCTCCTGCAGCCCGCGGAGCAGCGCGAGGAGCCCGAAGCACAGGCCGACGCCGATGAGCAGGGCACCGCTGATGCCGAAGCTCAGGTAGCGCTTCAGCGTCTTGAGGGGATCGACCGTCTCCTGCTTGGCGTACGCGACGACCAGGTCCTTGAGCTCGGTCGCCTGGGCGATCGGTCCGCTCGGGCCGGGCGGGGCCGACCACAGCCGTGTGGTCGAGCGGTCCCCGTCGGTGCCGGGTCTGGTGGTCGTGTCGGCCACGCGTGGTCCTCCTGGGTCCCCGATGTTGTAGCACCCGAGCGACACCTGCCCGGCGCCCGGCCGATCGATTCCCGAGACGTCGGTCCCACCCGGCCGGCCGCTTCGGCCGGCCCGGCTCAGTCGCCGAGCGCCAGCCGGGCCCGCAGCACGTCCTCGTGCTCGGCGAGCAGCCCGGTCAGCACCTGGAGGCGGTCCAGCGGGCCCTCGGCCTCGAGCACCGACTGACGGTCGAGCGGCCCGAGGGGCGACAGCACGCCGAGCTGGTAGGAGCGCTCGACCGGGTCGTCGCTCAGCTCGAGCGGCTCGGGCAGCCCGGGACTCCCGAGCTCGGAGCCGAGCGCGGCGACCCGCCGCACGCGGGCCTCGACCGCGGCCAGCGCATCGTCGAGGTCGAGCCCGCCGGCGCCGGCGTCGGGCCAGTCCTCGACCACCGCCGCGGGGTACGGGTCCTCGGGCGACCACGAGCGCACGCGGACGCGGCGGGTCCCGACGCACATCAGGGCCCACCGGCCGTCGGGCGCCTGCTGGGCCTCGAGCACCGTGGCCACGCAGCCCACGTCGAGGCGCTGGTCGCCGCCGCCGACCTCGCTGCCCCGGGCGATCAGGACGACGCCGAACTCGGGCGGGTCCGATGCGAGCACGTCGTCGACCATGCGCCGGTAGCGCTCCTCGAACACGTGCAAGGGCAGCAGCATCGACGGCAGGAGCACCGAGCCGAGGGGGAACATCGGCATCGGGCCCGGTGGCGCCACGCCCGCCCCCTCAGGCCGCGGCCGGCGGCAACGGCCGCAGCTGCTCGACGGGCGGCGCCTGCGGATAGGTCAGCAGGGCCTCGAGCAGCTGGCCCTGCAGGGCCAGGTCGGCGGCCTGGACGGCCCGGCCCGCCGGGTTCTGCACCGTGGAGAAGGCGAGCGGCCGGCCCGAGTCGGTCGTCACCCAGCCCGACAGGCCGGTGATGCCCGACAGCGTGCCGGTCTTGGCCGCGACGCGGTCGCGCAGCGGCGGGCGCAGGAAGCGGTCGTCGAGCGTGCCCGGCTGGCCGGGCCGGGCCAGGCCCGAGGTCAGCGCACCGGTCGGGCCGTCGGCCGCGAGCACCGCGTCGAGCAGGCGGCACGTGACCCGGTTCGACCGGCTGAGCCCGGAGCCGTCCTCCATCACCAGGCCCTCGATCGGCAGGCCGCGGGTGGCGAGGTCGGCGACGAGCACCTGGATGCCGGCCTTCGTCGAACCCGCCCCGTCCTTGGCCGCCCCCATCTCCTTGACCAGCACCTCGGCGGTCGTGTTGTCGGAGAAGGTGTCCATCTCGGCCACGATCTCGCGGATCGTCGGCGACTGCAGCTCGGCGACCGGGGCCGCCCCCGCGGGCGCGGCCCCGGAGCGGGCGGGGCCGACCACCTCGACGCCGCGCGCCTCGAGCAGCTGCGTGAACACGTCGGCGGCGTGGGCGGCAGGGTCGGCGGCGGGGCCACCGGCGGCGCCCGCCGGGTCGATCGGGTCGAGCGTCCACGCGTCGTTCACCATCAGCGCGCCGATGTTGGCGACCTCGCCGCTGGCCACGTCCGCCGCGGCCCACGACGGCACCGTCCGCTGGTCGTCGAACCGGGTGCCGTCGCCGACGACCGCCCCGTCGACGCGGCGCACGCCCGCGGCCACGACGTCGTCGGCCAGCGCCTCGAGCGACGACGTCGGCTGCGGGCCGTGCTTCCACCGCCGCGCCGCGGTCGACGTCGACAGCAGCGGGTCGCCCCCGCCGACGAGGAACAGGTCCCCGGCGACCGTGCCCCCGGTCGGTGCGGCCGGCGCCACCACCTTCGTCGTCAGCCGCGTGTCGGCCCCGAGCGTCGACAGGGCGGCGGACCCGGTGACGAGCTTGATGTTCGACGCCGGGATCAGCGGGTTCGTGTCGCCCGACGCGGCGAGCGAGGTCGCCCCGTCGGTGACCAGCACGCACGACGCGTCCGGGAACCGGCCCACCACCGGCCCGACGGCGGCGGCGACGTTGCGGAGCGCGACCGGCCGGGCGACCAGCTCCGGGACCCGGCGGGCCGACAGGACCGGCGTCGCGAGCCGCGCCGACGGCGCCGCGCCCGTCGCGGTCGGCGTGCCCTCGTCGCTCAGCGCCGCGCCGGCGACCAGGCCGGCGCCCGCGACGGCGAGCACCCCGGCGACCGCGAACCAGCGGCCCCGACGTCGACGACGCCGCGGCGCCTTGGGCACCGAGGCCGGCACGGGGGCGGCCTGCTCGGGGGCGAGCCCCGGCACCGGCCCGACCGGGCCCTCCATCGTCGAGGTGGTCGCGGTCACCGCGGCCGGGGCGGCACCGCCGACGACGCGCACCGAGGTGTCGCGCGCCTCGGTCGACGCGGGGTCGTGGGCGAGCACCGGCGGCTCGCCGAGCACCGGCTCGGGCGGGACCCCGGAGAGGTCGCTCACGGCTGGACGAGCCCCCGCCGCGAGAGGTGCCGGCTGCGGCGCCACAGGTGACCGAGCGCGGTGACCGCCCGGTCGGCCGACGGGTAGCAGAGCCGTCCGGTGGCGCGGACCGTGGCGGGCCCCGGGTTGTCGGGGAACGCCACTGCGAGCTCGGTCGCGGTCAGGATCGGTTTGCCGGTCGCGAGCGAGATGTCGTGCGCGGCCTGGGCGAACCGCGCGTCCTGGCGCTCGTGGTAGGCGACGATCCGGTCGAGCCCGTGGTCGGGGTAGAAGCCGCCCTCGCGCAGCATGCGGGCGGAGTTCGACTGGATGCCGAGGCCCAGGTACACGACGGCGTCCACGCCAGGGTGCTCGGCGATGAGCGACAGGACCTCGGGGATCGTGTCGCGCGTCTCGCCGCCGGCCAGGTCGACCGGGTTGCTCCGGCTCCACCGCGGCGGCAGGAGCTGGTCGATCCGGTCGTGGAGGTCCGGGGGCAGTGTCGCGAGCTCGAGGTCGGGGTGGCGCGTGATCGCGTCGGCGGTGACCACGCCCCAGCCGCCGGCGGTCGTCATCACGACCACCCGGTTGCCGGTGGGCAGCGGCTGGGTGGCGAAGGTGGCGGCGGCCTCGAAGGCCTCCTCGACGGTCGCGGCGCGGGTCACCCCGGTCTGGCGGCACAGCCCGTCGAAGGTCCGGTCGTCGGTGGCGAGCGACCCGGTGTGGCTGGCGGCGGCCCGGGCGCCGCCCGCGGTCGCACCGCCCTTGAGCACCACCACCGGCTGGTGCGACGCGACCTCGCGCAGGGCGTCGGCGACGGCGCGGCCGTCGGTGACGCCCTCGATGTAGGCGAGGGCGACAGCGGTCTCGTGGTCCTCGGCGAAGAAGCGGAGGAAGTCGGGCACCGTCGTGGCGGCCGCGTTGCCGCACGACACCGCCCGGGAGATGCCGACCCCGGTCGCGCACGACCAGTTCATGAAGCTGGACACGAAGTTGCCCGACTGGCTCGCGACGCCGATGCGCCCCGGCGGCGGGTAGGGGGCGACGATCTGCGCGCACAGCCGCGACGGCGTGGACACGACGCCCTGGCCGTTCGGGCCGACGAGCAGGATGCCGAGGTCGCGGCACAGCGCCACCAGGTCGGCCTGGGCGCGCTGGCCCTCCTCGCCCGCCTCGCCGTAGCCGGCCGAGGTGAGGAAGGCGGCCCGGATGCCCTTGGCCGCCGCCGTGCGCAGCAGCTGCTCGTTCGCCGACCGCGGCGTGCACACGAAGATCAGGTCCGCCTCGCCCTCGGGCAGCTCGTCGAGCGACGTGAGCGTCGGCACGCCGAGCACCGGGCTGCCCTCGAGGTTCGTCGCGAAGACCTTCCCCGCGTAGCCCGAGGCGAGGATGTTGTGGAGGCTGACGAAGCCGAACTTGCCGGGGTGCGTCGACGCACCGGCGATCACGACCCCCTTGGGGTCGAACAGCGCCAGGAACTCCTCGACGGTCGGACCGCTCACGAGGCCTCCTCCCGCAGCTCGACGAGCGCGTCGACGGCGACCGCCCGGCCCTCGTGCACGATCAGCGGGTTGAGGTCCGCCGAGACCAGCGCCGGCACCGCCTCGGCCGCGGCCGAGAGGCCGAGCAGCACGTCCACGACGGACGAGCGGTCGAGCGCCGGTTCGCCCCGGAACTCGCCGAGCAGGGCCTGCGAGCGGAGGTCTTCGATCATCTCCTCGGCGTCGACCCGCGTGATCGGGACGAGGCGGACGGTCACGTCCGCGACCGCCTCGGCCAGCACGCCGCCGAGGCCGAGCAGGACCGTGTGGCCGAACTGCGGGTCGGTTGCGATCCCGGCGATCAGCTCCCGGTTGCCGCTGAGCATCGGCGCGACGAGCACGCCGGTCGCGGCGTCCTCGGGTCGTGCGGCCTCGAGCAGCGCCTCGGTGGCGGCCGCCGCGGCGTCGGCATCGGCCAGCCCGAGCCGCACGAGCCCGCGCTCGGTCTTGTGCGCGACGTGCTCGCCGCACAGCTTCGCCACCACCGGTCCGCCGAGGTCGGCGACGGCGGCACGGGCCTCGTCGGCCGAGCCCACCAGGCGCTCCTCCGCGAACGGCACCCCGAAGCCCGCGAGCAGCGCCTTCGAGTCGGCCTCGGAGAGGGTCCGGGACGGTCCTCCCGCTGGCGTGGACGACGGTGACGGCGCCGTCGCAGGCGCCGTGGGTGCGGGGTCCGCTGGCATGGGGGGCAACCCTACGCGGCGAGGTGGCGGCCGTAGCATTCGCCGGATGCAGATCGTCTCAGCCCTGTTCGCGGACGACATCCAGGTGCGCCAGGCCGAGGGCGGCGCGGCCCGGCTCGACCTCACCGGGATCCAGTTCTCGGCGGCCGCGCCGGGCCCGTTCCCGCTCACGATCACACCGCACCTCGTCGTGATCGTCCGCTGCCCCACGGATCACCCGGGCAACGCCGCGCTCGAGGTCGTGTTCCTGCGCGACGGCGAGCAGATCGCCCGCAACGTGCAGCCGCTGCAGATCGACCCCGGACGCTTCGCCTACCGCCTCGTCCGCCCCGAGCTCGAGTTCCCCGAGGCGGGGACCGTCGAGGCGCACTGCCGGATCGACATGGGTCCCATGACCGTGGTGCCCTACACCCTGCTGGCGCCGGTGGCCGGCGCCTGAGGCGGCGCCCGTGACCGTCGTCGGCGCCGCGCTCAGCGAGCACCCGCTCGCGACCCATGCGGTCGGCGAGACCGTCGGCCACCTGCTCGAGGTGGGCGGGCCCCGGCCCGACCTCGTCACGCTGTTCGCCACCGAGCCGCACCTCGGCGCGCTCGAGGACATCGTCCGCGCCGTGCGGCACCTGCTCGAGCCGCGGGTGCTCGTCGGCGCGGCCTCGCAGTCGGTGCTCGGCGGCGCCCGGGAGGTCGAGGACCACGCCGCGCTCGTCGTGCAGGCGATGTGGTTCGGCGGGGCCCGCATCCGACCCGTGCGCATCGACACCGTCCCCGGCGCCGACGGCCCGCAGCTCCGCGGCGCCGGCGCGCTCGAGGGCACCCGCGGGACCCTGGTCCTGCTCACCGACCCGTTCAGCTTCCCGGTCGACCTCGCACTCGGCGACCTCGCGGTCACCGCCCCGGGCCTGTCGGTCGTCGGCGGGGCGGCGTCGGCGGCGCGGCGCCCGGGCGGCAACCGCCTGGTGCTCGACGCCGCCATCCACGACCACGGCGCCGTCGCCGCGCTCGTCGACGACACCGTCCCCCTCATGACGGCCGTGTCGCAGGGGTGCCGGCCGATCGGGCCGCCGTTCACCGTGACGAGGTCGGAGCGCAACCGCCTCCACGAGCTGGCCGGTCGTCCCGCCCTCGAGCGGTTGCTCGAGGTCGTCGACGGCCTCGACGACACCGATCGCGCCCTGGCGGCCGAGGGGCTCCGCATCGGGCGCGTGGTCGACGAGCACCTCGAGGAACCGGGCCGCGGCGACTTCCTCGTCCGGCGCGTGCTCGGCGGCGACCGCGAGGCGGGCGTCGTCGCGATCGGCGACGAGATCCCGGTCGGCGCCACGGTCAGGTTCCAGGTCCGCGACGCCGCCTCGGCGAGGGAGGACCTCGTCGACGCGCTCGGCGGGCTGACCGCCGCCGGCGCCCTCTGCTTCACCGACACGGCCCGGGGCTCCGACTTCTTCGGCGGTCCCGACCAGGACGCGCTCACGGTCAGCGAGGCCCTCGACGGCGCCGCCGTGGCGGGCACGTTCTGCTCGGGCACGTTCGGCCCCGTCGGCGGGCACCCGGCGCTCCACGACGCCGCGATGTGCGTCCTGCTCGTCGACGCCGCACCCGCCTGGCCCTGAGGCGGGCGACCCGCCTCGCCGTCGGGTGCGTGGACCCGGCGCCCCCCGGGTTCGTGGCCCCCGGGGTGCTCGCTACGATCCCCGGGTCACCGATCGGACAGGACCTCCCATGTCGAACACGTCGCCCACGACGGCACAGCCCACTGCCGAGCTCGAGCAGCGAGCGATCAACGTCATCCGTGGCCTGGCCATGGACGCGCCGGCGAAGGCCAACTCCGGCCACCAGGGCACGGCCATGGCCCTGGCCCCGCTCGCCCACGTCCTGTGGACGCGGATCATGCGCTACGACGCGTCGGCGCCCGACTGGGCCGACCGCGACCGCTTCATCCTGAGCTGCGGGCACGCCTCGATCCTGCAGTACGCGATGTTGTACCTGACCGGCTACGGCCTGACGCTCGAGGACCTCGAGCAGTTCCGCCAGTGGGGCTCCAACACGCCCGGCCACCCCGAGTTCGGCCACACCGCCGGCATCGAGGTCACGACCGGTCCGCTCGGCCAGGGCTTCGCCAACGGCGTCGGCATGGCGATCGCCGAGGCGTCCCTGCGCGACCGGTTCGGCAGCGACGTGTGCGACCACCACATCTGGGCGATGGTCTCCGACGGCGACCTGTCCGAGGGCGTCAGCCACGAGGCGGCGTCGCTCGCCGGCCACCTCGGGCTCGGGCGCCTCGTCTACGTCTACGACGACAACCACATCTCGATCGACGGGCCGACCGAGCTCGCGCTGTCCGACGACGCCGCCACCCGCTTCGACGCCTACGGCTGGCACGTCCTCGAGCTGGGCGAGGCCGCCGAGGACCTCGACGCACTCGAGGAGGCGCTGCTCGAGGCCAGGTCGGTCGAGGACCGGCCGTCGCTGATCGTGCTCCGCAGCCACATCGCCTACCCGTCGCCGCGCCTGACCGACGACGCCTCGGCCCACGGGCTCGCCTTCAAGCCCGAGGACATCACCGAGACGAAGGCGGCGATGGGCCTGCCCGACGAGCCCTTCTACGTCCCCGACGACGTCCTCTCGCTGTACCGCGAGGCAGGGACCCGGGGCCGGATCGCCCGCGAGGACTGGGAGCAGCGGGCCCGCGTCGCCCTCGCGGGGCGCGAGGCCGAGTGGGACGCGTCGCTCGGCGCCCGCGGCCTGCCGGGCTGGACCGACGTGCTGCCCTCGTACACCGAGGCCGACAAGCCGGCGACCCGCGTCGCCAGCGGGGACTGCGTCGCCGCGCTCGCCGCCGTCGTGCCCGGGCTCGTCGCCGGGGCCGCCGACCTCATCGGCAACACCGGCACCAAGCTGCCGGGCGAAGACGTGCTGTCGGCCAAGACGCCGGGCGGCCGGCAGATCCACTTCGGCATCCGCGAGCACGCGATGGGCTCGATCATGGTCGGCGCCGCCCACCACGGGGGCATCCTCCCCGCGGCCGGCACGTTCCTCGTCTTCAGCGACTACATGCGGCCGGCGGCGCGGCTCGCCGCGCTGTCGGACGCCAAGTGCGTGTTCGTCTGGACGCACGACTCGGTCGGCGTCGGCGAGGACGGGCCCACCCACCAGCCCGTCGAGCAGGTCATGTCGCTGCGGCTGATCCCGCACCTGACCGTCATCCGGCCCGCCGACGGCAACGAGACCTCGGCGGCGTGGCGCGTCGCGATCGATGGCACCGGGCCGGTCGCGCTGATCCTCAGCCGGCAGAACACCCCGGTGCTGCCGACCACGGCCGAGCGGGCGGTCGAGGGCGTCGACCGGGGCGGCTACGTGGTCGCCGACGCCGAGTCGCCCGACCTCGTGCTCGTCGCCACCGGCACCGAGGTCGCCGTGGCGCTCGAGGCCGCGGGCACCCTGGCCGAGGAGGGGCGGTCCGTCCAGGTCGTCTCGCTCCCGTGCTGGAGCCGCTTCGACGCCCAGGACGCCGCCTACCGGGACGCGGTGCTGCCGCCCGGCGTGCCCACCGTGTCGGTCGAGGCCGGGGTCACGCTGGGCTGGGAGCGCTACGCCGACGCGTCGGTCGGCATCGACCGCTTCGGCGCCTCGGCCCCCGGCGACGTCGTGCTGCGCGAGCTCGGGATCACTCCGGAGCACGTCGCCGCCGTCGCCCGCGACCTGCTCGGCTGACGCCGCACCGCGCCCCGAGCGGGGCCCCACGGACCACCCGGACCGTGGGGCGTCGGGCGACCCGCGGCGGCAGTAGCGTTGCCGCATGGGACGCCTGCAGGACCTCTACACCGAGCAGGGCCAGAGCCCGTGGCTCGACAACCTCAAGCGCGGCTGGCTCGCCGACGGCGAGATCCAGCGCTGGATCGACCGGGGGGTGCGCGGGATCACCTCGAACCCGTCGATCTTCCAGAAGGCGATCGAGTCGGGCGACGAGTACACCGCGCAGCTGACCGAGCTCGTGCGGGGCGGCGCCTCGATCGAGGACGCCTACTGGGCGATGGTGACCGACGACATCACCGCCGCGCTCGCGCTGTTCCGCCCGCTCTACGACAGCTCCGACGCCGGCGACGGCTACGTCTCGGTCGAGGTGGCGCCGTCGCTCGCCCGCGACACCGACGCGACGATCGACATGGCCCGCGACCTCTGGGCCCGCATCGACCGGCCGAACCTGTTCGTCAAGATCCCGGCCACGGTCGAGGGCCTGCCGGCCATCCGCCAGATGATCTCCGAGGGCGTCAACGTCAACGTCACGCTGATCTTCAGCCTCGACCGCTACGCCGCCGTGATGGAGGCCTACATCGACGGGCTCGCGGCCGCGTCCGACGCCGGCCGCGACCTCAGCCGCATCGCCTCGGTCGCCAGCTTCTTCATCAGCCGCGTCGACACCGAGGTCGACCGGCGGCTCGAGGCCGTCGGCACCGACCAGGCCCTGGCGCTGCGGGGCCAGGCGGCCGTCGCCCAGGGCCAGCTGGCCGGGCAGATGGCGAAGGAGGCCTTCGCCGGCCCGCGCTGGGAGGAGCTCGCCCACCAGGGGGCCCGCCGCCAGCGCCCGCTGTGGGCCTCGACGTCGACGAAGAACCCCGCCTACCCCGACACGCTCTACATCGACCAGCTCATCGGCCCCGACACGGTGAACACGATCCCGGACTCGACGCTCGAGGCGTTCGAGGACCACGGCACCGTCGCCCGCACGCTCGACGCGGACGTCGAGGGCGCCCGGGCCACGTGGGCGGAGATCGGCGCCCACGTCGACATGGTCGACGTGGCCAAGGTGCTCGAGGCCGAGGGCGTCACCGCCTTCGAGAAGAGCTTCGACGAGCTGCTCGGCGTCCTCGAGACCCGCGCCCGCGAGCTCGGCTGACGATCCCGGCCGCCTCGGCCCCGCCCCAGGCGGCCCCGCCTCAGGTCTCCTCGGGCAGGCCGTGCTCGGCCAGCCACGCCCGGGCCCGGGTCGGCGACGCCTGCGCCAGCCAGGCGTCCTGGACGATCTCGGTCAGCTCGTCGAGGTCCACCTCGCCCAGGCGGCTCGCCCGCACGAGCACCGACGGGTGCCCGTCGAAGTGGGCGGTGGTGAAGAACGGGTTGGTCGGGTCCTCGACCAGGGCGCGCTTGTCCTCCTCGCCCCCGACCCAGAGCACGATCACGTCGTCGTAGCGCTCGCCGGTGTCCGGATCGACGGCGTCGGGACGGGGCGTGCGGAAGAAGACGAACGACTTCTTCCCCACCTGGTAGACGCGGTTGCCCTGGGAGCCGACCTCGAAGGTGACGTGGGGCATCGCCGCGGCGATGCGGTGGACGTCGTCGGCGGTCGATCCGGCCATGGCCGCGATGGTCGCGCCGATCCTGTCGGGGTGGTGGGTTCAGATCCTGAACCGAGGTAGGGTGCCCGCCGTGGCACTGCCAGAGGCCCTCCCCGACCACGACCCGGCGTGCTCGATCGCCCGATCGCTCGACATCGTCGGCGACCGCTGGACGATCCTCATCCTGCGCGACGCCTTCCGCGGCCTGCGACGCTTCGACGAGCTCCGTCGCGACCTCGAGATCCCCCGCGCCGTGCTGGCCGACCGCCTCCGCAAGCTCGTCGACGCGGGCGTGCTGACCCGTCGCCGGTACCAGGACCACCCGCCCCGGGACGAGTACCGGCTGACCGCGATGGGCCTCCAGCTGTCGCCGATCCTGGTGGCGCTCATGCAGTGGGGCGACCGCTGGCTGAGCGGCCCCGACGGCGCACCGACGCTGCTCGTGCACGAGCCGTGCGGCACCGAGATCCACCTCGGGTTCCACTGCCCGACGTGCGACGAGGACTTCACCCCGACCGACATCGCGAGCCGGCCCGGTCCGGGCCGCGCCGAAAGGGACGACGGATGACCGAGCTGACACCCCTCGCCCCCGGCGCGGACGACCCGGCGGCGCTGCCGCTCGACGAGCTGATGGCCCGGGCCCGGGCCGTGCGCGACGCGGCCCACGGGACCCGCACCACCTACTCCCCCAAGGTCTTCATCCCGCTGACGATGCTGTGCCGCGACCGCTGCGGCTACTGCACGTTCGCCCAGCCGCCGGCGCGGCTCACCTCGCCGTTCCTCGAGCCGGAGGAGGTGCTGCGCATCGCCCGCGCCGGCGCACGCCGCGGCTGCCACGAGGCGCTGTTCACGCTGGGCGAGGCGCCCGAGGACCGCTACCCGGTGGCACGGGAGTGGCTCGCGGAGCGGGGCTACGCCTCGACCGTCGAGTACCTCGCCGCCATGTGCCGGCTGGTGCTCGACGAGACCGGCCTGCTCCCCCACGCCAACGCCGGTGCCCTCTCCCACGAGGACCTCGCGCTGCTGCGGGCGGTCTCGCCGTCGCAGGGGATGATGGTCGAGTCGCTCAACCCCGACCTCCCCGCCCACCGCGGCGCCCCCGACAAGGAGCCGGCCCGCCGGCTGGCGACCCTCGAGGCGGCGGGCGAGCTGGCGATCCCGTTCACCACCGGGATCCTCGTCGGCATCGGCGAGTCCCGGCAGGACCGCATCGACGCGCTCGAGGCGATCGCCGCGTCGCACCGCCGGCACGGCCACGTCCAGGAGGTGATCGTCCAGAACTTCCTCCCGAAGGACGGCACCGCCATGCACCTCGCGCCGCCGTGCCCACCCGACGTGTACCTCGACGCCATCGCCCTCGCCCGGCTGATCCTGCCGCCCGAGATCCACCTCCAGGCGCCGCCGAACCTGTCGGACGACTTCGGGGTCCTGCTCGACGCCGGCATCGACGACTGGGGCGGCGTCTCGCCCGTCACCGCCGACCACGTCAACCCCGAGCGCCCGTGGCCCGACCTCGACCGCCTTCGCGAGGTCACCGAGGCGCGCGGCCACAGCCTGGCCCCGAGGCTGACCGTCCACCCGGAGTTCGCGCTGGACCCGCAGCGCTGGCTCGACGAGGGCCTGCACTTCGCCGTGCTCGACCGCTCCGACGCCGAGGGGCTCGGCCGCGACGATCCCGGCGCCCAGTTCCCCCAGAAGGTCGCGTCGATCACCCCCGTCGGCGACGACGCCGAGGTCACGCTGGTCGGCCCCCGCTCCACGCAGTGGTACTCGGGCGCGCCCGTCGCACCGCCGGTCCTCGTCCCCGCCCCGTCCGAGCGCGTCACCGGTCCGGTCGCCGAGGTGCTCGACGGCGTGCGCACCGGCCAGGAGGTCGGCGAGGACGAGATCCTCACGCTGTTCGCAGCCCGCGGCCCCGAGGTGGCGGCCGTGGCCGCCGTCGCGGACGAGCTGCGCCGGGCGATCGTGGGCGACGAGGTCACCTACGTCCGCAACCGCAACATCAACTACACGAACGTCTGCACCTTCAAGTGCCGGTTCTGCGGCTTCTCCAAGGGACCGCTGAGCCTGAACCTCCGCGGCAACCCCTACCTGCTGACCCTCGACGACATCGCCCAGCGCGCCGTCGAGGCCGCTGCCGAGGGAGCGACCGAGGTCTGCCTGCAGGGCGGCATCCACCCCGACTTCGACGGCGACTACTACATCGACGTCGCCCGGGCCGTGAAGGACGCCGTGCCCGACATGCACGTCCACGGCTTCACCGCCCTCGAGGTGACCGAGGGCGCCCGACGCCTGGACGAGCCGCTCGCCGACTACCTCACGCGGCTGAAGGAGGCGGGGCTCCGGACGCTGCCCGGCACCGCGGCCGAGATCCTCGACGACGACGTCCGGGCCGTCATCTGCCCGGACAAGATCAACACGGAGGAGTGGCTCGAGGCGCACCGCACCGCCCACTCCGTCGGGCTCAACAGCAACGTCACGATCATGTTCGGCACCGTCGAGCAGCCCCGGAGCTGGGCCCGCCACCTCCTCCTGACCCGCGACCTCCAGAAGGAGACCGGCGGCTTCACCGAGTTCGTCGGCCTGCCGTTCGTGCACATGGCCGCGCCGCTCTACCTCCAGCACCGCTCCCGGCGCGGTCCGACCTTCCGGGAGGTCGTGCTCATGCACGCGATCGCCCGGATCACCTACCGGGACACGATCGACCACGTGCAGGCGTCGTGGGTGAAGCTCGGGCTCGCCGGCGTGGGGCAGCTGCTCCAGGCCGGCGTCGACGACCTCGGCGGCACGCTGATGGACGAGAACATCAGTCGGGCCGCGGGCGCCGAGCACGGCACGATGGCCACCGCCGAGGACTTCCGGGACCTGCTCGCACCGCTCGGCCGCACGCTCGTGCAGCGCACGACGCTCTACGGCCGGGTCGGCGACCCCGTGCCCGCCACCGCCCCGGCCTGACCGGGACAGGTCGCCAGGCCCGGCACCAGCACCGTCGTCACGGTGCCGGTCCCCGCCGTGACGGCGCTGGCGGTCGCCTGGCAGGTCGAGCCCCAGCGCAGGAGCATCCCGCCCGAGTAGGTCGTGGGGATCGTGGCGACGGTCGCCCGGGTGGTGCCGTCGGGGAGCACCTGCGCGAGGTCGGGCACCCGCGGCGGCGTCAGGAGCGCCCCCGCCGCAGCGAGCACCTCGGCCGCGTCGGGCGACCGGCCGTCGCCCCCGCCGACGACGACCGCACGCGTGCCCGGTGCCGGGGCGGCCACGCGCACCGGCACGTCGATCCGCTGGCGCTCGCCGTACGCCCCGTTCCCGTCGCACGCCGTGACCTCGACCCGGATCACCGTCGAGGCCCCCTCCGCGGTGGGCGTCGCATAGCGGAACGGCACCGCGATGGTGCCGTTCGCGCCCGTGCCCCGGCCGTCGCACGGCGGCCGCTCCGCGCTCGCCGCGACCGGCAGCGTGATCGCCGGGTCGCCGAAGTCCGCCGTCGCCCCGACCGCCGCCGCGTCGACGACGTCGGGATCGCTCCACGTCACCTGCAGGACCACCGCCTGGCCGGCCGCGGGGGTCGTGGTCGGCCGGCCCTCGGCGTCGACGAGCGTCGCCGAGGCCGTCATCACCTGGTTGGGCGGCACGGTCGTCGGGGGTGCGGTCGTGACCGGGACCGTGGTCAGCGTCGGGCCGGTCGTCGTCGAGGTCGGCACCGTGGTCATCGGCACCGTCGTGACGACCACGGGCGCCGTCGTGGCCGGGGCGATCGTCGTCGTCGTGGTCGTCGTGCGGTCGCCGTCGGCGTTGATCTCCTCGGGGTCGGGGTGCGGCCACAGCAGCACCCCGAGCGCGACGGCGCACACGGCCCCCACCCCGCCGAGCACGGCCCGGCGGCGGCGCAGCCGGCGCCCGGCCCGCACCCCCACGAGGTGGCGGGCCTCGTCGAGGTCGAGCCCCGGCACGGCGAGGCCGGCCAGCACGACCGACGCCGGCGACGGCTCCGGCCCCTCGGCGCCGTCGGACCCGTCGACGCGCGGCGCGCCCCGGTCCCCGTCGCCCGAGCCCCCACCCGCCGGTCCGGTGCCGGCCGGTCCGGCGGGCGTGTCGACGACCTCGAGGTCGCTGACCTCGCTCACTGGTCCCCCAGGCGGGCGTCGAGCGGGCTCTCGACCTCGGCCGACACCCGTCGCCGGTCGGCCAGGCGGGTCCCGATGCGGGCCAGGCTCTCGTCGACCGCGGCCGGGGCCATCCCGAGCAGCGCGGCGGCCTGCCACGGCGGCAGCCCGCAGCCCAGGCACACCACGCCGACGCGCCGGTCCACGCGGCGGGCGCCCGACAGGGCCTCCTGCAGCTCCCACAGCGCGAGCCCGTGGACGTCCCACTCGGCGCCGACGCCGTCCTCGAGGAGGTCGGCCGGCAGCAGCTGGTCGGCGCGGGCGCCGTCGGGGAGCGCCACGTGGCCGGGGTGGCCGATCAGGCGGGCGAGGCAGAGCTCGGCCCGCCCAGCCCACGATGCGCTGCGCCGCCCGGTCGGTGTCCCGGAGGTGGTGCACCCGGGCCCGGCAGAGCGCCTCGACCGCCACCTCGTCCGCGGCGGGGTCGGACGCCGCCGGCGCGGTGCGGTCGCGGTCGAGCACGCGGCGGGCCAGCCCGACGACCGCCGGATAGGTGCGCGCGAACAGCAGGTCGAAGTCCGATCGTGGCGCCACGGGCGCGACGACCTCGACCGTCCCAGCGCCGCTCGACCCGTCGTCCACGTCACCCCCCTTCCGCGTCCGTGCGGATCCAGCACCGCACCCTCGTCGACCGGCGCGGATCTTCCCACGGGAGACGGCCGGAGGGTGCGACCCACGGCCCCACCGCAGCCCCGCCCGGCGTGACCGTCCGACGCCCCGGCACCGGTACCGTGATCGACCGATGGCCGAGCGCAGACCCAGGTACCGGACCGGTGACGACGACCTCGACGCCCGCGTCGAGGAGCTGCTCGCCGACGCGGGCGTCGACAGCAACCAGGACCTCGCGTTCGAGCTGATGACGTCGGTGCTGCGGATGGCGAAGGAGGGCCTGTCGCGGGGCGACCTGAAGATCGCCAACTCCACCCTCAAGGAGATGCGCTACGCCTTCCACGTCTTCGACCCGTACCGCTCGGTCCGCAAGCTCGCGATCTTCGGCTCGGCCCGCACCGGCATCGACGAGCCGGCCTACGGCGCGGCCCGGGCCGTCGGCCGGGCGATCGCGGACGAGGGCTGGATGGTCATCACCGGTGGCGGGCCCGGGATCATGACCGCCGGGATCGAGGGCGCGGGCACCGAGAACAGCTTCGCCGTCAACATCGTCCTGCCGTTCGAGCCGGCCGGCGGGGGCGTGATGGTCAACGACGGCAAGGTCATCAACTTCAAGTACTTCTTCAACCGGAAGCTGACCTTCATGAAGGAGGCCTCCGCGTACGTCATGTTCCCCGGCGGGTACGGGACCATGGACGAGACCTTCGAGCTGCTGACCCTCCTGCAGACCGGTCGCGAGGTGCCGGCTCCCATCGTGCTGTTCGAGCCCGAGGGCGACGCCTACTGGCGCAGCTTCCGCCACTTCCTCGAGGTCGAGCTCCTCGACTCGCGCCTCATCCGCCGCGACGACCTCGACCTGTTCCACATCACCTCGGACGTCGGCGACGCCATCGAGCACCTGACCCGCTTCTACCGGGTCTTCGACTCGATCCGCTACGTCGGCGGCCGCCTGGTGCTCCGGCTCCGGAAGGAGCCGACCGACGAGCAGCTCGCCCAGCTCAACGAGCAGTTCTCCGACATCGTGGCGTCGGGCGAGATCGAGCGGACCGAACCCGCCCCGGTCGAGATCGCCGACGGCGACGCCCTGTCGATGCACCGGATCCGGTTCCGGTTCATCAACAACGAGTACGCGCGCCTGCACGCCATGATCCGGGTGATCAACACGTTCTGACGTCGTCCACGGCGCCCAGCGTGACCGGGTGCCGCAGCCCTGCTCAGGCCGGCTCGACGGGAACGTCGAACGCGGGGAGGCCGTCGATGCTCACGGCGTTCTTCCGCGCCCGGTAGGCGTCGAGCTCCTCGTCGCTGCGGTTCGAGGCCCAGTCGTCGAGCCGCGTGCGGTCGGCGACGTAGTCCATCAGCGGCACCGAGTAGCCGCACGAGTCGCCGACGCGGTCGACGTCGACCACGATCACCGAGCGGGCGCCGCGGTGCGGTCCGAAGTGGCCGACCAGCTCGTCCCAGCCGTCGTCGCCCGGCAGCACGACACGACCCGTGCCGTGGAAGCGGACGATGCGCGGCGGCCCGTCGAACGCGCACCACATCAACGTGATCCGACCGTTCTGGCGGAGGTGCGCCACCGTCTCGGCGCCGCTGCCGGTGAGGTCGAGGTAGGCGCAGCGGTCGCCCTCGAGGAAGGCGAACGTGTCGCCCATGCCCTTCGGCGAGAGGTTCACGTGCCCGCCGTCGCCCGACGGCGCGGTGGCGACGAAGAAGAGGTGCTGGCGACCGACCCAGTCCCGGATCACGTCGTCGATGCCGTCCCTGACCTTGCCCACGGACCGAACCTACCGGCCCGACCGACGCGCCCCCACCGGGTTGCCGTGCGTCACAGCCCCCGTGGACGAGCGCGCGCCGACGGCGGCTCCGACCGGCCCGGACCGCTCAGGCCACGTCGTCGGGCTCGTCGAGCAGGTTGATCGCCTTCTCCACCGCGCGTCGCGCCCGGGTCAGGCGCTTCTCGTCGACCGGGAGCTCGTGGCCGCCGGCGTCGATCGACTCGCGGAGCCGGACGATGGCCAGGTCGGCCAGCTCCTCCGCGATGACCTCGAGCCGGCCCCGGATGTCGTCGAACTCGCCTGCCATGGGGGCAACCTCTACCACCTCCGGGTGACATCGGTGGTCGTGCCACGTCGGTAGTCTCGGCGAGTGGCTCCTCCCCCCGCCCCGGTCGAACCCCCGCCGCCGGGCGCCGACGACACGAGCACCCGGCAGTGGGTCAGCTTCGAGCACGACGGCGACACCTGGATGTTCGACGCCACGTTCCTGATGAGCCCCTACCGCTGCATCTTCGGCGACGGCTGCAAGGGGGTGCTCGACGAGGACGCGTCCGACCTCGGGCACGGGTGCTGCTCGTTCGGCGCCCACTTCGCCGACAAGCCCGACCGGGTGCGCGTGCGCGAGCTGATCGGCCGGCTGAGCAAGGACCAGTGGCAGCTGCGCAAGGAGGCCCCGCGCCGCCGGCGGCGCCATCACCCGCAACGAGGACGGCGACTGGGTCACCCGCGTCCACGACGGCGCGTGCATCCTGCTCAACCGCACCGACTTCCACCGCGGCGCGGGCTGCGCCCTCCACGTCGCCGCGCTCGACGCCGGCGAGCGGCCGATGGACTGGAAGCCCGAGGTCTGCTGGCAGGTGCCGATCCGCCTCGAGTACCACACCGACGAGGTCGGCCACACCACCCACACGGTCCGGGAGTGGCGACGCCGCGACTGGGGCGAGGGCGGCCTCGAGTTCCACTGGTGGTGCACCGAGGCACCTGAGGCGTTCACCGCCCACGAACCGCTCGTGACGACGTGCCGCGACGACATCGTCGGGCTCGTCGGGCAGGCCGTCTACGACCGGCTCCGGGAGCACCTCGGCGTCGACGACGGGCCCGCGGCCGGGGTCACATGGCTGCCGCACCCGGCGGTCCGCCGCCGCCAGGCCCTCGGCGCTCCCTGAACCGACTCCCACCCGTTCCTCAAGGCGGGTCCGGACCGCGCCGAACTGTCAGGTGTGACCGCGTTCTCCGCCCCCGAACTGACCCGGGTCGCCGAGCAGGAGGGGATGATCTTCCCTCCCTACGTCGTCGACCAGCTGGTCGCCGCCCTCGACGCCGGCAAGCACGTCATCCTGACCGGACCACCCGGCACCGGGAAGACCACGCTCGCCTACCTGGCGGCCGAGCTGGGCCGCCACTCGATGCTCTGCACCGGCTACCAGCCGACGACCGCCACCTCGGAGTGGACCACCTTCGAGACCATCGGCGGCCTCCAGCCCACGCCCGAGGGGCTCATCTTCCGTCCCGGCCTGTTCGTCGAGGCGATCGAGACCGGCAAGTGGCTCGTGATCGACGAGCTCAACCGCTCGAACTTCGACCGGGCCTTCGGCCAGCTGTTCACCGTCCTGTCGGGCTCGGCGGTCGTCCTCCCCTTCCGCCGCAGCGGGCAGATCAAGCCGATCTCGCTCGTCCCGCACGGCGTCGAGCCCCCCGGTGAGACCGACCCCATCCGGCTCCCGGCCAGCTGGCGGATCATCGCCACGATGAACGCGCTCGACAAGCACCTGCTGTTCGACATGTCGTACGCGCTCATGCGCCGCTTCGCCTTCATCGAGGTGACGACGCCGCCCGACTGGGCCTACGAGCGGCTCCTCGAGGGCGAGGGCGAGCTCGTGAAGAAGCTGCTGCCACTTCGCCAGCTCAACAACCTCGGCCCGGCCATCTACGTCGACGCCATGCGCTACGTCAGCCGCCGCAGCCGCGACGACATCTCCGAGTCGCGGATGCTGTTCGAGGTGTTCTACGCCTTCTTCCTGCCGCAGTTCGAGGGCATCGACGAGCACACCGCCGTCAGCCTCTACCGGACGGTGGCGAAGCAGCTGGACCCGCCCGAGCAGCAGGAGGCCCGCCGGGTCGTCGCCGAGCTCCTGGGCGAGGAACTGGTCGGCTGACCGTGGACGACGCGGTCGTCGCCGGCCCGGCCGGCGATCCAGCACCCGTCGCGGACGACGGGGACCACGGACCGGACCCCCACCGCCGAGCTCTGGCGGCGCCGATCGCCGCGCTCCCCGGCGATCGCCTGCGCGACGGCCCTCACCGGGATCGACGGCGCCACCCTCGGCGACGCGACCGCCATCGCGCTGGCGGCGTCGGACGAGGCGGCCCACTTGCTCGAGGGCATGGAGCTGCGAATCCGGACGCTCCCGACGACGGTCAGCAACTCGGCCGAGCGCTGCATCAACTCGGTGCGGGGCCCGATCATGTGGGCCGAGACCATCACGGCCCGGGCCAACGCCCTCGGCAACGACGACGTGTTCGTCTGCATGACCACCGAGCGGAGCTTCGACACCGTCGAGAACCAGCTGCTCGTCGACGCGCTGGAGTCGATCGCCGCCGCGTCCAAGGCCCTGCGCGGCCCCACCGGCGAACGGGTCGACGAGGCCGACGCGGCCCGCATCCTGGCGGTCGCACAGGACGCCGCCGGCTGGCGCGCCGACAGCCGCCTGGTCGGGATCCGGCCCCGCCGCCTCACCGGCCGCTCGGCGGCCCGGGTCCGCGGCGGTCACCGCAAGGCGAAGATGGAGCCCGTGCTCGCCGTCCGGCGCCGGGCCCGTGAGCCCTTCCTGCCCGAGGACCTCGTCGGCCTGGCCGACGAGTGGACGCGAGCGCTGCACCGCAGCGTGCTGCGCGTCGTCGAGGCGATGGAGCGGCCGCGGGTGCTGACGCTCAGCGACGGCGGCCTGTGGTGCCGCACGCTGTCGTTCCGGCACCCCGCGGTGCCGGGCGCGGGTCCGGCCGGGCTCGCGGTCCGCGGGCGTCCGGTGCTCCCGCCGCACGGCGACGTCGACGACGCCCCGTGGGCGTCGCTCCTGCCCCACGGCGGCCTCCGGCTCCCGGCGGAGGCCGGACCGGAGGAGATCAGGGCCCTGCTGGCTCAGTCCCGCTCGTCGTAGCGGTCGGGATCGTCCTCGTCGACGTCGTCGTAGGGCACCTCGACGTCGTCCGGGGCGGCAGGCGGGCGATCGGACTCCAGGTCGGTGAAGATGGCCTCGATGTCCAGATCCGGGCCGCGCTTCAAGGCCCGGGCTTCTTCGTAGCGGCGATGCCGACCCTTCTTCACAGAGCACTCCCCGTCATCAACGACCGGACGTTCAAGTGTAGCGCGAGCGCCGGGAGACCCGGTTGTACCCCCAGGCGCCCCGACGGGCCTCCTCCCCCGTCCCCGACGGCCTCTTCCCCCCTCCCCGCCGGGCATTCCACGGGCCCTCGACGGGCTCCGGGACGGGCCCGGGCCGGCCGACGACACGTGGATAGTGTGACCGCGTGACGACGCAGGACCGACCCGACCAGCCCGATCCCCGATGGTGGCGCAGCGGGGTGGTGTACCAGGTGTACCCCCGCAGCTTCGCCGACGCGAGCGGTGACGGCGTCGGCGACCTGGCGGGCGCGACGGCCCACCTCGGCCACCTCCGGGACCTCGGCGTCGACGCCGTCTGGTTCTCCCCGTTCTTCCGCTCCCCGATGGCCGACTTCGGCTACGACATCTCGGACCACTGCGACGTCGACCCCCTCTTCGGCGAGCTCGGCGACGCCGACCGCCTCGTCGAGGTGGCGCACGGGATGGGCCTCAAGGTCGTCCTCGACTTCGTGCCCGGCCACACCTCGGACCACCACCCGTGGTTCGCCGAGTCCCGCTCGTCGCGCCAGGACCCGAAGCGCGACTGGTACGTGTGGCGCGACCCCGCCCCCGACGGCGGGCCGCCGACCGACTGGCGCGCCGCCTTCGGCGACTACCCCGCGTGGACCTTCGACCCGACGACGGACCAGTACTACCTGCACCTCTTCCTCCCCGAGCAGCCCGACGTCGACTGGAACAACCCCGAGGTCGCCGCGGCCATGACCGACGTGCTCCGGTTCTGGAGCGACCGCGGCGTCGACGGGTTCCGCATCGACGTCGTGCACTCGGTCGGCAAGCAGCTCGACGTGGACACCCCGCCCGAGCTCGTCGGCATCCCGGCCTGCGTCCTCGACCACGGGCCGGGCGTGCACGTGCGCCTCAAGGAGCTGCGGGCCGCCACCGACCGATTCGGGCGCCCGCCGGTCCTCATCGGCGAGACCTACGTCTTCGAGCGCGAGCGCGTCGTCGACTTCCTCGGCCACGGCGACGAGCTCCACCTCGGCTTCAACATCCCCGCCCTGCACTCGCCCTGGGACGCGGCGGTGTGGACCGACGAGATCGCCAGCGCGATCGAGCTCTACGAACCGGTCGACGGCTGGCCGTGCTGGGTCCTGTCGAACCACGACGTCGTCCGCCACCGCACCCGCTACGGCACCGAGGCCCGGGCCCGGGCCGCCGCCGTCCTGCTCCTCACGCTGCGGGGCACCCCGTTCCTGTACCAGGGCGAGGAGCTCGGCCTGCAGGACGCCGTCGTGCCCCCCGAGCGCGTCGTGGACCCCGGCGGCCGCGACGGCTGCCGCGCCCCGATCCCGTGGGACGACGGCGCGCAGTGCGGCTGGCCCGCGGACCCGTGGCTGCCCTTCGCCCCCGACGCCGCCGCGCTGAGCGCCGCCCGCCAGACCGGTGACCCGGCGTCGATGCTCGAGCACTACCGCCGGCTGCTCCACCTCCGCCGCCGGCTGCCCGCCCTCCACCGGGGCCGCGTCGAGCTCCTCGACGCCCCGGACGGCGTGGTCCGCTACCGCCGCTGGGTCGACGGGGCCGCCGCCGGCGTGCCGTCGTCGGTCGAGGTCCTCGTCAACTTCACCGACGAGGAGGTCGCCGTGCCCGGGGCCGGAGGCGCCTGGATCGGCGGCACGGCCCTCGGCGAGCGGGCCCCCGACGGCGGGGCGCCCCTCGGACCCGACGAGGCCCGCATCCTGGACCGCAGCGACGGGTGACCCTCCCGCTCCTGGCCGTGGCCGCGCTGGCGGCCGGCAGCGCGCTGCTCGGATCGGTCGTCGGGATCGGCGGCGCCACGCTGCTCGTGCCGGTGCTCCTCGCGCTGGGCGTGCCTCCCATCGAGGCCGCGCCGATCGGCCTGCTCACCGTCGGTGCCTCGTCCCTGGCGGCCGGCGGACGGCAGCTCGACGAGGGCCGGGTCCACCACCGGATCGGGTTGACCTTCGAGCTCGCGGCGTCGGCCGGCGCCGCCGGGGGCGCACTGGTCGCCGCCAGCGTCAGCGAGGTGCTGCTCGCCCGCATCCTCGGGGTGGCCGCGCTCGTCGGCGCCGCCGCCGCGATCTCCCGGACCGGCATCCGCAACCGCCCGTCCGCGACGTTCGGCGCCGAGGCCGTGCCCGGCGAGTGGCCCGGCACCCTGGGCGGCCAGTACGTGCTCGACGGCCACGTCGTGCCGTACCACGCCCGCCACGTGCCGGCCGGGCTGGCGGCCGCTCTCGCATCGGGGATCGTGTCGGGCCTCTCGGGCGTCGGCGCCGGCTTCCTCAAGACGCCGGCCATGAGCGAGATCATGAAGATCCCCGTGAAGGTGGCGGCGGCCACGACCACCTTCACCCTGGGCATCACCGCCACGACGGGCCTGCTCGTCTACGCGATCAGGGGCGACCTGGGCGTCGAGGCCGGCAGCGCGGCGCTGGCCGGGGCGTTCCTCGGCGGACTCGCCGGCGCCCGGTTGCAGACCGGCGCCCCTCCCACCCTCCTCCGGTGGGCGACCGCCGTCATCCTCGTCGTCATCGCCGGGATCGTGATCGGCCGCACGCTGTGAGCGACGCCCAGCCGATCCCCGACCCCCGGGCCGGACGGTTCGAGCCGCTCATCCTCGGCTCGCGCATCGCCGTCGGCGTCGCCCTCGTGCTCGCCGTCGTCGGCGTCGCCGCCCCCGAACCGCTGTCGGACTGGAGCGCCGTCGCGTCCATCGTCGTCGTCATGGTCGCGCCACTGCTGCGCGTCGGCTGGCTGGCCGTGCGCTGGTTCCGGCGGGGCGACCGCCGCTTCGGGTGGGTCGCGGTCGGGGTGCTGTGCGTGGTGGCGACGGCCGTCGTGCTGGCGTCGCTCTGACGCGTCAACCCTGGCGGTCCTCGAGCACCAGGCCCTCGGTCCGGTCGAACGCGAGGGCGGCCTCGCCCTCGAGCAGCCGCCGGATCGGCTCCCCGACCAGCTCGGCCCGCCAGCCCTGGGTGAGCCGGGCCTCGGGCACGCCGCGCAGCAGGTCCTCGAGATCGGCACGCGTGGCGAGCATCGACGTCTCGAGCTCCAGCTCCCGCGCCAGCTGGCTCACCCAGGCCGAGATGAGCGGCACCGCGGGCCGCAGCTCGCCAGGCAGCTCGGGCACCGTCTGCGCCGGCGCCCGCTGCGGCCGGCTGCCGACCGACGCGGCGATCACCGACAGCAGGTCGTCGCCCATGCCGCCGCGGAGGCTCCGGCCGTCGACGCCGCGCAGCGAGCGCAGCTCCTCGATCGTCGTCGGCGCCGCGCTCGCCACCGACACCACCCCGAGGTCCGACAGCACGAACCGGGGCGTCTGGTCCGTCTCGATCGCCCGGCGCTCGCGCCACCCGGCCACCGCCTGGGCCACTGCCAGGGTGCCGCCGCGCAGGTGGCGGAGCTCCTTGATGCGGCGCCACGCGTCGTCGGGATCCCGCGGGCCGCGGTACTCGGTGCGCAGCTCCTCGCAGGCGTCGAGCACCCACTGGTCACGGCCCCGCTCGGTGAGTCGGGTCCACAGCACGTCGTGCAGCTCGAGCAGGTACGCGACGTCGGCCGCTGCGTAGTCGAGCTGGGCCGGCTTGAGCGGACGGCGCAGCCAGTCCGTCAGGCGGTCGGCCTTCAGCGCCCGCACCTTCAGCTCCCGCTCCAGCAGCGTGGAGAGCGAGGGACTCGTGTAGCCGAGGAAGCCGGCCGCGACTTGCGTGTCGATGAGGCGCCTCGGGACGATGCCGGTGCTGCGCTCGAGCACCTCCATGTCCTGGCGAGCGGCGTGCATCACCGCCACGGCGTCGCTGTCGAGGATCCGGGAGAACGGCGTCAGGTCGACGCTCAGCGCGTCGACCAGGGCCACGCCGTGTTCGTCCGCGATCTGCACCAGCGCCACGTGCGGGAAGTACGTCCGCTCGCGGTGGAACTCGGTGTCGATCGCGTAGCGGTCCTGGCCGGCGAGGCGGTCGAGGAGGTCGGCGAACGCACGGTCGTCCTCGATGAGCGTGTACTCGCCAGCCCCTCCGACGGTCACGACGTCGGGACGCCTCAGTCCGTCGGACCGGCGTCGACCGCCCGGCCGGAGTCGATCCAGGCGAGCGTGCCGCCCGCGACGTTCACGGCGTTCGTGCCCCTGGTCTGCAGGAACTCGGCCGCCCGGGCGCTGCGGGCTCCGCTGCGGCAGATGACGTAGACCGTGTCGACGACCGGCAGCTCGACGTAGCGGGACTCGAGCTCGGGCAGCGGGATGAGCGTGACGCCCGGGACCCTCGCCTCCTCGTACTCGTCGGGGTTGCGCACGTCGAGCACGAAGGCGCCGCCGTCCCGCACGTCCGCCAGCTCCTCGACGGTGATCTCCTCGATGGCCACGACGGCAACCTACCCCGACCGGGTGCCGGACCGACGACTCGACGCCGAAGGGCGTTCATGGTGCCGTTCAGCGTGGTGGCCCGGGGTCCGGGCGGTCCCAGCCCGGCGGCAGGTCCTCGGGCCGGTCGACGTCGGCCACGGCCTCGGGACGCCCGGGGACCACGTGGGCCACCGCCAGCCCGCTGCGGGCCACCGCCCGGTGCAGGGCCCGCTCGCCGGCCCGGAACTCCCCCGCCAGCGCCGCCGCCGCCCGCGCCGACAGCGCCATCGCCGACCACTGCGGCATGCCGCCCACGACCGGGACCCCCACGTCCGCGGTGCCCTCGAGGACCGGGTCGAGGAGCCCGGCCAGGTCCGACGCCCGGATCCACGGCAGGTCGCAGGCGCAGACCACCGCCGTCCGACCCGGGTGGTGCGCCGCCACCGTGGCGACGCCGCCGAGCGGCCCCTCGCCGGGATCGAGGTCGGGGACCCATGGGATGCCGGTCGCCTCGGCCAGCGCAGCGCCGTCGCCGCCCACGAGCACGACCGCGGTGCAGCCCGCACCGCCGAGCGCGGCGGCCACGACGCCGGCCAGCGGACCGTTCGGCGTCGGCAACAGGGACTTGTCGCTCCCCATCCGCGAGCTGGCCCCGCCGCACAGCACCGCGCCCACGGGCGCCCTCGCGACGGCCGGCAGGCTCGGGTCCGCGCCCCCGGGGTCAGGCCCGGTCGACGACACCGCCGTACACGTGCTCGTCGCCGCGGTCGGCGTCGTGGTCGGCGACGGCGTCGGCCAGGTCGGTGACGAAGGCGTCGACCACCTTGTCGTGACCCGGCGACAGCATCACGTGGAGGCCGCCCTGCTGGCGGTCGAGGTTCCAGCCCTTGTCGTCCATCACGTCGGCGACGCCGCCGATGTCGACCGGCGGGCCGCTCGTGCGGTCCGGGTCCGAGCCGAACTCGAACAGTGAGAGGTCCGGATCGGAGGTGATGCGGAGCCCGTCGATGCCCTCGATGCCGGCGGTGAAGCCCCGCATCGCGGTGCGGACACGCTCGGCGAGCCGCAGGTAGCCGTCCTCGCCGAGGTGGGTCATCGTCGCCCAGGCCCCCGCGATCGGCGGGCCGGGCCGGGTGCCGGCCGAGCTGGACGATGCGTAGAGACCGCCGGGCCAGCTGTCGTACATGAAGATCTGGCGTCGGTAGAGGTCCTCGTCGCGGTAGAGGACCGTGGAGGCGCCCTTGTAGGCGTAGCCGTACTTGTGGATGTCGGCGGAGAGCGACGTCACGCCCTCGACCCGGAAGTCCCACGGCGGCACCGGCTCGCCGAGGCGCTCCCACCACGGGAGGAGGTAGCCGCCGAGGCAGGCGTCGACGTGGCAGAGCAGGTCGCGCTCGGCCGCCATGGCGGCGATCTCCTCGACCGGGTCGATGACGCCGAACGGGTAGCAGGGCGACGACACGACGACGAGGGCGGTGTCGGGGCCCATGGCCGCGGCGAACCGCTCGGGGTCGGCACGGCCGTCGGCCCTCGTCGGGAGCAGCACCTGGCGGACGTCGAGGTACTTGCAGGCCTTGGCGAACGCGGGGTGCGCGGTCTCGGCGCAGACGAGCTCGGGGGCGGTCACGCCTCGGGCCCGGGCGTGGTCCCGGGCGGTCTGCACGGCGAGGAAGATCGACTCGGTGCCGCCCGAGGACATCGAGCCGGCGCTGGCGCCGAACAGCGAGCAGGCCATGTCGATGACCTCGCCCTCCATGCGCAGGAGCGTCCGGTAGCGGAACGGGTTGAGCGCGTTCTCGTGGAGGAAGATGGCGGCGATCTCGTGCTGGAGCGCCTCGAGCTCGGGGTCGTCGACGTTGTAGACGAGGCTGAAGGCCCGGCCGCCCCGCCAGTCCAGGTCGTCGGCCCGCTCCTGTGCGACCTCGGCGAGGATGTCGTCGGCGGACCGGCCCGTGCTCGGGAAGCTCATGCCCGGACCTTACGAGACGCTCCGGTCCCGGATCAGTGGAACGCGGCCACGGTGCGTGGCGGACGCGCGTCGGCCGACGCGTGACGGCCACGGAGGGTGAGTGTCGGGGGCGGTGCCTACGCTGCGGGCGCCGCAGCCGGATCGGCGCGGCGGCCCTTCCCCGAACGGTGGTGCGGCGCATTCGGCGCGCCGGTCCGGGGAGACGGCATGCCCGACGATCGACAGGCCGCGACCGGTGCGGACTGGGCGGCGCGGATCCTGGCCGCCGGCGGCGGCATGGACACCGCCCGTCGCCGCCTCATCGCCGCGCTCGCCCCGTTCGACGCCTCGGGCGAGTGGGCCCGCAAGGGCGCCCGGACGTGTGCCCACTGGGTCGCCGAGCACCTGCGGGTGAACGTCGGCACGGCGCGGGAGTGGCTGCGCATCTCCAAAGCGCTCGTCCAGCTCCCCGAGGTCGCTGCCGCGTACGCCGCCGGGCAGCTCTCGTACGCCAGCGTTCGCACGCTGACCCGGATCGCGGTGGACCACCTCGATCGTCAGGCCGAGCTCATCGGGCTGGTGGCGGACCTGCCGTGCGACGACGTGGCGGCGGCCCTGGCCGGCTGGTGCGGCGACAACGAGGACCCCGACACGGCCGACGAGCGCCACCGGCGTCGCACCGGGTACTGGCGCACGGTCGAGCCCGACGGCATGGGCCGCATTGTCGTGCGGGCGCCGATGATCGCGATCCAGGCGATCCACACCGCCGTGGACCTGCGCGTCCGGCAGGGCATCGTCCCGGCGGGTGATCGGTCCAGCCTCGCCCGGCAGCGGGCACTCGCCCTGGAGGACCTCATGACGAACGGCCCCGGCGCCATCGTCGACACGCAGGTGGTGCTGCACGTCCGGGCCGACGGCTGCACCCTCCACGACGGCACACCGGTCGCGTCACATGCGGTGGCGCAGCTCGTGCCGACGGCGATGATCCGGGCGCTCATCCACGACGTCGACGGCAAGCCGATCGACGCCACCAACACGAGGCGCCACCCGACGGCACGCCAGCGCGCCGTGATCGACGAGCGGACGCCGACGTGCATCGACTGCGGGAGCGCCGAGCTGCTCGAGTACGACCACGACCCCCCGTTCTCGGAGACGGGCCACACGGTCACCGACCAGACGCGCCAGCGATGTGCGCCCTGCCACCGAGCGTTCCATGAGCGCGAGCCGACGGCGCGGGGCCGGCTGCCCCGAACGGAACCCTGAGCTCAGGCGTCGTCGAGGGCGCTCGAGTACCGCTCCGGGTCGAGCTGGACCAGGAAGTGGCGGCAGCGCTCCTCCTCGTCCACCTCGCCGATCCGGGCAGCGGCACCGCGGAGACCGTCGAGGGCCCGCAGGAACCCGCGGTTCGTCGGGTGCGCCCACCGGACGTAGCCCGTGCCGCGCCAACCCGAGGCCCGCAGCCTGTCGAGGCCGCGGTGGTAGCCGATGCGGTAGTAGGCGTAGGACTCGATGTCGTCCCGACCGAGGTCGCCGAGCTCCGCCCAGCCGGCCAGGAACCGGGGGTGGTCGGCGACGACCGCGGCGACGGCCTTCCGGCGGCCCTCCTCGGGACCGTTGAGGGCGGCGTCCAGCGCGGCGACGGCGTCCGCCGGCTCAGGGTCGAGGACGGTCTCCGGCGGCCCGGAGGCGCTCAGGTTGACGGGCTGGTCGGCCATCGGCGCAGCGTAACCGGGCTCACTCGGGGCGCTCGCCGTCGGGCGGCAGCGGCGTGGCCCCGCGATCCGGCACGGGGCCAGTACCACCCGGCACACCCGCCCCGTTGCCGTCGCCGTCGCCGTCGACCTCGGCGCCGTCGCCGCCGGCCGGTGGCGCGGTGACGATCCCGCCGCCGGGATCGACCGCGGCGCGCTGGGCCTCCTGGCGCCACGAGCGGTTGCGGGCCGAGACCATCCAGCGCTCGAGCGGCCGGAGCACGTCGCTGCGGATCCGGCGCTCGGTGTCGAGCTCGGCCCGTTCGTCGAGGAACGGCATCGAGTTGTCGTAGCCCTGGGCGATCAGCTCGGGCGTGCGCGAGAAGTCGTCGTAGCGGATCTCCGGGCGCCGGCCCGGCGGCAGGATCACGGCCTCGACGCCGTCGGGCAGCGCGGCGAGGTCCCGGGCGAAGCGCCCGTTGCGCGCCACCCAGTAGGCCTGCATGGCCGCGTCGATCGGTCGGCGGATCTCGGCGTCGGGTCGGCCGTGGCGACCGACGTGCAGGACGTAGATCTCACGGCAGCCCAGCTCGACCGCGCGGGAGATCGGTACGTTGTCGACGACGCCGCCGTCGACGTACCGCGTGCCCTCGATCGTGACGACGGGGAACACGGCGGGCAGCGCGGCCGAGGCGAGGACCGGTGGGACGAGGTAGCCCTCGGTGAACCAGTGCTCGGCGGCGGTGTCGACCTCGGCGGCGATGCACTCGAAGGGCAGCTGCAGGTCCTCGAACCGCCGGGTGGCGCCGAGCAGGATCTCGAGGCCCCGGCGGAGGCTGTCGTTGCTGTGCAGCGACTCGCCCTTGCGGATCATCTGCAGGACGGACGGCAGCCGAGACGGGGGCATGACCGAGATCCCGGTGGTCCAGTGCTCCTCGAGCCGGTCGACGCCGCTGCGGTTCGGTTCGAGCGCGAACGCGGCGCCGTTCATCGCCCCGACGGAGCATCCGAGGACGACGTCGGGGACGATCCCGTGCTCGGTCAGGGCCCGCAGCATGCCGATCTGCAGCGCGCCCAGGTTGCCGCCGCCCGACAGGACGAAGGCGACTCGGGGTTTGCGGCGTGTCAGCGACTTGAGCGTGGCCACGTCCCCGCAGGCTAGGGGGTGCCGTGGCCCGGCTGGTGGCCGCGGGGCGACGTGACGGTGACCACGGGGCGACGACCGGGCGGCGGCGCGGTGGACGCCGCTCAGGTGGCGGCGTCGACGCAGCGCTGGACGTAGCGGGCGAACTCGTCGGGGTGCGACAGGTGGGCGCCGTGGCCGGCCCCGGCGATCTCGACGTAAAAGGCGTGCGGCAGCCGCTCGGCCAGCTCGACGGCCGAGGCCTTCCACCCCTCGTGGCTCGCGCCGCCGGCCCCGACGACGACGGGCAGCTGGACCCGGGACAGGTCGGGGGTGCCCGACGGCCGGCGCAGGTCGAGGAGCTCGGCGACGAGCTGGTCGCCCTCGGCGAGCCGGGCGTCGCGGTCCGCGGCCCGCAGCCGGTCCCATGTCGCGTCGCCCACGACGAGGCGGTAGAAGGCCTCGGCCGCGGCCGGGGGCCCGCCGGCCTCGGCGGCGTCGAGCGCGAGGTCGGCGCCGTCGGACCGGTAGGTCGCCAGCGTGGGCACCGGCGACTCGAAGGCGCCCAGTCCGACCAGCCGGCGCGGGTCGGACTCGGCCGCCCGCATGGCCACGGTCCCGCCGAAGCTGTGGCCGACCACGACGACGGTGGGCGCGCCGGTCCACTCGGCGATCGCCATCAGGTCCGCGGCCTGCTCGTCGAGCGTGACGGCGGTCCCGGCGTCGAGCGAGGTGGCGTAGCCCCGGCGGTCGTACGCGCTCACGTCGAGGTCGCCGAGGCGCCGCATCGTGCGGCCGAAGCTGGCGGCGCGGTCCATGGCGCCGTGCACGAGGACGACGGCCGGCCGGCCGGGATCGGGCGCCTCGGGGCGCCGGCGGAGCACGCCGAGGCCGTCCACGACGTGGCGGCTCAGCGGGGCGGGCGCGCTCAGGGGACCTGGGCGAGCCGGAGCATGTCGGTCGAGCGGGACCGGGAGCCGACGCCGGCGAGGACGGCCACGATCTCGCCCGTCTTCACGTAGCCGGCGTCGCGGGTGGCGACGACGAGGTCGTCCATGAGCCCGAGGGAGTCGACGGCGTGCGGGGCGCGCAGCGGGATCGTGCCCCAGCTCATCGTCAGCTGCCGCTGCGTCCGCTCGTTGGGGCTGAAGCCGATGATCGGCATGGCGGGCCGGAACCGGGCCATCGACCGCACGGTGAAGCCGGTCTCGCTGATGCAGATGATCGCCGAGACGCCCATCTCGGTCGCGGCCCGCCAGGCCGCGGCGGTCATGGCGTCGGTGAGGCGGGCCTCGGCGCTGTCGCCGACGGCGGACTTCCGCAGGAGCCGGATGCGGCGGGCCCAGGCGTCGTAGTCGAACTCCTGGTCGGCCCGGGCGGCGACGCGGCTCATGGTCGCGACGGCGTTGACCGGGTCCTCGCCGACGGCGCTCTCGGCGGACAGCATCACGGCGGAGGTGCCGTCGAAGATGGCGTTGGCGACGTCGGACACCTCGGCCCGGGTGGGCGACGGCGAGGTGATCATCGACTCGAACATCTGTGTCGCGGTGATGACCGGCTTGCCGCCGCTGATGCAGTCCCGGGTGATCTGCTTCTGGAGGTGCGGGAGCTCCTCGATGCCGAGCTCGGTGCCGAGGTCGCCGCGGGCGATCATGATCGCCCCGGAGGCCTCGATGATCCCCTGGAGGTTCTCGACCGCGGCCCGGGTCTCGATCTTGGCGACGATCAGCGGCCCTCGCGGGTGGGGCTCGGTGCCGATGCGGCGGATGTCGTGGGCCGACCGGACGAAGCTGATGGCGACCATGTCGACGCCCTCGTCGACGAACGCGTCGACGAGGCGCAGGTCCTCGGGGGTCGGGGTCGACATGCTGAGGCGGTCCGAGGGGATGTGCAGCCCTGGCCGGCCCTGGACGGGACCGCCGTGCAGGACGGTGGCCTTGGCCGAGTCGCCGTCGACGGACTCGACGCCGAGCACCACGCTGCCGTCGCCGACGGCGAGGGAGTCACCCGGGTGCACGTCGAGGAGCAGGTCCGCGTAGTCGACGCCGAGCACGGCGGTGTCGGAGGTGTCGAGCCCGGGGACGAGGGTCAGCGGGCTGCCGGTGTCGAGGCGGACGGGGTTGTCGCCGAAGGTCCCGAGCCGCACCTTCGGGCCGGGCAGGTCGACGAGGACGCCGACGGGTGCCTCGAGCTCGGCGGCGACGGCGCGCACCGAGCGGTAGCGCGCCATGGCGTCGTCGAGGGTGCCGTGGGCGAGGCCGATGCGGGCCACGTCCATGCCGGCCTCGACGAGACGGCGCAGCACCGGCGGCGAGTCCGACGCCGGCCCGATCGTGGCGATGATCTTCGTGCGTCGGGGCATGGCTCCACGCTATGCCCCCCTGTCGGGGAACCGGCGCCACCGCCGTGGGCTTCACGAGGTGTTCACCCGCCGAGCGGGACCGGCCGCCGGAGCGCCCGGCGCACCGCACCGAGGCGCGGACCCCTACGACCGCGGGACGTCGGTCCAGGGCAGGTCCTTGTCGACCCGCACGTCGCCGGGGAGGCCGAGGACCCGCTCGCCGAGGATGTTGCGCAGGACCTCCGAGGTGCCGCCCTCGATCGAGTTGGCGCGCGCCCGTAGGAAGTTCTTGTGCATGTCGTCGGTGAAGAGGGCGTGCCGGGGCCGGACCAGCTCGTAGGAGCTGTAGAGCATCCCCTCGGGGCCCAGCACGTCCATGGCGACCGAGTAGATCTGCTTGTTCAGCTCGGCCATGGCCAGCTTGGCGACCGATCCCTCGGGCCCTGGTGTGCCGGCCTTGCGGTTGGCGGCGGCGCGCAGGTTGGTGAGGCGGTTGACCTCGGCCTGGATCCACAGCTGCGTGATCGTGTCGCGCATGACCGGGTCGTCGGAGCCGGAGCGCTGCCACTCCTCGACGAGCTGGCCGATCGGGCCCGAGCCCCGGGGCGGGGTGCCGCCGCCGATCGACACACGCTCGTTCATCAGCGTGGTGATCGAGACGCCCCAGCCGCGGCCGACGTCGTCGACGCGCATGGAGTCGGGGATGCGGACGTCGGTGAAGTACACCTCGTTGAACTCGGCCTCGCCGGTCATCTGGCGCAGCGGACGGACCTCGACGCCGGGCGCGTGCATGTCGACGATGAACGCGGTGATGCCGCGGTGCTTGGGGAGGTCGGGATCGGTGCGGCAGATCACGAGCCCGTAGCTCGAGATGTGGGCGAGGGTCGTCCAGACCTTCTGGCCGTTGACGATCCACTCGTCCCCGTCGCGCTCGGCCCGCATGGCGAGCGAGGCGACGTCGGAGCCCGCGCCGGGCTCGGAGAACAGCTGGCACCAGATGTGCTCGTTCGAGAAGAGCGGGCGGAGCAGCTGCTTCTGCTCGGGGGTGCCGTGGGTCTCGACGGCGGGGCCGCACATGCCGTAGCCGATCGGGTTCTTGGCCCCGCCGAGCGGTCCGCCGGCCGCCTTGATGCGCTCGGCGATCGTCTTCTGGAGCTTGGGGCTGAGGCCGAGCCCGCCGTCGCCCTCGGCGAAGTGCACCCAGGCGAGCCCTGCGTCGAACTGCGCCTCGAGGAACTCCTGCTCGGGGGTGTCCGCGGGCGGGTGCTCGGCGAGCAGCCGGTCCACGGCCTCGATCACGCGCTGCTCGTCGGGATCGACGGCAGTCTCCACGGACTCGTCGGTGAGCGACATCGGCAGGACCCCCTGGGCTGTTGCGCAGCGCCGCGGCGTGCGGCTTGACCGATCGGTCAAGTTAGTCCGGTCGACGGCGGCGCACACGTCGTGCCATGCCGTCGTCCCCCGCGGTGAGGGTCAGTCCTCCCCGTCGTCGTCGCCGTCGTCGACCGCCAGCCCCGAGGCCTCCAAGCGCTCGAGGAGCTGGTCGCGGATCGACGTGCCGGGCTCCCTGGCCTTGTCCCCCGCGATCCGCCACCCGAGGCGGGACGAGTAGAGGAGCGGCGGCTCCTTGAGCCGGCCGGGGCCGACCTCGACGACCCGTGCGAAGAAGAGGTGGTGGTCCGCCGGCGTCCCGTCGGACCAGCCCTCCTTCACCTCGAGGACCTCGCACTCGAGCCAGGCGATCGAGTCGACGACGACCGGCAGGCCCGAGGGGTTGAGCTCGAGGAGCTCGTCGGCGAGGTAGCGGAACTTCCGGCCCGGGTACGAGAAGTACTGCCCGGCTGCCACCTGGTCGCCGGCGAGGATCGACACCGCGAACCGCCCGCTGTCGCGGATGAGCGGGTGGGTGTCGTGCTTGGGCGACACCGAGGCCATGACGATCGGCTCCTCGAAGCTGACCTGGCAGACCCAGTGCGAGGTGTAGGCCCGCACCAGCCCGTCGTGCGCGGCGCCGACGACCTGCACGCCCTTCATCATCTGGCCCAGCGAGCGCTTGATCTCCCGGTCGATCATCCCCGGAGGCTACGGCCGGGGACCGGACCGCAGGATCGCCGCACGTCCTGGCCCGCCCTGCCGGCGGGTCGGGGCGGTGGTCAGTTCAGGTTGGCGCGGAGCCGGACGGCTGCGGCCCGGTGCTCGTCGGCGCGCGCCTCGTCGTCGTCCGTCAGGCCGTCGTAGAGGTCGGCCGCCTCGAGGAACCGGCCCTCGGCGGCGAGCACCCCGGCGAGCTGGCGTCGCTCGGCGATCCCGGCGCCGGGCAGCACGGCCTGCAGGCGCAGGACGTCGGCGAGTCCCTGGCGGTCGCCGCGGCGCAGCCGGGCGGCGCGGAGGTTGTTGAGGACGCGGACGACGATCTCGGCGGGCTCGCTCGGCGTGAGGTACTCGTCGGTGAACGGGGTGGAGCCGCCGTGCATCCGGGCGAAGAGGCTCCGACAGCCGTCGGCGTCGAGCACCCGACCGCCGTCGAACGCGTCGAGGAACAGGTCGGGGTCGTCGGCGGCGCGCAGGAGGAAGTGGCCGGGCATGCCGACGCCGACGAGGTCGACGCCGCGGCGCCGGCCGAGCTCCATCGCCAGCACCGACAGCGTGATGGGGATGCCCGTGCGGCGATCGAGCACGCGGTCGAGGAGGCTGTTGTCGGGGTCGTAGTAGTCGTCGCGGTTGCCGGTGAAGCCGAGGCCCCGGAACACCGCGGCGCACAGCCCGGCGGCGTCGGTCCCCGGCAGGTCGGCGGCGAGCTCGTCCATGCGGGCCACGAGCGCGCCGGCGTCCACCTCCGGTCGGCCGACGGAGGCGACCAGGGCGAGGGCCCGGTCGAGCGGCCGGCCGCCGGCGGCGACGAGCGCCCCGAACTCGGCGACGGCATCCACGCGGCCACCGTACCGGCGGGGCGGGTCGCCCACGTGGGCGGGTCCCGCACGGGCCACCGCCACCGCCCGGACCGCTCCCGGTGCGCACGGGTACCGTGCCGCCCATGAGCGACGACAGGTTCTTCCCGGGGGTCCACGCAGCGAGCCGGCCGGACGCGATCGCCTACCGGGTGGTGGGCGCCGACGGTGCGCCGGCGGCCGAGGTCACCTACGCCGAGCTGCACGAGCGCGCCAACCGCATCGCCCACCTGTTCCGCAGCCTCGGGCTCGGGCCCGGCGACCACGTGGCGTTCTGCATGGAGAACCACCCGTGGTTCCTGTCGATCGCCTGGGGCGCCCACTACGCGGGGCTCTACTACACGGCGATCTCGTCGCGGCTCACGGCCGAGGAGATCGCCTACATCGTCGACGACTGCGGGGCGAAGGTCTTCATCACGTCGGCCTACAAGTCCGACGTGGCCGGCGCGGTCGCCGAGGCGACGCCGCTGGTCGAGCAGCGCTTCATGCTCGACGGCACGGTGCCGGGCTACGAGCCGTTCCTCGACGCGGTGGCGTCGCAGTCGGCCGAGGACCTGCCCGGCGCGGTCGAGGGCATGGACATGCTCTACTCCTCGGGTACGACGGGCCGGCCCAAGGGCGTCAAGGTGCCGCTGCGCGACGTCCCGCTCGGCACGCCCGACGCGCTGTACATGCTGGTGGCCGGGCTGTTCGGGGCGAACCCCGACACCGTGTACCTGTCCCCCGCGCCGCTGTACCACGCCGCCCCGCTGCGGTTCTGCATGCAGGTGCACCGTGCCGGCGGCACGGTCGTCGTGATGGAGCACTTCGACGCCGAGCAGGCACTGGCGAACATCGAGCGCTACGGGGTCACGTTCGGCCAGTTCGTCCCGACCATGTTCGTGCGGATGTTGAAGCTGCCCCAGGAGGTCCGGGACGGCTACGACGTGTCGTCGATCCAGGTGGCGGTGCACGCCGCCGCGCCGTGCCCGGTGACGGTGAAGCGCCAGATGATCGACTGGTGGGGCCCGGTCCTGCACGAGTACTACGCGGGCACCGAGGGCAACGGCTTCGTCTACACCGCCTCCGAGGACTGGCTGGCGCACCCGGGCACGGTCGGCAAGCCGATCGTGGGCACGCTGCACATCGTCGGCGACGACGGCGAGGAGCTGCCCGTCGGCGAGTCCGGCACCGTCTACTTCGAGTCCGAGGCGCAGTTCAGCTACCACAACGACCCCGACAAGACGGCCGAGTCGTACCTGCGCGACGGGTGGTCGACGCTCGGCGACGTGGGCTACGTGGACAGCGATGGCTTCCTGTACCTGACCGATCGCAAGGCCTACATGATCATCACCGGCGGCGTGAACGTGTACCCGCAGGAGGCCGAGAACGTGCTGACGATGCACCCGAAGGTGCTCGACGTGGCCGTCTTCGGCGTGCCGAACGACGACTTCGGCGAGGAGGTGAAGGCGGTCGTCCAGCCCGAGCAGATGCCCGCCGACGACGACGAGGCGGCCGCCCTGTCGGCGGAGCTGATCGCGTTCTGCCGCGAGCACCTCGCCGACGTGAAGTGCCCGCGCTCGGTGGACTTCCGCGAGGAGCTCCCCCGCCACCCCACCGGCAAGCTCTACAAGCGGCTCCTCAAGGACGAGTACTGGGCCGCCGCCGGCCGCACGATCTGAGCCCGCCGCACGATCTGGGGCCGGCCCGGCCCGCCCCCGCAGGGAGCCCGGGCCGACCTCGCCGGTAGCCTCGAACGGATGTCCCGGTACGCCTTCCTCGACGGGCCCACGCCGTTCGCGCTCGCCCACCGGGGCGGTGACGAGGTCGCGCCGGAGAACACGGCGCGGGCCTTCGCGGCCGCGGTCGATGCCGGCTACCGGTACCTGGAGACCGATGTCCACGTGAGCGCCGATGGCGAGCTGTTCGCCTTCCACGACGACGTGCTCGACCGGGTCACCGACCGCACCGGGGCGGTGGCGGCCCACACCGCGGCCGAGCTGCGCGAGGTGCGCATCGGCGGGACCGATCCGATCCCGACGCTCGACGAGCTGCTCGGCGCCTTCCCCGACGTCCGGTGGAACATCGACCCCAAGTCCGACGGCGCGGTGATCGCCCTGGCCCGGGCGCTGCGCCGCCACGACGCCGTCGACCGCGTGAACATCGGCGCGTTCTCCGACGAGCGGCTGGCGCGGGTGCGGGCGCTGCTCGGGCCCGACCTGTGCACCGCCGGCGGGCCGCGCGAGGTCGCGGCGCTGCTGGCCGCGTCGCGGGTGCCGGTGGCGCGGCGCCGCGGTCGCCGCCCCCGCTTCGGGTGCGTCCAGGTCCCCATCGCCTATCGGAACGTGACGGTGGTGACCCAGGCGTTCGTCGACGCTGCCCACGCCCGTGACGTCCAGGTCCACGTCTGGACCGTCGACGAGCCGGCCGAGGCGCACCGCCTGCTCGACCTCGGCGTCGACGCCCTCATCACCGACAAGCCCACCGTGATGAGGAAGGTGCTCGAGCACCGGGGCGCGTGGCGGTGATCGGCGCGGCGCTCGTGCTGGGCGCTGCGCTCCTCCTGCCGTCGCAGCCGGCGCCGCCGCCCCCGGTGCCGGTCGGGCTCAGCCCCGAGGTGGCGGCGCTGCCCGCCAGCTCCCGCACGCTCGACGCGGCCGAGTCCCGCCGGGACGCTGCGATGGCGACGCGCGACCGCGACGTGGCCGACCTGGCCGACACGCAGCGGTCGCTGGGCTCGGTGCAGGAGGAGGCCAGGGCGACCGCCGGGCTGCTCGGCCGCCGCCGGGCCGAGCTGGCGAAGGTCGAGGCCGCGCTCGAGGTGCGGCGTCGGGCCGTCCGGGCGATCGCGGCGGAGTGGTTCGTGTCGGGCACTGCGGACGACCGCTCCATGGACCCCGCCCTCGGTGCGGACGAGCTGCAGGAGCTCCGGCGCCAGGCGGTCCTCGGCGACGCGGCGGCGGGGGCGGCGGGCGACGCCGTCGCGTTCCTGTCGGCGCGGGCCGATGCGCTCCGCGCCGAGGTCGAGCGGCTGGCGCGCGGCGGCGAACGGCTCGGCGGCCGGGTCGACGAGCTGACGACGCGGGCGACGGAGCTGACCGCGGACGTCCAGGCCGACGAGGCTGCGGTGGCGTCCGCGGAGGAGGCGGTCACCAGCGCCCGGCTGAACGCCACGGTCGACGGCACCGACATCTCGACCGTCGCGCTGGACGCGTACTGGCGGGCGCAGCGCGCCCTGGCCCTGACCGACCCGGGGTGCCGGGTGAGCTGGTGGGCGCTCGCGGGCATCGGCCGGACCGAGAGCCGCCACGGCACCTACCTCGGCAGCGAGGTCGCAGCCGACGGGGCGGTGACGCCGCCGATCCTCGGCCCGCCGCTCGACGGCTCCAACGGGTTCCGGGTGGTGGCCGACAGCGACGGCGGCGCGCTGGACGGCGACGCCACGACCGACCGGGCGGTGGGGCCGATGCAGTTCCTCCCGAGCACGTGGCGGACGGTCGGGCGGGACGGCAACGGGGACGGCCGGGCCGATCCCGACAACGTGTACGACGCCGCGCTCGGCGCAGGCGCGTACCTCTGCCGGAGCGGGGACCTGTCGGGCGAGGCCGGGCTCCGGTCCGCCTACCTCACGTACAACCGCAGCCAGACCTACGTCGACACGGTGATCGGATTCGCCCACGGGTACCGCGACGCGCTGCCGCTCGCGGGGGCCTCCTGAGGGCGTGAGCGCACCGGCACGGTGCGCGCGGATGGCTCGTCCGAGGGGTGGCGAGCCGCGTTGACAGTGTCGCGAGCAGCACTAAAGTGCGCCCACCTGACCTGTGAAGGCCGTCACGGCGGGGCCGGATTCCGACGGACCAGGTCACTCACACCCAGGGGGTACAACGGTGGTTCGACGACGCTCGAGGAGCTCTCGCTGGTCGTGGTTGGCGGCCGGCGCGCTCGCGCTGGCGGTCATCGCCGCTGCGTGCGGCGGCGGCAGTGACGACAGTGGCAGCGGAGGCTCCGGTGGTGGCGGCGACGCCGACGCCGGCAAGCCCGTCAGCGGCGGGTCCGTGACCTACGGCCTGGAGGCCGAGAACAGCGGCGGTTGGTGCCTCCCCGAGGGCCAGCTGGCGATCGCAGGCATCCAGGTCGCCCGCACCATCTACGACACGCTGACCGCACCCGACGAGAACGGCGACTACCAGCCGTTCCTCGCCCAGTCGGTCGAGCCCAACGCCGACTTCACGCAGTGGACGATCAAGCTGCGCGAGGGCGTGAAGTTCCACGACGGCTCGGCGCTCGACGCCACGGTCGTGAAGAACAACCTCGACGCCTACCGGGGCGCCTACCCCGCCCGGAAGCCGCTGCTGTTCGTCTTCGTGCTGGACAACATCTCGGGCGTGAGCGTGGTGGACCCGCTGACGGTGCAGGTCACGACGAAGACCCCGTGGCCCGCGTTCCCGGCCTACCTGCACAGCTCGGGCCGCCTGGGCATGATCGCCCAGGCGCAGCTCGACGACCCGGCAACCTGTGACCGCAACCTGATCGGCACCGGCCCGTTCAAGCTGCAGGAGTGGAAGGTCAACGACCACCTGACGGCGGTCAAGAACCCCGACTACTGGCAGAAGGACGCCGACGGCACCCAGCTGCCGTACCTCGACGAGATCACCTACCGGCCGATCCCCGACGGTGACGCCCGTGTGAACGCGCTGCTCGCCGGCGAGCTCAACGCCATGCACACCTCGACGCCGGAGAACATCGACCGGCTGCGGACCGAGAAGGACAACGGCAAGGTCGCCCTCGTCGAGTCCGACAAGTTCGCCGAGGTCGCGTACGTGATGTTCAACTCGTCGAAGGCCCCCTTCGACAACATCAACGCCCGCCTCGCCGCCGCCTACGCAGTCGACCGCGACGCCTTCAACCAGGTCCGCAACCTCGGCCTGACGAAGGTGGCCTCCGGTCCGTTCGCCGAGGGCTCGGTCGGCTACCTCGAGGACGCCGGCTTCCCCAAGTACGACCTGGACAAGGCCAAGGAGTACGCGGCGAAGTACGAGCAGGAGACCGGCAAGACGCTCGAGATCACGGTGCTCACCACGCCGGACCCGTCGACCGTGAAGTCGGCGCAATTCATCCAGGAGCAGGTCGAGAAGGCCGGCTTCAAGGTGAACCTCAAGACCGTCGAGCAGGCGGCGCTCATCAACACGGCCCTCGGCTCGGACTGGAACGCCATGGCGTGGCGGAACCACCCGGGCGGCGCCCCGGACCTCCAGTACGTCTGGTGGAAGGGCGGCTCGCCGGTGAACTTCGGCAAGTTCAAGGACCCCGAGATGGACAAGCTGCTCGACGCCGGACGACTCGAGTCCGACAGCGCCAAGGCGGCGACGATCTACGAGGACGTCAACAAGCGCTTCGGCGAGCAGGTGTGGGACTCGTGGCTGAACTGGACGATCTGGGACGTCGCCTCGGCGCCCGACGTCCACGGCGTGTACGGCCCGGACCTGCCCGACGGCGGCAAGCCGTTCCCCGGTCTCGCCACCGGTCACCCGGTGAGCGCGATGTGGATCTCGCAGGGCTGAGCTGACATCGGTGGTGAGGTGACCCGGGTACGCTCGGGCGCCTCACCACCGGCTCACCGGCACCTCTCCACCCTCCGATCCTCCACCCGCCCCTCCCAGCGACAGGACGACTGCATCAGTGGGCATCGCGAAGAAGCTCGTACAGCTGGTCATCACCGTCATCCTCGTCACGCTGTTCGCGTCCTTCCTGCTCGAGCTGCTGCCCGGCGACCCGGTCGAGGTGCTGGTCCCGTTCGGGAGCGACGAGCAGCGTGAGCTGGTCCGCGAGGAGACGGGCCTCGACCAGCCCTTCATCGTCCGCTACGGCGAGTGGCTGGGCGGCTTCGTCACGGGCGACCTCGGCAACTACTACACGGTGAGCTCGAGCCGACCCGTCTCCGGACGGGTCGTCGACTCGCTGCCGCCGACCATCCTGCTGATGGTCTACGCACAGGTGCTCGCGCTCATCATCGCCATCCCGGTCGGCGTGATCGCCGCCTACCGGCAGGGGACGTGGTTCGACCGATTGTCGAACACGTCCGCGTTCGCGATGTTGGCGATCCCCACGTTCGCGCTCGGCTTCGTGCTGCAGTACTACATCGGCGTCAAGCTGGGGTGGGCCGACACCGGTGGCTACACCGCGCTGCAGGAGTCGGTCCCCGACCACGTGCGGTCGATGATCCTGCCGACGATCACACTGGCGGTCGGCCAGGTCGCGGTCTACATGCGCCTGCTGCGCAGCGACATGATCGCCACGCTGCAGCAGGACTTCATCACGATGGCCAAGGCCAAGGGCATCACGACCAAGCGGATCCTGTTCCGCCACGCCCTCCGCCCGTCGTCGCTGACGCTGCTGACCGTGGCCGGCCTCAACATCGGCACGCTGATCGGCGGCGCGCTGATCATCGAGGTCGTCTTCAACATCCCCGGCCTCGGCTACCTGATGGGCGAGGCCATCGCCACACGCCAGATCGTGGCCTTCCAGTCGATCGTGGCGATCATCGCGATCTTCTACGTGGTCGTGAACTTCCTGGTCGACATCCTCTACACCGTCCTCGATCCACGGATCCGACATGCCGGCAACTGATCCCGTCCCCACCCGCGACCCGTCGATCATGAACCTCGATCCGTCGATCGAGGTCTACGGGCTCGCGGTCGACTCCGACCAGCTCGAGCCGGTCCCCGCCGACGGGCGGCGGCGGCGCAGGGGCATGGGCGTGGCCGCCTGGATCGCGCTGATCTGGCTGGTCGGCCTGCTGCTGCTGGCGATCTTCGCCCCGCTGCTGCCCTTCATCCCCGACCCCAACGAGTCGTTCGCCGAGATCGCCCGCCAGGGCCCGGTCAGCGGCCACCTGCTCGGTGGCGACGCCAACGGCCGGGACCTCCTGGCCCGCATCATCTACGGCACCCGCGCGTCGTTCGCGATCGGCTTCGGGGCCGTGGCCTTCGGCCTCGTGATCGGCGGCCTCCTCGGCCTGGCCACCGGCTTCTTCCGGGGCAAGGTCGACGCCATCATCACGCCGATCATGACGATCCTGCTGGCGATCCCGCAGTTCGTCCTGGCCCTGTCCCTAGTGACGGTACTCTCCTCGGGCGACCAGGTGAGCAGCGTGCAGCGCATCGGCGTGGTCGTGCTCGGCCTGGGCATCGTGTCGATCCCGATCCTCGGCCGCATCACCCGGGCCAACACCCTGAGCTGGTCCGAGCGGGAGTTCGTGCTGGCGGCCCGGGCGATGGGCGCCAAGAACTGGCGGATCATGCTCCGGGACATCCTCCCGAACGTGTTCCCCGCGATGCTGTCGATCTCGCTGCTCGGCGTGGGCATCGCCATCGTCGCCGAGGGCGGACTGAGCCTCTTCGGCGTCGGCGTCCAGCCCCCCACCCCGTCGTGGGGGAACATCATCTCCGAGAACAAGGACCAGTTGAACCGGGCGCCGCACATCGTGATGTTCACGATCGTCGTGCTGTTCCTGACCGTGCTGGCCCTGAACTACCTGGCCGACGTGGTCAGCAAGCGCTTCGAGGTGCGGGAGAGCGTGCTGTGACCAGCCCAGACGTGATCGACGGCCGGACCGCCACGGGCGTGCCCGGCTCCGGACCCCTGCTCGACGTGCAGGACGTGGCCACCCAATTCCGCTCGCCCCGCGGCCTCGTGCGGGCCGTGGACGGCGTGTCCTTTTCGCTCGAGCGGGGCCGCTGCCTCGGCATCGTGGGCGAGTCGGGCTCGGGCAAGTCGGTGCTGTCCCGCTCGATCATGGGCCTGCTGCCGTCGACGGCGGAGCGCTCGGGCACCGTGGTGTTCGAGGGCAAGGACATCTCCGCGCTCGACGCCGAGGGCTACCGCGAGCTCTGGGGCACCGAGATGGCGATGGTGTTCCAGGACCCGATGACGGCGCTCAACCCCGTCATGAAGGTCGGGAACCAGATCACCGAGTCCCTGCGGTACCACCTCGACATGGACAAGGGCGAGGCCAAGGAGACGGCGGTCGCCCTGCTCAAGGCGGTTCGCATCCCCGAGGCCGAGCAGCGCTTCTCCGCCTACCCGCACGAGATGTCGGGCGGCATGCGCCAGCGGGTCGTGATCGCGATCGCCCTGGCCTGTGGCCCGAAGCTGCTCTTCGCCGACGAGCCGACGACGGCGCTCGACGTGACCGTGCAGGCGCAGATCCTCGACCTGCTCGCCGAGCAGCAGCGAGAGCGCTACATGGCGATGATCCTCGTCACCCACGACCTCGGCGTCGTGGCGTCCCGGGCGCAGGAGATCGCGGTGATGTACGCCGGCCGCATCGTGGAGCGGGCGCCGACGCACGCGCTGTTCGCCGACATGCAGATGCCGTACACCGAGGCGCTGCTCGCGGCGATCCCGAAGCTCGGCGACCCGTCGCACACGCGCCTCGCCGCCATCGGCGGTCGTCCGCCCGACCTGGTGAACCCGCCGGCGGGCTGCCCGTTCAGCCCCCGCTGCCCGTACGCCCGGGAGCGCTGCCACGTCGAGACGCCCACGCTCCAGGAGAACCCGAACACCCCGGGCCACGTGTTCGCCTGCTTCTACCCGGTGTCGTCGCCCGAGACGCTCGAGATCAAGGACCGCCTGGCCGCGCAGCGCCTCATGGCGGTCGCTCCCCCGCCCGACGGGGCCACGGCCGTGCCGCCCACCCCACCGCCTGCGCCGCCGACGCCGCCACCCGCGCCGCCGGCCGCCGGCACCGAGGTGCCGCCCACCCCGCCGCCGCCCCCGCCGCCCGTGACCGGGCCGACCGACGGCGCGACGCCCCCAGGAGGGAACAGCTGATGGCCGGTAGCGGCTCCGCGCACCTGCGCGCCGCCGAGGACGTGCTCCTCCGGGTCGAGAACCTCGTCGTCGACTTCCCCGCCGGTCGCAAGCAGAAGGTCTCGGCGGTGGCCAACATCTCGTTCGACGTCGCCCAGGGCGAGACCCTCGGCCTCGTCGGCGAGTCGGGCTGCGGCAAGTCGACGACCGGCAAGGCGATCATGCAGCTGCCCCGGCCGACCCGTGGCTCGGTCCGCCTCGACGGGACCGAGCTGACCGCGCTGGCCGGCGCCGACCTGCGCAAGTTCCGCCCCCGGATGCAGATGATCTTCCAGGACCCGATCAGCTCGCTGAACCCCCGGCGCACGGTGTCGCAGATCGTGGGCGAGCCGCTGTCGATCTGGAAGACGGGCGACGCCACCTCACGGGCCGGCAAGGTCGAGGAGGTGCTGACCGCCGTGGGCGTGGACCCGGTGGCGGCGACGGAGCGCAAGCCGCACGAGTTCTCGGGCGGCCAGTGCCAGCGCATCTCGATCGCCCGGGCCGTGATCACCGACCCGCAGCTGATCATCTGCGACGAGCCGGTCTCGGCGCTCGACGTGTCGGTCCAGGCCCAGATCCTGAACCTGCTCGAGGACATGAAGGCCCGCTACGGGCTGACGCTCGTCTTCGTGGCCCACGACCTGGCGGTCGTGAAGAACGTGTCGGACCGCGTGGCGGTCATGTACCTGGGCAAGATGTGCGAGATCGGCCCGCCCGACGTCCTCTACGCGCACCCGGCCCACCCGTACACCGAGGCGCTGGTGGCGGCGATCCCGATGCCGGACCCGTCGATCGACGCGTCGGCGACCGAGCACCTCGGCGGCGAGCTGCCGTCGCCGCTCGACCCGCCGTCCGGGTGCCGGTTCCGGACCCGCTGCCCGCGGGCCCAGGAGCTGTGCGCGAGCGCCGAGCCGCAGATGCAGAAGGTGGCCGAGGAGCACTACGTGGCCTGCCACTTCCCGCTCGAGACCCCCGTGGCGGAGCCCGGCGTCCACTGACGCGCTGACAGCTCGTCTCGCCGTCCGTGAGGGCGCCGGCGCTGTCCAGCACCGGCCGGCGCTCGGGTTGCGTCGGCCGTGCTCACGCGGCGTCGGCGTTGCTCAGGCGGTGTCGGCCGACAGCGGTGGCACCGGCGGCGGCGCGCCGAGCTCGTCGACGCCGCGGTCGAGCAGGCCCTCGAGGAGCGCGACGAGCGCCCGGACGTCTGACGGGTTGGACGACATGCCGAGCGAGACCCGCAGTGCGCTGACGCCCACGTCGCGGCGCTCGCGGAAGGCCTGGTCCACCTCGCACAGCGACACCGGGACGGTCGTCCCGGCCGGGAGGTCGAGGAACGGCCGGATGTCCTCGGCCGCGACGTCCCGGGCGGTCTCCCCGGCCCCCGGGTTGCAGAAGCAGCCGGTGCGCAGCGAGATCCCGGCGCGGGTGGCCATCTGCGCCACCAGCCGGTCGGGCACCTCCCGCCCGTGCGGGTCGGCGAGGACGAACGCCACGGTGCCCCCGCGGTCCACCGGCTCCCAGGGCCCGAGGACCCGGACGAGCGGCGAGCCGTTGGCGTGGCGGAGCGCCTGCAGTCGCTCCAGCAGGAAGGCGGTCAGGACCTGGACGCGGTCGTGGACGGCCCGCACGTCGATCCGCTCCATGAGCTCGATGCCGGCGGTGACCGCCGGCAGCGACAGGAAGTCGAGCGTGCCGTCCTCGAAGCCGGCGTGGCCCGGCACGAGCCGGTGGCCGTCGGCCGCGACCGACGCGACGGCGATCGTCCCACCGGCGAACCACGGTCGTCGCAGCTCCGCCAGGGCCTCCTTGCGGGCGATCAGGGCGCCCACGCCGGTCGGGTAGCCGAAGACCTTGTAGAACGACAGCGAGACGAAGTCGGGGCGGTGGCGGTCGAGCCGCAGCGGGTTGGTCGGTGCGTAGGCGGCGGCGTCGAGCAGCACGCGCCAGCCGGCGGTGCCCGACGGGTACGGGTGCTGGACGCCGGAGTAGTTCGACTGGGCCGGGAAGGCGAGCAGCCCCGGCGGCCCGGCCAGGGCCCGGCGCAGGGCGTCGTCGTCGAGCCGGAGGTCGGGGGTGAGCACGGGCACGTACGTGACGGGCGCGCCGGCGCGGCGGGCGTGCTCGCGGACGCCGTTGACGGAGTTGTGGTTGTCGCTCGACAGCACCAGCGGCCGGTCGGGTGCGAACGGGAACGACTCGCCGACGAGCCGGATGGCGCCCGTGGCGTTCGGTGTGAACACGCAGGCGTACTCGTCGGGATCGGCGGAGCAGAAGCGCAGCACGGCGGCGCGGGCCCGCTCGACCATCTCGGTCATGGGCCTCGACGTCGGGTTGTCGGAGTGCGGGTTGCCGAGCACCTCGCCCTGCAGGAGCTCGAGGTGGTCGCGCACCAGCGACTCGGGGTAGAGCCCGGCACCGGTGTGGTCGAGGTACACGTGCCCCTGCGCGTCGAGCCGCGAGAACTCGTCGCGCCGCAGCTGGTCGAGGTGCTCGGTGGCCCGCAGGCGCTCGTCCAGCCAGGCGCCGTCGATCCGTTCCCTGTCCCGGTCGCGGAGCTCCATCCGGCGAGTCTTCCCCATCCGCTGGGCGGGGGCCCGTCGCGACCCTCGTGGGGCGACGCCGAGCCGGCTCAGGTCGACGGCGTGACGGTGTCGACCTCGCGCCAGCACCACCACGCCACGACGGACCGGTACGGGGCGTACGGGTCGCCGAGCGAACGCATCTCCTTCTCGGTGGGGACGGCGTCCCAGCCGTGCGCCCGCGCCAGCCCGGCGCGCACGCCGTAGTCGCCGACCGGCCACACGTCGATGCGGCGCAGGTCGAACAGGAGGAACATGTGGGCCGTCCACGGGCCGATCCCCCGGACGACGGTCAGGTGCTCGACGACGGCGTCGTCGTCGAGCCGGCCGATCCGGTCGAGCCGGACGGTGCCGTCGTGGACCTTGAGCGCCAGGTCGAGCAGCGCCGCGGTCTTGGCGCCCGAGAGGCCGGCGGCCCGCAGCGCGTCGGGGCCGGCGTCGAGCACCGCCTCGGGGGTGAAGGGTCGCCCGACGGCGTCGACGACGCGTCCCCAGATGGTCGCCGCGGCCCGGCCGGCGAGCTGCTGGTAGGCGATCGACGACGCCAGCGCCTCGAACCGCTGCTGGGCCGCGGGGCCCTTCGGGAGGCGGGGCGGCCCGTGCCGGTCGTGGAGCCCGGCGAGCACCGCGTCGCGCTCGGCCAGCGCCGCGGCCGCGGCGGACCAGGCCGGCCGCGTGGACGGGCCCGGCATCAGCGGTTCCGGAACTGCGGAGGGCGCTTCTGGATGAAGGCGGTGGCGGCCTCGGCCATGTCCTCGGTGAACGAGGTCATGATCTGGGTCCGGTTCTCCAGGTCGATGCCGGCCTGGAGGCTGCCGACCTCGAGCTGGGACCACGCCACCTCCTTGGTCATCCACACGCCGGTCGGGCTGTTGGCGGCGATGAGGCGGGCGGTCTGGACAGCCGATTCGAGCAGCTCCTCGTCGGGGACCACCCTCGTGACCAGGCCGATCCGGTCGGCCTCCTCGGCGTCCACCAGGCGGCCGGTCAGCATCAGCTCCCAGGCCCGGGACGCCCCGATCAGCCGGGGCAGCAGCCAGGACACACCGATGTCGCAGCCCGACAGGCCGATCCGCACGAAGGCGACGTTGAAGCGGGCGCTGCCACCGGCGATGCGCACGTCGGAGGCGAGCGCCAGGGCGAGCCCGCCGCCCGCGGCGGGGCCGTTGACGGCGGCGATCACCGGGATCCGGAGCCCTCGGAGGGCCGGGACCAGGGTGGCGATCCGCTGCTGGAGGTCCATCCCGCGCTGGACCGGACCACGGCCCTCGGGAGACGCCGACGCGGTCGGCGAGGCGTCGAAGAGATCCAACCCGGCGCAGAAGCCCCGTCCGGCCCCGGTCAGGATCACGACACGGGCCCCCTCGTCGGTCCGGAGCTCGGCGATCCGCTCGTGGAGCTGGTCGATCAGGGCGCCGTCCATCGCGTTGAGGCGCTCCGGGCGGTCGAGGGTCAGCACCCTGACGCCGGCGTCCAGCGGGTCGTCGTCGGCAGCCAGGCGCTCCAGTCGGACGACGGTGGTCGGCGAGGTGTCGCTCATGGACGCATCCTGCCAGCATGTCGGCCGATGGCACGGCTGAGCGGTGGTCGACGGGGCCGACGGGTGGAGCGGAGCGGTCGGTGGAGCTGAACGTCGCGTCGATCACCGAGGCGGTCGCCGCGGCCCACCCGGACCGGGACTGCCTGGTGTTCCGGGACCGGCGGCTGACCTGGGCCGACGTGCGGGACCGCACCCGGCGCCTGGCGACGGTGCTGCACGACGCGGGCCTCGGCGTCCGGGCGCCGTTCGGGTCGGGCGATCGGTGGGACTCGGTCCACGACCACGTGGCGCTCTACCTGCACAACGGCAACGAGTACCTCGAGGGCATGGTCGGGGCGTGGAAGGCCCGCGGCGCGCCGTTCAACGTCAACTACCGCTACGTCGCCGAGGAGCTGCGCTACCTGCTCGACGACGCCGCCACCGCGGCGATCGTCGTGCACGAGTGCTTCACCCCGACGCTCGCCGAGGTGCTGCCCACGTTGGCCCGGCCCCCGGCGGTCGTGCTGCAGGTCGCGGACGGCAGCGGGCACGGCCTGCTGCCCGGGGCGGTCGACTACGAGGCCGCCCTCGCCGCGGTCGCGCCCGCCGGCGCCGAGGTGGTCCTGCCCGCCGAGCTCGTCGACGGCTGGTCGGGCGACGACCTGTACCTCTGCTACACGGCCGGCACGACCGGCATGCCGAAGGGGGCCATGTGGCGCCAGGAGGACTTCCTCGTGGCCGCGCTCGGCGTCCGCAGGCGTGACGGGTCCGACTTCACGTCGATGGACGAGATCGTCGAGGCGGCCGATCGGTCGACGCTCCGGGCCCTGCCCGCTCCCCCGCTGATGCACGGCGCCGCCCACTGGAACGCGCTGTCGTGCTGGATCGCGGGCGGCACGGTGATCATCCAGGACCACCCGGAGCACCTCGATCCCGACGACCTCCTCCGCACCGTCGAGCGGCACCGGGCGACCTCGTTGCTGGTCGTCGGCGACCCCGTCGCCCGTCCGCTGGCCGACGCGCTGGCGACGGCCCGGGCGGAGGGCCGGTCCCCCGACCTGTCGTCGCTGCGCCACCTGCTGTCGGGCGGTGCGGTCCTGTCCCCCGCGCTGAAGGCCGAGCTGCTCTACCTGGTCCCGGGGCTGACGATCGTCGACGTGCTCGGCTCCACGGAGTCCGGGCGCCAGGGCGTGTCCAACGTGCGGGCCGGCGACGACGCCGCGAAGGGCTTCGCCCCGTCGTCGACCGCCGTCGTGCTCGACGAGGCGAAGGTGCGGCGGCTCGATCCCGGCGATCCCGAGGTGGGCTGGCTCGCCCAGTCGGGTCGCGTCCCGCTCGGGTACCTCGGCGACCCGGTCAAGACGGCAGCCACGTTCCCCGAGGTCGACGGCGTGCGGTACGCGGTCGCGGGCGACCGGGCCCGGCTGCGGGCCGACGGGACGATCGAGCTGCACGGCCGCGATTCGGTGTGCATCAACACCGGCGGCGAGAAGGTCTTCGCCGAGGAGGTCGAGACGGCCCTCAAGACCCACCCCGCGGTCTTCGATGCCGTCGTCTGCGGCCGGCCGTCGGCGCGGTGGGGCCAGGAGGTCGTGGCGCTCGTGCACCTCCGCGACGGCGCCGAGGTGTCCGACGAGGAGCTGCGCGGCACCGCGGCCGAGCACCTCGCCCGCTACAAGCTGCCCAAGGCGGTCGTGCGGCTGCCGGCGCTCGTGCGCTCGCCGTCCGGCAAGGCGGACTACCGCTGGGCCCAGGCGGTCGCGGCCGAGCACGCCCGCTGACCGGCCGTCCCCTGCCTCCCGGACGGCCGTCCACCCCCGCCTCCCGGACGGCCCACCCCGCCTCCCGGACGGCCCACCCCGCCTCCCGGACGGCCGTCCACCCCCGCCTCCCGGACGGCCGTCCACCCCCGCCTCTCGGACGGCCGTCCACCCCCGCCTCCCGGACGGCCGTCCACCCCCGCCTCCCGGACGGCCGTCCACCGCGGGAGTGCGGTTGCACACCGTTCGACCACAGGCAGGACACCGGAAGATCACACGGTTGCGGCCCTATCGATCCACAGCCGGCGCTCCGTACGGTGATCGCCATGACCACGCTGCTCATCGACCACCCCGGCGACGGCTCGACCACCGTCCCGACCGCCTTCGACGTGACCCTCCGCGACGGCACGGTCGAACGGGTCACCGGCGCCGACGCCTACGAGCCCGAGCGCTCGATGACCACCTTCTTCCGCACCGACGGCCGGCCGACCGTCGACTGCTGGAGCGTGCGGATGGCGAGCTTCCGGACCGACGAGATCCTGGCCATCCGCCGGCTCGAGCACGCCGTCGACGCGGCCGAGCCCGCCCTCCGCGCCGTCTGAGCGGGAGGACGGGCTCGGGACCGTCGGGGGGTGACCCGGGCCGGAGCGGGAGCCGGCCGTCAGCTCGAGGCGATCGCCTGGAGCACGTCCATCCGGGCCGCCCGGCCGGCGGGGCGCCAGGCCGCGAGCACGCCGGCGACCGCACCGACGACGGCGACAACGACCAGCCCGGTGACGGGAGCGCGGAACACGCCGTCCAGCTCGGCGCCGACGGTCGCCCCGACGAGCGCCCAACCGACGGCCAGGCCGATCGCCATGCCGAGCGCGGTGCCGAGCACGGCGACCATCACGCCCTCCCAGCGGACCATCGACCGCACCTGGGGCCGGGTCTCCCCGACGGCCCGGAGCAGCCCGAGCTCACGGGTGCGCTCCATGACCGACAGCGACAGCGTGTTGGCGATGCCCATCAGGGCGATCACGATCGACAGCGCCAGGAGGACGTAGACGATCCCGAGGATCTGCGAGATCTCGCCGGCGGCCATGTCGACGTACTCGCCGTGGTCCATCGACTCGGGCGCCCCGACGGCCGTCGCCACGGCGTCGACCTGGGACCGCACCGCCGCCTCGTCGGCGCCGGGGGCGAGCCCGATCATCACGATGGCGTCCGTGGTCTGGGCCACGTGACGGGACCACGTCCCGAGCGGCAGGAGCACCCCGTCGACGATGTCGGTGTGCTCGAACTCGACCGCCACCCGTGCGGGCTCGACGGCGCCGTCGGGGAAGGTGAACGGCACGGTGTCGCCCAGGTGCCAGCCGCGCTCGGCCAGCTCCTCGCTCGACACCGCGATCTCGTCGTCGGCGAGCGCGGCCAGGTCGCCCCGGCGGACACCGATGTCGCTGACGGCGGCGAGCTCGGAGGGGTCGACGACGGTGACGTCGAGCGATCGGTCGCCCTCGTCGGTCGCGGAGGACGCCCCGCCCGGCCCGGCATCCCCGGGCTCGAGGGCCACCGTGCCCCACCCGAGGCCGGCGACGTGCTCGACGCCGTCGATCGCGGCGATCTCCCGTCCGAGGTCCGGGGCCAGGCCGGCACCGCTGAAGCCCTCGTCCTGGATGACCAGGTCGGCGCGGACGGACCGGGCGAGGGACTGGTCGACGTAGCCGGTCGCCGAGGCGCCGAACACCATGAACACGGTGACGACGCCGACGCCGACGAGCAGCGCCGTGGCCATCCGGGCGGTGCGCCGCGGGTTCCGGGTGGCGTTCTCGCGGGCGAGGCGGCCCGGGGCGCCGCGGAGGGCGGCGACGGGGGTGCCGAGGGCACGGGTCACCGGCACGGCCAGGACGGGGGCGAGGAGCAGCGCCCCGACGAGGACGCCGAGCGCTCCGAGGCCGACCCGGGCCACCGGGCCGTCCCACCAGCCGAGCGCCGGCCCCGCCATCAGCAGGCCGCCGCCGACGACGAGCACGCCACCGATGGCGGTGCGCACCCGACCGATGTGGAGGCGCTCGGCCTCGCCGTCGCGGAGGGCGGCGATGGGCCGCACCCGCGACGTGGCGATCACCGGACCGAGGCCGGCCACCAGGGTCGCCAGGACGCCGACGACCATGCCGACGACGATGGTGCCGCCGGTGAGCGAGAGCGAGCCGGTCGGCACGTCCATGCCCATCCCGTCGAGCGCCGCCTTGAGCAGCGACGCGAGTCCGAGGCCGGCGCCGATCCCGATGATCGAGGCGACGACGCCGACGATCAGCACCTCCACCGCGGTCGAGCGGACGACCTGGCCCCGGGTCGCGCCGACCGCACGGAGCAGCGCCCACTCGCGCTGCCGCTGGGCGGCCACGACCGAGAACGTGTTGTGGATGCTGAAGGTGGCGACGAGGATCGCCACGCCGGCGAACACGACGAGGAACGTGCGGAGGAAGCCGAGGAAGTCCTCGTCGATCGCCTGGCTCTGCTCGGCTGCGAGGTCCGTGCCGGTGATGGCCTCGGCGCCGTTCGGCAGCGCGGCCGCGACCCGCTGGCGCAGCTCGTCGGCGTCGACGTCGGTCGCGCCGACGACCGCCACGGTCGAGACCCGGTCCTGACCGGCGGCGAGGTAGGTGCGGGCGTCATCGTCCGACAGCCAGGTCGTGCTGGCGGTCCCGGCGCCGTCGTCCTCGCCGAAGGTGGCGAGGCCGACCACGGTCACCTGGACGGGCGCGGGCGTCAGCAGGGTCGTGGTGCTGCCGATCCGCAGCCCTCCGTCGGCGGCGGTGGCCCTGTCGACGACCACCTCACCCGACGCCTCGGGCAGGTGCCCGTCGACGAGCCGGAACGGGTTGACCTCGTCGTCGGGCACCCAGTTCATGGCGAGCGTCGGCGGCCCGTCACCGCCGAGGCGGGCGCCGTCGGCGCCCAGCAGCTGGCCGATCCCGACGATCGAGCCGTAGGCCGCCTCGACGCCCCGGACGTCGCCGATCCGGTCCACGACCGCGGCGTCGAGGGTGCCGGCGCCCATCGCCTCGTCCGCGGACGAGGCGCCGGCGGGACGGACGACGACGTCGGTGCCGGCGTTGAGCTCGCCGAAGAGGTCGTCGAAGCCCTTGGTCATCGCATCGCCGAGGACGAGCGTCCCGGTGAGGAACGCGACGCCGACGACGACGGCCAGGCTGGTCGCCAGCAGGCGCCGGCGGTGGGCCCGCAGGCCCGCGAGGGTGATCTTCCACATGGTGGTGGCTCCTGTTCGTTCTCGTCGGGCCGGCTCAGTCGCCGAGCGACTTGAGGCGGTCGAGGACGACGGCGGCGGTCGGGGCCTGGATGCGGTCGACGATGTGGCCGTCGGCGAGCAGCACGGCCTCGTCCGCGTGGGCCGCGGCGAGGGGGTCGTGGGTGACCATCACGACGGTCTGGCCGGCGGCGTCGGTCGCCCGCCGGAGCAGGCCGAGCACCTCGGCGCCGGAGCGCGAGTCGAGGTTGCCGGTGGGCTCGTCGGCGAAGACCACGGTGGGTCGGGTGACCAGCGCACGGGCGACCGCCACCCGCTGCTGCTGGCCACCCGAGAGCTCGGTCGGGCGGTGCGAGAGCCGCTCGCGCAGCCCGACGGTGTCGATGACGAAGTCGATCCACTCGCGCTCCGGGGAGCGGGCGCCGATCGAGCGGCCGGCCAGGGTGAACGGCAGGAGGACGTTCTCCTCGGCGGTGAGCGTCGGCACCAGGTTGAAGGCCTGGAACACGAAGCCGACCTGCGACCGGCGGAGCACCGTGAGGTCCTTGTCGGACAGCGTGCCCAGGTCGACGTCGCCGATGAGGATCCGGCCGGAGGTGAGGGCGTCGAGCCCGGCCGCGCAGTGCAGCAGCGTCGACTTGCCCGAGCCCGACGGGCCCATGATCGCCGTGAACCGGGCGGAGGGGAACGTGATCGAGACGTCGTCGAGGGCGGTGACCGCGGTGTCGGCGGCGCCGCCCCGGGCATCGCCGTAGACCTTCGTCGCGTGCTCGACGCGGACGGCGGCCGGGGCCGGGTGGGGGTGTCCCGCCGCGCCGGGCGCCGGTGGAGCGGCGGTGGCGGTGGGGTGGGCGTCCTGGACGTGGGCGGTGTGCACGGCGGCCTCCGAGGGTGTGCGGGGCGCCTCGTGCGCCCTGCGATCGAACCTACGGACGAGGCTGGCGGGGCGGAATGGAGCGACCGGGTGTCCTCCGGTGGGGGCTATCCCCACCCCTCGGGTGGGGTGCACGGCCGCGGCGTTCCCGCTCCCGCGCCACGCCGGTCGTCGGGCCGATGGGGCGCGCCGGGTCCGACGGGGCGCGCCACGCCGGTCGTCGTCGGGGCCGGCTCAGGCCGGGTAGCGGACGGTCAGGGAGCCGTCGCCGCTGCGCAGCACGATCGTGCGACCCGAGGCGGGGTCGGTCCGCACCCGGGTGTCGACGGTCCCGTCCCCGCTCGTCGCGTCCACCCGGTAGGTCTCGGGGCCGTCGGGGACCACGACATCGACCTCGCCGTCGCCGGTGTCGACCGACACCGCCGCGGGTGCGGTCGCGAACGACAGGCCGACGGCACCGTTGCGCGTCGACACCTCGGCCCGGTCCGCCAGACCGGAGGCGAGCACGTCGCCGTCGGTGACGTCGACCGCCAGCGAGCCTCCGATACCGGTGGCGACCACGTCGCCGTCGACGGTCGAGATCGCCACCGACGACCGGACGTCGCGGACCGCGACGTCGCCGTCGCGACCCTCGACCTCGACGGCGAGGGACGACGGCGCCCGGACCACCAGGTCGACGGCGCAGACGCCCGGCGAGAACCCGGGGCACGTCCCCTCGACGACCACGCGGCCGCCGTCGCGGCGCACCTCGACGTCGGCGTCCACCAGGCTGCGCCGGACGCGGGCCTCGACCGATACGCGCTCGCTGCCGCCGCCGACGATCTCGACGCTGCCCTGGTCGGCCTGCACGACGAGCGTGGTGACCCCGTCGCCGGGGACCGACCGCCGGACGATGCTCGAGTCGAGCGAGAGCAGGCCGAGCACCTGGAGGGCCGAGACGGCGAGGGCGCAGACCGCGAACCCGGCGCCGACCACCCGCCAGAGCCGGCGCACGCCGGACCGGGGCGGGCCCGGCGGCGGAGGGGGCGGGGCGCCGCGGTACGGCGGGGGCGTCAGGACAGCGGTCCCCGTGGTGGTCGGAGGGGCCATCGCCGGAGGTGGCGGCGCCGCGTGAGGGTCGGTTGGCGGAACGCTCTGCGGGCCGCCGGGGAGCGGCGGTGCGGGCGGGACGGGCCACTGCTCGGTCATGACTCGATCCAGCGCAGGACGGCGAGCACCCGACGGTGGTCGCCGGGGGTCGGGGGCAGGTCGAGCTTGCTGAAGATGTTGCTCACGTGCTTCTCCACGGCGCCGTCGCTCACGACGAGGGCGTCGGCGATCGCCGCGTTCGTGCGGCCCTCGGCCATCAGGCCCAGGACCTCGCGCTCACGGGGGGACAGGGCCGCCAGCGGGTCCCGGCGGTTGGAGCGGGCGAGCAGCTGGGCCACGACCTCGGGGTCGAACACCGCCCCGCCCTCGCCCACCCGGGCCACCGCGTCCATGAAGTCGCCGACGTCGGCGATCCGGTCCTTGAGCAGGTACCCGACGCCGCTGGCGGTGCTGCCGCCCGACGAGTCGGCGAGCAGGTCGGACGCGTAGCGCTCCTCGACGTACTGGGAGAGCACGAGGATGGCCACCTGCGGCCAGCGCGACCGCACCTCGAGCGCGGCCCGCAGCCCGTCGTCGGTGTGGGTCGGGGGCATCCGGACGTCGACCACCGCCAGGTCGGGCAGCAGCCGCTCGACCGAGTCGACCAGCGCGACGGCGTCGCCGACGGCACCGACCACCTCGTGGCCGCCGTCGGTGAGCAGCCGGGTCAGCCCGGCCCGCAGCAGCACGCTGTCCTCCGCGATCACGATCCGCACGGGACCTCCACCAGCACCGTCGTGGGTCCGCCCACCGGGCTGACCACCTGCATCCACCCGTCGAGCGCCGCGACCCGCTCCTCGAGGCCGCGGAGCCCCGTCCCGCCGGAGGCGCTCGACGCACCGCCGACGCCGTCGTCGGACACCACGATGGTGAGCCGGTCGCGACGGCGCACGATCTCGACGGTGGCCCGGGTGGCCTGCGAGTGGCGGGCGACGTTGGTCAGCGCCTCGGACACGATGAAGTACGCCGCGCTCTCGACCGACGGCGACGGCCTCGGCGCCACGTCGACCCGCAGCTCGACGGGTACCCCGGCGCGGGCGACGACGGCCGACAGGGCGGCGTCGAGCCCGCGGTCCTCGAGGATCACCGGGTGGATGCCACGCACGAGGTCCCGCAGCTCCTTCAGCGCCGCCTTCACCTCGTCGTGCGCCTCCGACACGAGCTCGCGGGCGCGGTCGGGGTCGGTCTCCATCGCCTGGCGGGCGACGCCGAGGTCCATCGCCACGGCGATCAGCCGCTGCTGCGCGCCGTCGTGCAGGTCGCGCTCGATGCGCCGGCGCTCCGCCTCCGCGCTGTCGACCGCGGCGGCCCGGCTCGTCTGGAGCTCGCTGACGCGCTCCTCGAACTCGACCCGCTCCGAGCGCCCGAGCAGGAGCCGGCCCACCGCCCGGTCGAGCTCCGCCAGCCACGTGGTGGCCCAGGGGGCGACGATGCCGACGACGACGAGGCCGAGCACGGAGAGCAGCCCGACCCCCGGGCCCGATCCGATCTCGAAGAGGCCGAACTCGGCCGCGCCCGAGGCGAACTGGCCCACGATCAACGGCAGCAGGAGCAGCACGACGCCGCCGGCCCACAGCGTGGTGGCGGTGGTCGTCGTGAGCACGGCGAGAGGCAGGTGCAGGAGCGCGTACCCCAGCTCCTTCCAGCGGCTCGCCGTGCGGAACCTCCAGATGAAGCGGTACCACCAGTTGCGGCCCTGGGCCTTCGGGTTGGGGTCGTGCAGCGTCGTGCCGAGGAGGGCGGCGAACCGGCTGCGCTCCGCGACCGCGTACGCGTGGGTGCCGAGCATGCCGAGCCAGGCCACGACGATCGCGGCCGGGAAGAGCACGATGAGGCTGCCCGCCGTCGACGCCATGGTCACCACGAACGTGAACCCGATCGTCGCGATGACCAGGTCTAGGCACAGGTGGCAGAGGGACCACCACGTCTGCGTGGTGCGCCACGGGCGGAAGACGGTGCTGAGCACGGATCCCACCGTACGGAGCGCGGCGGGACCGGACCATGACGTGCGCCGGTGTCGTCGACCGGGGGACAACCCCACCCCGCCGGCGGAGGCAGAGCCAGCCCGCCGGCAGAGGCAACAACAGCCCGCCGGCAGAGGCAACAACAGCCCGCCGGCAGAGGCAGAGCCAGCCCGGTCAGGCCCAGAGCTCGTCGACGAGTTCCTGGTCGGCCTCGTGGAGCCAGCACTCGGCCAGCCGCCCGGCCTCGACCCGGTACCGGAGCACGCGGAGCAGCTCGGCGCTGCGACCATCGCGGCGGAGCCGCTCTCGCACCACGAGGGCGCCGCCGCCGTCGGAGACCATGATCTCGTCGACGCCGAGCAGCTCGCGCGGCGCGACGGCGGACACCTGCGCCATGACGTCGAGCGCGGCCGCCCTGCCGACGTGGGTGCCGGCGAACGGGTTCCGCCCCGCGTAGTGCAGCGTGAAGTCCTCGGCGTAGCAGTCGACGAGGGTCGCGAGGTCGCCGTCCCGCCACGCGGTGGCGTACCGCAGCAGGACCGTGCCGGGGTGGTCCTCGTCGCCGGGGCGGTTCGAGAGGGCCCGGCGGTGGGCCTCGTCGTCGACGTCGGAGCGGACCTCGTCGACGGAGGCGGGGGCGCCGTCGAGCAGCGCGGCGGGCCGCACGGGTCGGGCCACGAGCTCGCCGCCGCAGTTGGGGCAGACGCCGCCGAGCACGGCCTCGGCGCACGCTGCGCAGAACGTGCACTCGAAGGTGCAGATGCGGGCGTCGAGGGCCCCGGGCGGCAGCGCCCGGCCGCAGCGCTCGCACGAGGGTCGCAGCTCCAGCACGGTCCCACCCTCCGATCCGGCGCCGTCCGGGTCAAGGACCGTTCCCTGACGGATCCCGCCACCGCAGGCTGCGGCGCGCCCGCCCCGGAGGTCCCGCCGTTGGCCGGGCCGCGCCCATGTTCGGGTCCGAGGGGGCCTCGCGACTACGGTTCTGGGCCGTGCCGGGCCCCCTGCGGCCCCTCCTCTCCGCCCCATGGACACCACCTCCACGCTCCCCCTCCCCGTGATCTCATGACTGACGCACCCACGAAGGACGACGCCCCCGAGGTCGTCGTGATCGGCGCCGGCCCCGCAGGCCTGACCGCCGCGTACCAGCTCTCGAAGGACGACGTCGCCGCCACGATCCTCGAGTCCGACGACATCGTCGGCGGGATCAGCCGCACCGCCGAGCGCGACGGCTGGCGCTTCGACATCGGCGGCCACCGCTTCTTCACCAAGGTCGCCTCGGTCGAGGCCGTCTGGCACGAGATCCTCGAGGACGACGAGTTCCTGAAGCGGCCCCGCCTGAGCCGCATCTACTACCAGGGCAAGTACTACGACTACCCGATCAAGCCGCTGAACGCCCTGCGCAACCTGGGCTTCATCGAGGCGGTGCGCTGCACGCTGTCGTACCTGTGGGCGAAGGCGCGCCCGCCGAAGGACCAGTCGACGCTCGAGGGCTACGTCGTGGCCGACTACGGCCGCCGCCTCTACGAGCACTTCTTCCGGACGTACAACATCAAGCTCTGGAACGTCGACCCGAAGTACCTGTCGAGCGACTTCGGGGCGCAGCGGATCAAGGGCATGTCGCTGTGGAGCGCCGTCTGGGAGCCGGTCCGGACCCGCCTCTTCGGCAACCGGGCCGACAAGTCGAAGCAGGTCACGAGCCTGATCGAGGAGTTCCAGTACCCGAAGTACGGGCCCGGGATGATGTGGGAGCGCTGCACCGAGATCGTGACCGAGCGCGGCGCCGAGCTGCACATGGGCACGACGGTGACCACCATCAGGCGTGACCCCGAGGCCAAGCGGGCCACCTCGGTGGTCGCCCGCACGGCGTCGGGCGAGACCGTCGAGCACGTCGCCGACGAGGTCATCTCGACGATGCCCTTCTCGCACCTGCTGAAGGCCATGGACCCGCCGCCGCCGGCCGAGGTGATCGCCGCCGCCGACCAGCTCCGCTTCCGGGACTTCCTGACGATCGCCCTGGTCGTGCCGGTCGAGTACGGCTTCCCCGACAACTGGATCTACATCCACGCCCCCGAGGTGCAGGTCGGGCGCATCCAGAACTTCGGCCAGTGGTCGCCGTACATGGTCAAGGACGGGCGCACCTGCCTGGGCCTCGAGTACTTCGTGTTCGAGGGCGAGGGCCTGTGGTCCAAGCCCGACGACGAGCTCATCGCGCTCGGCACCCACGAGCTGTCGGTGCTGGGGCTGGTCGACCCGTCCAAGGTCGAGACCGGCTACGTCGTGCGGATGCCGAAGGCGTACCCGGTGTACGACGAGGACTACAAGGCGAACGTCGCCGTGCTCCGGACGTGGTTGGAGGCCAACGTGCCGAACGTGCACCCCGTGGGGCGCAACGGTATGCACAAGTACAACAACCAGGACCACTCGATGCTCACGGCCATGCTGACCGTCGAGAACATCCTCGGCCGCGGCCCGCACGACATCTGGTCGGTGAACGTCGAGGAGGAGTACCACGAGGAGGGCACCGGCACGTCGGGGTCCACCCAGGGCACCGGCCGCGACGCCCCGATCGTCCCGAACGCCGCGCCCCGCGCCCACTGACGAGGGCGCTTCCGCCCGGTCAGCCCCCGGCGGGCGCCGGCGGCGGGCCGTTGCGGGCCAGCTCGAGCACCTGCGGGCCCATCCACTCGCCGATCGTCGGCAGGTAGCTGTCGAGGAAGTGCAGGCCGTCCTGGCGCTTCGCCGGATCGACCTCGCCGCCCGGTTGGGACGCCAGCCACGTCTGCAGGTCGATGACCGCGGTGACACCCGGCCGCAGCGAGGCGGCGTGGCGGATGATCTCGTTCAGGCGGTCGACGCGCGCCGGCTCGGACTCGGGCAGCCCGGTGAAGCCCTGGTCCTGGCCGGCGTCGAAGTGCGGGTAGGTCACGAGCGCGACCGTCGCGCCCTTGGAGCCGAGCACGTCGATCGCCGACAGCAGCTCCCGGAGCAGGTAGTCGTCGATCTCGGGCTGGCCGATGTGGCGCCAGCGGCTGTCGCCGGGCAGCTTCCGGTCCACGACCTCCCAGATCCCCGACGTCAGCACGACGACGTTCGGGTCGCGCTCCGCGAGCCACCCCGGGAACGTCGCCGACCAGTCGCAGCGGCCGGGGAACTCGTTGAAGTTGCGCAGGAACCGGAAGTCGCCGCCCCGGGCGATCGGACAACCCAGCTGGGCCACGTTCGAGGTGCGCACGTCCGAGCGGCCCTGGGCCCAGCCGGCGAGCGCGGTGGAGTAGTTGTAGGCGACGGAGTCGCCGGCGACCATCACGGTCGCGCGTCGGCCCGGAGCCGCGGTGCGGCGTGGCGCCGGTGGCGGGGCGGGCGGGAGCGGCGCCTCCGAGGCGACGGACGGCGTCGACGCCGGCGCGGTCCGCTCCGTGATCTCGCGCAGCTGCGGCTCGAGCCACTCGAGCACCAGGGAGCGGCCCTCCGCGGTGAGGCCGAGACCGACGTCCCGCAGCTGCGGGGCCAGCTCTCCCCCGGTCCGGGTGCGCAGCTCGCCGGCCAGGTCGAGCACGTCGGCGCCGCGGTCGGCCGCCACCGCCGTCAGGAGCTGGTTCCACGCGTCGATGCGGGCCGGGTCGTTCTCGGTGTGCGACGGCGCCGGTGCGCCGCTCGCCGCGACCTCGTCCCGGTAGGTCGACAGCGCCGCCCGCTGCGGATCGCTCGACACCACGACCGGCGGCGTCGGACCCGGCAGCACCTGGCTCTCGAGACGGGGCACCGTGAGCACCACGACCCGCGAGCCGGTCGACGAGAGGCCGTCGAGCAGCGCGCCGACGTCGGCACGTTGGAAGTCGGCGATCGCCGGGTCGTTCGACGGCAGCCAGGACTGGTCCTCCACGCCGAGGCGACGGTTCGCCAGGTCGCGGACGCCACCCCAGACGAGGACGATGTCGGGCCGCTGCTGCTCGACGGCCGCCGTCCACGTGTCGCGCACCGCGCCGCAGCGGTCGGGGTCGCGCTCGATCCGACCGTCGGCGACCTGCACGTACCCGCCCACGGTCAGGCCGCACGACGGCGCGGCGGCGACGCTCACCTCGAGCCCGTCGACCTCCTCGCCCGCGACCGGCTGGAGCGTGCCGGCGAGCTCGTCGCCCACCACGAGGACCTTGACCAGCGGCGGCGCCGGCGGGGCGGTCGGCTGCGACGCGGAGGCCTGCTCGAGCGCGCTGGGGGCCGGCAGGTCGTTCGTGACGACGGCATCGCCGCCGATCAGGGCGATCAGCGCCACGCCGGCCAGCGCCGCGCCCCTCGGCGACGGCAGCACGTCGCCGAGCCGGATCGGCTGCTCGACCACCCGGTGCATGACGAACGCCGCGGTGATCGTGACGGCGACCCGCAGCGCGAACAGCGGCCACGGCGCCCAGCCGGTGCGGGCCGGCGTGAGCCAGAGGAAGACCGGCCAGTGCAGCAGGTAGATGCCGTAGCTGATGCCGCCGATCCACACGAGCGGACGCCACGACATCACCGAGCCGAGCACGCCCGGCTGCAGGGCGCCGACGATGATCGTGGCGGTGGCCGCCGCCGTCAGGAGGAAGCCCCACGGGTACATCCACGTCGACTCGACCGTGGCGACGTGCCAGAGCCACAGCGTGACGACGACGGCGACGACCGACAGCGCGGGCCAGATCCGCCGCAGCGGGCCGGGCCGGAGCCGGATGCCGTGCAGCATGGCGCAGGCGAGCAGCGCGCCCACGACCATCTCGACCATCCGCGTGTCGGTGCCGAAGTAGGCGCGGTCGATCGAGCTGCGCGCGAACACGCCGTTGGCGACGGCCGATGCGAGGCCGACCACGGCGAGCACGCCGACGAGCGGGGCCAGGGACCGCTCGGCGCGGCGGCGGCCGAGGGCCAGCCCGCCGAGGAGCAGGAGCGGCAGCAGCACGTAGAACTGCTGCTCGACCGACAGGCTCCAGAAGTGCTCGAGGGGCGACGGGGCGACGAACTGCGCCCCGTAGGACCGGTCGGCGGCGATGAAGTGCCAGTTGACGATCTCGGCGAGGGAGAACGGCACGTCGGAGCGCAGGTCGCGCAGCTGGTCGGTCGTCCAGAGGCCGATCGCGCCCATGGCCAGGACGAGCGCGATCGTCGTCCACGACGCCGGCAGCAGTCGCCGGAACCGCCGGCGCCAGAAGCGGCGCAGGTCCACGCCGCCCGAGCCGGCGTGCTCGCGGAGCAGCAGCGAGGTGATCAGGAACCCGGACAGCGTGAAGAACGCCGACACGCCGAGGAACCCGCCGGGGATCCACTCGAAGCGGGCGTGGTACACGAGCACGGCCGCGACCGCGACCGCCCGGAGCCCGTCGAGCGCGGGGCGGTGGCCGAGCGGCTCCACGGTCGTGGCGGTGCTGCGTCGCCGCTCGACGCGGCGGACCGCCCGCGGCTCGCGCTCGAGCACGGTCGTCGCCGCCCCGCCGGTGCGCCGCCCGCCACCGTCGTCGCCGTCGCCGTCGTCGAGGTCGCCGCCGCCGGCACCGGCTTCGCCGTCATCGTCGCGGTCGACGACGTCGCCGGCACCGACCTCGACGGTGGTCGCCGGGGTGTCGTCCGGGTCGGCGTCGACGGGCGCCTCGGGGAGGTCCTCCCAGTGGAACCTGGCCCCCTCCGGGGGCGCGATGCGACCGCGACCGTCCTTCACGGCGCCCTCAGAGGTTCCGGGGCGATCCGGTCGGCCGGATGCGGGACTCGGCGAAGCGCCCCGGACCGGTGGCCCGGACGCGGTCGGTCAGGTGCGGCGCGCGCAGGGCGATCCCCCACCAGGTCACCCGCAGCTCGGTCTCGGCCATCGTCCGCACCACCGCCATCTTCGAGCTGCCGGCGACGCGGTCGACGAAGGTGATCGGCACCTCGACGACCCGCACGCCGGCGACCGACAGCCGGAACGCCGTCTCGATCTGGAAGAGGTAGCCGTTGGCGGTGGTGCCGTCGATGTCGATCGCCTCGAGCACCTCGGCGCGGTAGGCGCGGAACGCCGTGGTCGCGTCACGCAGGCGAAGGCGCAACATGGTCCGGGCGTACGTGTTGCCCCAGCGGGAGAGCATCCGGCGCATCCACGTCCAGTTGGGGACCGAGCCACCGGGCACGTAGCGCGACCCGACCGCCACGTCGGCGCCGGCGTCGACCGCGTCGAGGAGCACGGGCAGGACCGCGGGGTCGTGGGAGAAGTCGGCGTCCATCTGCACCACGACCTCGTACCCCTGATCGAGCGCATGTCGGAACCCGTGCCGGTACGCCGCCCCGAGCCCCTGCTTGCCGGGCCGGTGCAGGACCTGGATTCGACCCAGCTCCTCGGCGACCTCCTCGGCGATCTTGCCGGTGCCGTCGGGGCTGTTGTCGTCGGCGACGACGACGTCGAGCTCGGGGCAGACGGACCGCACCTCGCGCAGGAGCGCGGCGATGTTCTCCGCCTCCTGGTACGTGGGGATCACCAGCACCTTCGGCACCCGGCAACATTACCGGCGGGCCCGGGTGCGTCCGTGGAGCCCCGGCGACGCCCGGCGATGGCCGGGTCACCCCACGTCCACCCGACCGCCGGGTCCGTGTCCGGCGGCCGGCCCGGCCCGGCGACCCGCTCAGCGGCAGCGGCGGAGCAGCTCGAACGTCCCGGCGTCCTCGACGGTGCAGTAGTGGTCCTCGACGACGCGGTTGGGCGCCTCGGAGCCGTGCCCCGAGCTGTCGTTGGGCTCCTCCCAGCCGCTCCAGGCGTCGCTGAGGATGAGCCAGTCGTTGTCGAGCAGCTCGTCCGACAGGCCGGAGCCCTCGGCATCGGCGAGCCCCGGGTCCATCTCGATGTACCTCGTGCCGGGCTCGAGGTCCGGGAACAGGTAGTAGAAGAACGCGTCGCTGTAGTTGGTGCGCGACAGGTCCTTCGGCCCGACGATCAGGGTGTCGCCCGGCTCGGCCTCCTCCTGGAGTCGGTCCACCACGCGCTGGGCCGACTCGGCCCCTGCGCTGTCGCCGAAGTAGAACGTCCGGCCCTCGTTCGTGATCGGGTAGCCGAATCGGTTCCGGCCGAACGTCTGCCCCACCAGGTCGGCGTAGGTGCGCAGCGGGTAGAACGGGATGACGGCGATCAGGACGACCGCGACCGCGCCGATCCCGACCCAGGTGCGCCCGCCCGGCGACCACGACGGCAGCCGGCCCTCGAGGAGCGAGGCGATCGCCGGCACGCACAGGGCGAACGTGATGCCGGTGACCCACGACAGGTGTGCGGTGTCGGGGCGCTGGAGCGCCTGCTGGAGGAGGGCGGCGGCGAACAGCGCGAGCGGCCAGAAGCACAGCGACCGGGACGAGCGCGGCTCCCGGCGTCGCAGCTTCCACGCCGCGAACACCACGAGGGCGATCGACAGCGGGACGAGGGCGAACCAGAGGAAGATCTGCTGGGAGACGGCCGGCATCGGCAGCGGCCACCCCGTCTGGCGCAGCGCGCCGGCCCGTTGGAGGAACCCGTCGACCTCGCCCCACGACGGCGGGATCGGCAGCGACCGGCCGCCGCGGAGCTCGAAGACGGGCTCCAGGAACATGCCGCGGAACGACTCGACCGGGCCGGAGACGATCAGGTGCGGGATGTAGAGCGCGACGCCCGCCACCGCACCCCAGACCAGTGGGGCGCGGCGCGGCCGCTCGAGGTCCCACCACAGCGCGCCGAGCCCGAGGGCGACCGCCAGGACGAGGTCCGGGCGGTACAGCAGGGCCAGGCCGCCGAGCAGCCCCGCGATGAAGAGGAGCCGGCGGGCCCGGCGGTCGTCCTGGCGTCGAGCCGCGGACGTCCCGACCGCGAGCGAGCAGATCCCGAAGGCGAGGGCGCCGTTCCAGGCCATCGCCGACAGGCCGAGCGGGCCGATGAGGACCACGACCGAGATGACCGCCGCCGACGTCGAGACCCGGCGTCCCCACGGGCGGAGGGCGGCGAACAGCCCGTACGCGACGGCGGCGTGCTGGAGGAGCCCGACCAGGCGCTCGACGGTGAGCGACGTGCCGAACAGCTTGTAGACGCCGGCGAGCACCCAGAGCGACCCCGGCCCGTAGAGGTGCAGGAAGTCGTCGTGGGGCATCCGACCCTGGAGGATCTGCTCGGGGAACGCCAGCATGAACCCCTCCTCCATGGGGGGTCCCTGGTAGTGCATGAGCCCGATGACCGGGAGCAGCAGCGCGACGGCGACGATCCCGAGCGCGGCCACGTCCTTCCAACGGTCGGAGCGGTCCGGGCGGTCGGTGGCGCCCGGTGGCTCGACGACGTCTGCTCCGGCGGCGCTCACGGCGGGTGAGTCTCGCGCGCCCGGCCGCGGCGTTCGGGGCAACGATCCCCCGCGCCCGTCGCGAGTGCTGGCGTCGTCGAGGGGTCGGCGAGCCGACGCTCGTGGCGTCGGCGACCGGATGGGGAGGCTCCGGGGTGCGCCGGGGGCGCCCGCCTAGGGTGGCCGCCCGTGACCGACGACGCCGCCGTCCGCTCGGGAGACCCGTGGTGGCGCGCCGGCGACCGCGTGCCGACGGTCCTGTTGGCCCTCGCCGTCGCCATCCCGGCCGTCGTGGCCGGCGCCGCCCTCGCCGCCAAGGGCTGGCAGCCGGTCGGCGAGCTCGCGATGGCGGAGCTGCGGTTGCGGGGGTTCTGGGGCCATCCGCCCGATCTCGGCGCCGTGGCCAGGATCCGCGTCGGCGACCGGAGCGCCGCCCACCCCGGTCCCCTCGCCTACTGGCTCCTGTACCCCGTGTACGCGGCCTTCGGCCGGGGGCCGACCGGCCTCGCGCTCGCCGTCGGGAGCGTCGCCGCCGCCTGGGCCGCGGCGTCGGTCGTGCTCGTGGCCCGGCGTGCCGGCGCCGTCGTCGCCGGCCTGCTCGCCGCCGTGCTGCTCGTCTTCCTGGGCGGCCTCGGCCCGGTCGTGCTGAGCCAGCCGTGGAACCCCTGGATGGGGATCCTGCCGTTCGCCTTCCTCGTGCTCGCCGTCTGGGACGTGGTGGCGGACCACCCCTGGTCGCTGGTCGGTGTGGTCCTGGCCGGATCGGTCTGCGTCCAGACGCACTTCAGCTACGTCCCGGTCACCGCGGCGATGGGCCTGCTCGCGGTCGGCGCGGTGGTCGTGCACGGCGTCCGGACCCGCGGCTGGCGACCGGCCGCGGCCCCCGTCGCGGTGGCGGCCGGCGTCGGCCTGCTGGCCTGGGCGCCGGTCATCGTGCAGCAGCTGTTCGGCGACCCGGGGAACCTGTCGCTGCTCTGGGAGGGCTGGAACGATCGCGACCTGCCGCCGGCCGGGCTGGCCACGGCGATCCGGGTCGTCGCCCGGCACCTCGACCCGTTCGGCAGCTGGGCCACCGGCGACCCGGTGCTGACCCAGCGCGGGGTCCCGTGGGGCACCGTCGGGCTCGCGGCCGCGCTCGCAGCCCTCGCCGTGCTGGCCTGGCGGCGCCGCGACCGCGCGCCCTGGGGCTCGTTGCTGCGCCTGATGCTCACACTCGCCGTCGGCGTCGTGGCCGCGGTGGCCGGCATCAGCCGCACCACGGGCACCGTGTACGACTACCTCGTCGCCTGGGTGCTGGCGCTCACCGCGCTGTGCCTGCTCGCACTGGCGTGGGGGGCGTGGCTGCTCGTCGAGGACCGGGTCCGGGCGCTCGTCCCCCGGACCGCGCTCGGCGCGGTCGCGGCGATCGCGGTGGTCGGTCTGTGCGCGTGGACGACGGCGCGCGTCGCCGACCCGCCCGTCCCCGAACCCGACCGCTCCGCGACCGTCGACGCGCTCGCCCCGGAGGTGGAGCGGGCGCTCGACCCCGGCGACCGGTACCTCCTGCGGTGGACCGACCCGGTCTTCTACGGGTCCGCCGGCTTCGGGCTCCTGCTCCGGCTCGAGCGGGACGGCTACGACGTCGGCGTGGACCCGGCCTTCCGGGTCGAGGCGATGCCGAGCCGCGTCGCGGCCGCCGATGACGTCGACGGCGTCCTGTGGCTCGTGACCGGCGATGCGATCGAGCGGTGGCGCCGGCGCGACGACGTGGAGGAGGTCGCGCACTTCGACCCCCGCACCGACGCCGAGGCGCGGTCGGCCGACGACGGCCACGACGACCTCGTCGCGCACCTCACGGAGCTCGGCGGACCCGAGCTCGCATCGCGGCTCGCGACGAACCACTGGGACATCCTCGGCGACTCCCGCGTCGACGAGGCGACCAAGCAGGAGGTCATCCGGCTCGCCCGCTCCGGCCTCCCGACCGCGGTGTTCCTCGGCCCGCCCGGCACGGCGGACCTCCCCGCCGAGCCCGCCCCGTGACGGCGCCTCAGCGCGAGGGGGCCGTCGTGGTCGTCGTCGACCGTCCGGTCGACCCGGTCGACGCCCCGCCGGCCTTCGGCTCCCCGCCGGCAGCGGCCCGTGCCTCCTCGCCGGCAGCGGCCCGTGCCTCTTCGCCGGCAGCGGCCTTCGCCTCCCCGCCGGCAGCGAGGAGCTGCGGCACGAGCCACGCCGCGTGCTCCCTCAGCGCGTCGCCCGACAGGTGCAACCCGTCGGGCCGGTCGGTCGCCTCGGTCGCGGGCCGCGCCGCGAGCCAGCCGCCGACGTCGATCACGCCCGCCCCCGTCGCGGCGGCGACCTCCTGCACGTCGCTCCCCCACTCCTGCACCCAGGCCGGGTCGCACTTGGACCCCTTCGTCCGGTTGTCGCAGTAGTAGAGGCCGTTCGGTCGGACCGGGACGCCCGGGGTGATCAGCATGACCTTCGCCCCGTCGCGGCCGAGGATCTGCACGGCCTCGGTCAGCGCGGCGATCCGCTGCTGGCGGCCCTCGGCCGACAGGTACGGCGCGTCCTCCACGCCCTTCAGGTCCTCCTGCAGGTTCGTGTAGAGCAGGACCACGTCGGGTTCGACGCCGATCACGTCGACCGACCAGATCTGCCGCCAGTCCGGGCACTCCTCGGGGCCGAACGAGCACCCCGTCACGGTCCGGTCCCACACCTCGAGCCGGGGGTCGTTGAGCGCGACGAGGCCGTTGGACACGCCGCGGCCCATCGAGTCGCCGACCACCATGACCCGCACCTGGTCGGCGCACGTGTGGGTCGGGTCGGCGACCGTGACCACGGTCCGGGGATCGAACTCGATCGCCCCGCCGAACTGCGGGGCGACGACCGTCGAGGGCGTGCACGGCGCCGTCGTGGTGGTCGTCGGGTCGGGCACCGCCTCGAGCGTCTCCGCGACCTGGTCGACCGGCGTCGGTCCCTCGGGCCGGGCGACGAACAGCGCGCCGGCCATGGCGACCACGAGGACGACGCCGGCGATCGACAGCACCCGCGGCCGCCAGCGCCCTGCGATCGCGGGCAGCTCGAGGCGCCGGTGGAACAGCTCGGCACCGAGGAGCGACACGGGGATCACGACCGCCGCCTTCACCGCGGTGCTGCGCTCGGGCCCGAGCGCCACGATCAGCGGCCAGTGGAGCAGGTAGACGGCGTACGAGCGGCGGCCGAGCCAGACGAGCGGGCCGGCCCGCAGGGCCCGCTGCACCGGCGCGTTGGTCAGCACCGAGGCCACGAGCCCGGTGCCGGCGACCGCGATGACGGCGAAGCCGCCGTGGTGCAGCCACTCGGAGGCGGGTGTGGCCGCGACGAGGACGTAGCCCACGACCGCCGCTCCCGCGAGCGCCCACGCGCCGATCGCGCGTCGGGCCCCGTCCGAGGTGGGCCCCCGGAGGTGGTGCGACCGGAACGCGTAGGCCAGCGCCGCACCGGCGAGCAGCGCGACGGCCCGCGTGTCGGTGCCGAGGTAGGCCCGGTCCGGCGTCTCGACCCAGGCCAGCACGATCGACGCGGCCGACATCGCCGCCAGCGCGCCCCACACCACCCGAGGCCCCCGCCGCACCGCGGCGGCGAGCAGCCCCGCCAGCACGAGCGGCCACACGAGGTAGAACTGCTCCTCGACCGCGAGCGACCAGAAGTGCCGCAGCGGCGAGGGCGCGACGAACTGCTCGACGTAGCCGCCGTGGGCCGCCTGCCACCAGTTGGCGACGTTGGCGAGCGCGGCGGCCGTCTCGGCCGGCAGGGCGCGCTGCTGGTCGGCGTTCCACACGCCGAGGACGCCGGCGAAGGCCACGAGCGCCAGCACCACCCACGCCAGCGGCCACAGGCGCCGCACCCGTCGCCGCCAGAACCCGCGCAGCGAGATGGCGCCCTCGCTCGCCCGCTCCCGCACCAGCAGGGCCGTGATCAGGTAGCCCGACAGGACGAAGAAGAGGTCGACGCCGACGAACCCGCCCGGCAGGAGCTGGTCGTCGAGGTGGTAGATCACCACGAAGGTGACCGCCAGGGCTCGCATCCCGTCCAGGGCGGGACGCCGCCGGGTCACCGCGGGCGGCGCCGCGGTCAGCACGTCAGCCATCGCCGGCCTCCGCGCCGACCGCACGGCGGGGCCCGCCGACCGGCGCCGCAGCCGGGGTCGCGGGGCGTCGACGCGCGAGGAGCGCGTCCAGCCCGCACGCGGCGAGCAGCGCGAGGCAGGGCACCATCGCCACCTTGAAGCGGGGGTCCCCGAAGAACATCACCGGCACGACCAGCCCGGCGACCGTCAAGGCCAGCAGGAGGAGCGGCCCGGGCTCGCGTCCGCGGAGCCCGCCGACGAGGACCACGAGCCCGCCGACGGCCGCGGCCAGCACCAGCAGGTACACGGCCTGGAAGGTCCACCCGAGCGCGGTCCGCGCCCCGTCGGGGAGGAACCGGTCGTCCTCGTACGACTCGAGCGCGCGCAACCCGTCGCGGTCGTTGGAGAAGGTGTTCCAGAGCTTGCTCGCCGACAGGCGCGGCAGGGCAAGCGGGTTGGCGAGGATCCAGTCGACGGCCCGGTCCCGGTTCACGCCCTCGCGCGCCACCTCGACGTCGGGCCCGTCGACGTAGCTGCCCTCGGTCTCGCACTCGGGTCCGTAGTCGTAGCCACCGGTGGCGTCGTCGTGGAAGCCGATGCAGAGGTTGTCGCCGCCGTTGGTCGAGATCGGCACCAGGTGGCCCATCACGACGACGTTGCGCACCGTCCACGGCGCCACGCACACGACCGCGCCGAGGACGGCGACGCCCACGCCGGCCAGAGAGCGCCGCCAGCCGGCGCGTGCCAGCAGCCACGCCACCGCCACGAACGGCAGGGCGACCAGGACCTGGGGCCGGACGAGCGTGGCCAGGCCGAAGCACAGCGCGCCGACCACCGCCGGGACCGCCCTCGGGCGCCGCAGGTCGCCCAGCTCCAGGAGGCAGGCGGCCGCGACGGCGAACAGCGCGACGAAGAGCGTCTCGGACAGCAGCAGGCCGCTGTAGACGACGAACCCCGGCCACAGCGCCACGACGAGGCCGGCGACGGCGGCGATGCGCCGGGACCGCTCGGGCGACGTGGAGAGGTGGCGACCGGCCACGACGGTGGCCCCGGCGGCGACGGCGCCGAGGGCGGCCTGGCACACCGCGGCCACCTGCGGGAGGTGTTCGCCGAGGCCGACCACGTCGGCCGCCCGCTGCACGCCGCCGAGGAACAGCGGGTAGCCGGGCGGGTAGTAGGCGGTCGGCTCCCCCAGCAGGCCGAGGTACCCGTCGCCGTCCGCGAGGTGGCGGGCGAAGCCCTGGTACAGCAGCGGGTCGTGCAGGCCCTGGGGCTGTCGGGCCGAGAGCAGGCCGACGACGAGGCGCACCAGCAGCGCCACGCCCGCGACCGCGGCGACCTCACGCCACGGCGGCCGGTCCACGGCGCCCTCGGGAGCGAGCGGGGCCGGACCCGTCCCCTCTGGTTCCGGCACGTCCACAGCCCGTCGATGCTAGACGGCGCACCCTCCCGGCCCATGGCACCGACCCAGCCGGCGGGGGCCGGCACGCCGCCTCGGCACCCCGGACCGTCGCCGTGGTCGCCGGGCCGGCGTGCGATGATGGCCCGCGCGACCACCACCCCCGCCGGAGCCCGCGTCCGGCGTGCCCGCAGGAGGGCGGCCATCCGCGACCTGGTGATCATCCCCGCCTACAACGAGGCCGCCACGCTCCCGGCCGTGCTCGCGCGGCTGGCCGCGGAGGTCCCGGACTGCGACGTGGTCGTGATCGACGACGGCTCGACGGACGCCACGTGGGCGGTGGCGCGCCGCGCCGGCGTGGCGGTGCTCCGGCTGCCGTTCAACCTCGGCATCGGCGGCGCCCTCCGCACGGGCTTCCGGTACGCGGTCGCCGAGGGCTACGACCGCGGCGTCCAGCTCGACGCCGACGGCCAGCACGACCCGGCGCTGATCCCGCGGCTGCTGGCGGCGCTCGACCACGCGGACTTCGTCGTCGGGAGCCGCTTCGGGGGCGACGGCTCCTACGACGTGGGCGCGACCCGACGCAGCGCCATGCGGGTGCTCGAGGTGGCCATGCGCGTCCTGTCGGGCCGCACGTTCAGCGACACGAGCTCGGGGTTCCGTGCCTTCAACCGGCCGGTCCTCGAGTACTTCGCCCGGTCCTACCCGTCGGAGTACATGGAGTCGGTCGAGGTGCTGCTCGCCGCCACCTACGAGGGGTTCCGGATCGTCGAGGTCCCCGTGGAGATGCACCAGCGGGCCGGCGGCCAGGCCTCCACGCTGCGGCTGCGGCTCGTGTACCACTACGTGCGCGTGCTGGTGACGATGTTCGCCCGGGCCAGCCGCCGCCGGCCGACGCTCGACCCCGACCTCGATCCGCAGGTCGGGCCGTCGAGGGCGCCGGTCGACGGGACGTCGACCGACGGGAGCGCGGCGTGAGCACGACCGCGCACGTCTTCGTCATCATCGTCACGCTCTGCACGGTCGGGTTCATCATCTGGCTGGTCCGCCAGCACCGGTTGAAGAGCAAGTTCTCGCTCCTGTGGCTGGCGATCGGGCTGGTGCTCCTCGTCCTGGCCGCGTTCCCGAACCTGCTCGACCGGGTCTCGCACGCGATCGGCATCGAGTACCCGCCGGCGACGTTCCTCTTCGCGGCGGTGGCGTTCCTTTTCCTCGTCGCCGTGCACTACTCGTGGGAGCTGTCCCGGCTCGAGGAGCGCTCCCGCGTGCTCGCCGAGGAGGCGGCGCTGCTCCGGGAGTCGGTGCAGCGGCTCGAGGACCGCCTCGCCGCGGCCGGCATCGCCGACGCGCCCTCGCCGCGACCCGGGGGCTCCGAGGCTCAGGCCCCCGACGGCTCGGCGACCGGCTCCCCCGACGACCCGCCGGCCTGAGCGCGAGGGGACGCCCCGGCCGTGGCGGGCCCGGCGGTCCCGCCGTCGGCCGGGTCCGCGGTGCGGTCGCCGTCGACGACGGGCTCCTGCCGCGGACCGAACAGCGCGCCGGCCAGGGCGACGAGCGCCACGGCCGCGAACAGCACGATCGACACCTCGGCCCCGGCGCGGTACCGGGTGATCCCGAACGTGATCGCCGCGGTGACGGTGGCCAGCACGGGCGCGACGAGCAGCGGCGAGATCGGCACCCTGCGCCGGACCAGCACCACCGCGCCGGGCACGGCCAGCACCAGCAGCACGAAGTAGGACCACAGCGCCTCGCGGACCAGGCCGAAGCCGGTGCCGGGCTCGCCGCCGGCCCGGCCCTCGATGTAGGCGTCGTCCACGATCGACTCGTCGGGCCGGAACACGCCCCACATGCGCCCGATCCGGGCCGCGACCACCTTCGGGAGCTCGCCGATGTGCTCCTCCATGTAGTCGATCGCCTGCCGCTGGTAGGTCTGGTCCCGCTTCGAGAGGTCGTCCTCGTCGATCTCGGGCGTGTGCGGCGGGAACAGGCACTTGCGGTCCCAGTAGCCGAGGTTGCGCCCCCCGTAGGTGAGGTCGCAGTTGGCCACGACGAACGTCTGGCCGGCACCGGTGCTGATGAGCACCGGTTCGTCGAAGCGGGTCATGTTGTACGCGAGCCACGGTCCGAAGGCGACGATCGGCACGAGCGCGGCGACGGCGAGCATGCCGAACCGGCGTCCCATCGGCTCGCTGCGGCGCGTCAGCACCAGCGGCAGCACGAAGAACGGGAAGATCAGCACCGCCTCGGGTCTGGTGAGCGCCGCGAGCGTGACACCGGCGGAGAGCCCCGCGACGTCGCCCCACGTCGGGCGGTCGAGCAGCCGGTAGGCGCACAGCAGCATCACGACGATGCCGAGCACGAACGGCGTCTCGGCCATGAGCATGCCGTCGTTGATCCAGATGTTCGGGTACACGGCCGCCAGCCCGGCGGCGACCAGCCCGACCGCCGGTCCGGCGAGTCGCCGGCCGACGTAGGCGATGACGGCGACCGACACCATCCCCATCACCGCCATCAGGACCCGCTGCGACTGGGCCGAGCCCATCCCGAGCTTGTCGGCCAGGGCCAGGATCACGGTCATGCCCGGCGGGTGGTCGGCGCCGGGGACCGACCGGCCCTCCTTGAAGAACTCGAAGGGGTGGAGGAAGCCCTGGCCGTCGGCGACGAGCTTGGCCTGGAAGTGGTACCAGTACGCGTCGCCGCCCGTGAGCGGGGCCTTCGACTGGCGGATCAGGATGAACGCCAGCCGGATCGCGAAGCCGACGGCGACGATGCCGGCGAGCACGGCTCGGAAGTGCTGCGCCGCCCAGCCGCCCTCGCCGGGGACGGTCCAGCCGCCGTCGCGCCGTCCGACCCGTCGGCCGCTGCGCCGCACGACGGTCGGTGCGTCCCCGGTGGGCGGGGCGCCGCCGCCATCGGGCGCCGCGTCGACGGCGGCGTCAGGGATGCGGTTGGACTGCGTCGGCACGGATCCTCCGCCGGGGGTCGGACCCTGGGACCCTAACGCCCTCCTATGCTCGCCCGCATGGACCGACCCAGCGCGCCGGCCGGCGCCGCCCGACGGGCGCGCCCGTGAGCGCCACGGCCCTGTCGGGCACCGGGCACACCTCGGCCGCGGGCGGGTCGCGGCGGTCGCTGGTCCCGCACCTCAGCGCGCTCGACGGCGCCCGGGCGGTCGCCGCGCTCGGCGTCCTCGTCAACCACGTCGCCCTGCTCAGCGGCTTCACCGGGCGCCACCAGGGCCTCGGCCAGTACCTGGCCCGGGCCGAGGTCGGCGTCTCGATCTTCTTCGTCCTGTCGGGCTACCTGCTGTACCGACCGTTCGTGGCCGACCGGCTGGCCGGTCGCGAGATGCGCGACGTGCGGGACTACGCGCGGCGCCGGATCCTCCGCATCCTCCCGGCGTACTGGCTCGCGCTGACGGTGATCGGCTTCGTCCTCCGGGCCCCGGGCTTCGACGAGCCGCACAGCATCGTGTCGCACTACCTGCTGCTGCAGATCTACGACATCAACCAGGTGGTCGGCGGGCCGGTGCAGCAGGCGTGGACGCTCGCCACCGAGGTCAGCTTCTACGTGTTCCTCCCGTTCTGGGCCTGGCTGCTCGCCAGGCGGCCCCGGACCCCCGCACGCCAGCTCCGGCTCGAGATCGCCGGTGTCGCCGTGCTGTGGGGCGGGGCGATGGCCCTCAAGCTGGCGGCGGTGGCCTCGAACCTCGACGGCGAGCAGATCGGCATGCTCAACACCTGGCTCCCGTTCCGGATGGACGAGTTCGCCCTGGGCATGGGCATCGCCGTGGCGGCGGCCTGGTTCCAGCACCGGAAGATCACGCTGCCGACGAAGGCCCGGGCCGCGGCGCTCACCATCGGGTCCTGGGTCGTGGCCGCGGTCCTCTACTGGTTCCTGTGCACGCAGCTCGACATGCCGCTCGGCCCGATCTACACGCCGCGCCAGTCGGTCGTGCTGCGGGCCCTCTACGCCTTCGTCGCGCTGTTCGTGATCCTGCCCGCGGTGTTCGCGTCCCAGGACCGGGGTCCGGCGCGCGCCGTGCTCGCCAACCGGCCGATCGTGTGGGTCGGCCTCGTGTCCTACGGCATCTACCTCTGGCACGAGGCGTTCCAGGACGTCTACCTCCGGATCACCGACCAACCGCCCCTCCAGGCCAGCGCGCTCGGGATGCTCGCGTTCACCACGGTGGCGTCGTTCGCGGCCGCGGCGGCGAGCTGGTACCTGCTCGAGCGCCCGGTGATGCGCTGGGGCCGCCACCGCCGGCTCGAGTGACCGCGGTGCTCCCGTCCCGCGGTCGGGTCCACGACCGGGACGGGGACGCAGCACGCCGGGTGCGGCGCCGCGACCGCGCCGCCCAGGGCAACTAGCGTTCCCCGCCGTCCATGTCCGCGCCCTCGACGACCCCGATCCCGGCCTCGCCTCCCGTCGAGCCGGGAACCCGCCGATCGTTCGGGGACCGGCTCCGGCACGTCCCGATCGGGGCGGTCCTGCTGGTGCTCGTGGCGTACGTCCCCCTGCTGCTCACCAAGCCGGGGCGGATCGGGGCGGACACGAAGACGTACCTGTACCTGGACCCGGGCCGCCTCCTGTCGCGGGCGGTGTCGATGTGGGACCCGAACATCGGGCTCGGGACGATCACGCACCAGAACATCGGCTACCTCTGGCCGATGGGTCCGTACTACTGGCTCATGCAGACGCTGGGCGTGCCCGACTGGGTGGCCCAGCGCCTCTGGCTGGGGTCGATCATCTGCGCCGCGGGGCTCGGCGTCCGGTTCCTCCTGAAGGAGCTGCACTGGCGCTCGGCCGGCATCACGGTCGCGTCGTTCGCCTACGCGCTCAGCCCCTACCTGCTCGACTACGGCGCCCGGATCTCGGTGATCCTGCTGCCGTTCGCAGGCCTGCCGTGGTTGGTGGGCCTGGCCGCCCGATCGATCCGGACCGGTGGCTGGCGGGCGCCGGCCGCCTTCGCGCTCGTGACGCTCACCGTGGGCGGCGTCAACGCCACATCGCTCCTGCTCGTGATGGTGGCGCCGGTGCTGTGGATGGCCCACGCCACCTTCGTCGCCCGGGAGGCGACGCTCCGGCGCACGCTGGCAGCCGGGCTGCGGATCAGCGTCCTGACGCTGGTCACCAGCTTCTGGTGGATCGCCGGCCTGGCCGTGCAGGGCGCGTACGGCATCCCGATCCTGCGCTACACCGAGACGTACTTCGTCGTGGCCGGCGCCGCGCTCGCGACCGAGCTCCTGCGCGGGCTCGGGTACTGGTACTTCTACGGGCGGGACGCCCTCGGGCCCTGGATCCGGCCGGCGATCACGATGGTCCAGGCGCTGCCGGCGCTCGCGCTCAGCTACCTGCTGCCGATCCTCGCCTTCTGCGGCGGCCTGCTCAGCCGGTTCCGCCACCGCGGCTACTTCGGCCTGCTCGTCGTGGCCGGGCTCGTCATCGGCGTGGGGGCGCACCCCTGGACGGCCTCGAGCCCCGCCGGCGCGGCCTTCAAGCAGTGGACGACGACCGACTCGGGCCTGGCGTTCCGCTCGACGCCGCGGGCCGTCCCGCTGATCGCACTCGGGCTCGCCGTCCTCCTCGGCGCCGGGGCCGCCGCGGTGGGCCGCTGGAAGCCCGGGCTGCGCGTGCCGGTGGCCGGCGCGCTCCTCCTGCTGATCTGCCTCAACCAGCTCGCGCTGTTCCGTGGGCAGATGGTGGACGAGAACCTCGACCGGCCGAGCGACGTGCCCTCGTACTGGCAGGACGCCGCCGCCTTCCTCGACGACGGCGATCCCGCCTACCGCGTCGCCGAGGTGCCCGGCGTCGACTTCGCCACGTACCGGTGGGGCAACACGGTCGACCCGATCACGCCCGGGCTCATGGACCGCGACTACGTCGCCCGCGAGCTCATCCCCTACGGCACGCCGGCGTCGTCGAACCTCCTCAACGACTGGGACCTGCCGGTGCAGGAGGGCACGTCGGACCCCAGGACGTGGGCCCCGATCGCCCGGCTGCTCGGCGTCGACCAGATCATCCACCGCGCCGACCTGCAGTACGAGCGCTTCCGCACGCCGCGCCCGCGGTCGCTCGACGCCGAGCTCCGGTCCGCGCCGGGTATCGGCGAGCCGACCACGTTCGGCGACGCCCGGCCCAACGTGGCCGACCCGCGGCTCCCCCTCGACGACGCCATCGAGTACGGCACGCCCGCCAGCGACGCCGATCCCGCGCCCGTCTCGGTGTTCCCCGTCGAGGACCCCCGGCCGATGCTGCGCACGGAGCAGGCCTCGGCCCCGGTGCTGATGGCCGGGAACGCCGCGGGCATCGTCGGCCTGGCCGCCTCGGGCGGGCTCCAGGCGGATCGCCCCCTCTTCTACTCCGGCTCGTTCGCCGACGACCCCGGGGACATGGAATCGATCGCCGCCGAGCCAGAGTCGTCGCTCGTCGTGACCGACACCAACCGCCGCCAGGCCCGGCGCTGGGGCTCGGTGAGGGAGAACGACGGCTACACCGAGATGGCCGGCGAGGCGCCGCTCGTCGCCGATCCGGCCGACAACCGCCTCGACGTGTTCCCCGACGCGGACGACGACGCCTTCACCGTCACCGAGCAGGTGGGCGGCGCCGTGGCCCGCGCCAGCTCCTACGGCAACCCGGTGAGCTACACGGCCAGCGGCCGGGCCGCCCGCGCGATCGACGGCGATCCGAGCACGGCGTGGCAGGTCGGCGCGTTCGAGGGCGTCGACGGCGAGTACCTGCAGCTGACCTTCGACGAGCCCGTCACGACCGACCGGATCACGCTGCTGCAGGCCCAGAAGCCGGCCAACCGCTGGATCACCGGCGTCGAGCTGTCGTTCGACGACGAGGAGCGGGCGGTCGACGACCCCGACGCCGGTGACCCGCTGTCGTCGGACCCGGTCCCCGTCGAGCTCACCGATGCGTCCCGCACGCCGCCCGGCCAGGAGATCACGTTCCCGGAGCGGACCTTCCGCACCCTCCGCATCGCGATCACCCGCACCAACCTGGGCGAGCTCGCCCGCTGGACCGGGATCTCCGACGTCGGGTTCGCCGAGGTCTCGGTGCCGGGCGTCGAGCCCACGGTCGAGGTCGTGCGACCGCCGGAGGACCTGCTCGACGGACTGGGCGACGGGTCCCTCGACCGACCGCTCTCCTACGTGTTCCAGCGCCGGGCCGCGGATCCGGCCGAGGTCGTGATCGACGACGAGGAGCGCCAGATGCTCCGCTGGGTCGAGGGCCCGGTCGCCCGGACGTTCCTGCCGTTCGGGACCGCTCGCATCTCGGGCCGCATCCCCGACCAGCAGGTCGACGAGCTGATCGGGGCCCGCGACGCCGCCGCGGGCGGCCTCACCGCGACGGCCGGCGCCACGCTGGCCGGTGACCTGCGCGCCCGCGCGTCGGTCGCCGTGGACGGCGACGACGCGACCGCGTGGCAGACCCCGGTGAACGGCGCCGTCGGCGACTGGATCGAGGTGACGTACCCGCAGCCGGTGACGATCGACGGGCTGCCGATGTCGATCGTGACCGACGGGCGTCACTCGGTCCCCTCGAAGGTCGCGCTGCAGGTCGACGGGGTCGACGGCCCGACGCTCGACCTGGCGGCCGCCGGCGTCACGTCCGGAGCCCGAGCCGACGGCACGGTCGACCGGTCCGGCGAGCGCGGCACCACGACGACGGTCGAGGTGCCGACGGGCCCGATCACCGGCACGACGTTCCGCTTCCGCATCGACGAGGTGCAGGAGGTCCGGTCCCTCGACTGGTTCAGCGGGTCCCCCACCGTGGTGCCCGTCGGCATCGCCGAGCTCGGCCTGCCCACGCAGGCGCAGCCCTCGGCCGACGCGCCGCTGCCGGCGGAGTGCCGCAGCGACCTGCTCACGCTCGGCGACCGGCGCGTCGGGCTCCGAGTCGTCGGCACGGTGGGCCAGGCCCTCGGCCGCGAGCCGCTGCATCTGCAGTCGTGCGCCGCGGACGGCGACGCAGGACCCGGCGTGGCCGTCCCGGCCGGCCGCACCCTCCTCGAGACCGCCGACGGCCGCACCACCGGCATCGACGTCGACCAGCTGACGCTCGCCTCGGCGGCCGGCGGCGCCGCCGGCACCGACACCCTCGAGGACCCGCCGGGACCCGGCCCCACGCCGCCGGCGACGACCACGACGCGCACCGCCCGCACGGCGTACGAAGCGAAGGTCACCGACGCCGACGAGCCCTACTGGGTGGTGCTCGGCCAGAGCCTGTCGCCCGGCTGGACCGCCACCGCCGAGGGCAGCGGGGGGACGGTGGACCTCGGGGAGCCGACGCTCGTCAACGGCTTCGCCAACGGGTGGCGGGTCGACCCGTCCGAGGTCGGCGCGGACGCCACGATCACGATGACGTTCGCACCGCAGCGGATGGTGTGGATCGCCATCTGGGCCTCGCTCGTCGGCGTCGCCCTGTGCGTGTTCCTGGCGGCCGCGCCGACGCGCTGGCTCCGCCGCGTGCCGGTCGTCCGGCGGCTCACCGGGGCGCCCCTGTCCGACGACCTCGTCGGCACCGTCGACGTCGTCGGCGTCGGGCCCCTCTCGACCGACGGCCCGGCCCTCCCGGTCGGACGGTCGCTCGTGGTGGCGCTCGCCGTCGGCGTGGTGGCCGCGGTGTTCCTCGGCCCCTGGGTCGGGCTCGCGATCCTCGCCGTGACCGCGCTGGCCCTCGCCGTGGGTCGGGGTCAGGTGCTGTTGCGGATCGCGTGCGTCGGGGGCCTCGGCCTCGCTACGGCCTACATCGTCGTCCGCCAGGCCCGCGCCGACCTCCTCGTCGACTTCGAGTGGATGAACGAGTTCGAGATCACCCACGCCTGGGCGCTGTTCGCCACCGGCCTGCTGGCGGTCGACCCCCTCGTCGAGCTCCTCCGCCGCTCCAGGGCCGGCGGCCCGGACGCCCCCACCGACGAGTCCCCCACCGAAACTGCGTGAGCCGGCACCCGGCCCATGGGCTCAGTCGATGGGGTCGGAGCAGACCGCGAACAGGACGAGCGTGGTGTCGTCGATGTCGTCGGTCAGGAAGAACTCGTCGTCGGTGATGCCCGACGCGCCGCCGACCTGCTCGGTGTTGGTGAAGCGGTAGGCCAGGCGGCGCCCGGTGGCGTGCAGCCAGACGAACGCCTCCCGCGGCAGCTTGTGGCGCAGGCCGAGCGGGTCGAGCCGCAGCAGCTTGTTCGCCATCTCGCGGCGCTTCTCGAAGTCGGCCTTGACTCGGGGCGTGGCGTCGAGCCCGTGGACCTCGACCGAGCGGAAGTGCCGGCCGAGCATGTCGCGCAGCTCATCGGGCCCGAACAGGTACACGTGGTACGGGTTCTCGAAGTCGGCCGGCTCGTTCGGCGTGATGAAGAACGCCGTGCCGCCGGGCGAGAGGACCCGGGCCACCTCCTCGACGTGGTGCTCGGGCTCGGTGAAGTGCTCGATGAGGTGCGACGAGCACACGTTGTCGAACGTGTCGCCCTTGAGCGCCAGCAGCGAGCCGTCGGAGCAGATCGCCCGCATGCCGGCACCGCCGTGGGTCCGCACCGCGGTGGCGGCGGTCTCGGCGTCGTAGTCCACGCCCACGAGCTCGCGCTCGGACCCTGCGAAGCCCACCGACTCGTCGCCCAGGCCGCAGCCGACGTCCAGGAACCGCCCGTCGGCCATCCGAGCCCGCACCTCGCGGTAGCCCGCGGTGTGCAGGGCGAGCAGCGAGTCGGGTGTCTGGCCCTGCATCGGGCGCTCACCGGTGAGCTTCACGGTCACTCCTCATGGCGCGCGGTTCCCCGGTGGCGGGGAACGGTCTGCGTAGCATACGGGTCCCCATGGAGCCGCCCCTTGCAAGCAGCCGCACCGTCGACGCCATCGCCGAGCTGGCGGACCGCTCCGGGATCAGCCGGATCCACGTGTTCGGGTGGCGGGACCTGGACGACGACGAGGCCGGCGGCTCCGAGGTCCACGCCGACAGCATCGAGGCGATCTGGGCCCAGGCCGGGCTGCTGGTCACGCACCGCACGTCGACGTCGGTCGGGCGCCCGCCGACCGACCTCCGCCACGGCTACCGGGTGAGCCGGCGCGGCAACCGCTACGTCGTGTTCCCCCGGGCCGCCGTCGCCGAGCTCACCGGGCACCTCGGCAGCGCGGATGCCGTGATCGAGATCTGGAACGGCGTGCCGTTCATGTCGCCGCTCTGGTGGCACGGCCCCACGTCGGTGTGGCTGCACCACGTGCACGGCCCGATGTGGCAGCAGAGCCTGCCGGGGCCGGTGGCAGCGCTCGGCAACCTGCTCGAGGAGCGGCTGGCCCCGCCGTTCTACCGGCGCGTGCCGGTCGTGACGCTGTCGCCGTCGTCCAAGGAGGAGCTCGTCGAGGAGCTCGGCTTCGACGCCGGCCACGTCACGGTGATCCCGCCGGGGATCGACCCGTTCTTCTCCCCCGCCCCGGCCGCAGGGCCCGATCGCTCGCCCACCCCCCTGTGCGTCGCCGTGGGCCGGCTCACACCGGTCAAGGACTTCCCGCGCCTCGTGCGCGTGATGGCGGCGGTGCGCGAGCGGGTCCCCGACGTCGAGCTCGTGATCGTCGGCGAGGGCTACCAGCGCGAGGAGATCGAGGCGCAGGTCGCCGCGGTCGGCGGCCGCGACTGGGTCCGCCTCCCGGGCCGCCTGAGCGACGACGAGCTGCTCGACCTCTACCGGAGGGCCTGGCTCGCGGTGTCGGCCTCGACGCGCGAGGGCTGGGGCATGACGCTCACCGAGGCCGCGGCGTGCGGCACACCCGCGGTGGCGACCGACATCGCCGGCCACGCCGACGCGATCGACGCCGGCCGCAGCGGGCTGCTCGGGCGATCCGACTCCGAGCTCGCCGGGATCGTCGCCGACGTGCTCACCGACCCCGAGCTGCTGGCTCGCCTCCGCGCCGGGGCCCTGGAACGGGCCGGCGAGCTGACGTGGGAGGCGAGCGCGCTCGCGAACTTCCGGGTGCTCGCCGACGACGCCCTCGCGCTGCGGGCGGTCGGCGGGCGCCGCCGCCGCATGCCCAAGCACCCGCGCCGCACCCCGGCCGGCGCCCCGCGACGCGCGGGCGCGGGCGGCCCCGACGCCGGGGCACGGCCGTGACCGACGGGGTGGGCGACTTCGTCCTCGGCGTCGACCTTGACGGGGTGTGCGCCGACTACACGTCGGCGTTCGCCGAGGTCGTGGCGGCCGAGCGCAGGATCCCGGCCGCCGACCTGACCACCGAGGTGAGCTGGGACTTCGCCGAGTGGGGCCTCGACCGTCAGGAGTTCCTCCGGCTGCACCGCGTCGGCGTGCAGGAGCGGCACATGTTCCGGAACATGCCGGCCATGGACGGCGTGGCCGACGCCCTCTGGCGGCTGTCGGACGCCGGCGTCTGGATCCGCATCATCACGCACCGGCTGGTCACCAACTGGGGCCACGCGCTGATCGTGTCGGACACGGTCGACTGGCTCGACGCCAACCGCATCCCGTACCGGGACCTGTGCTTCCTCGGCGCCAAGCCCGAGGCGCAGGCCGACGCCTACATCGAGGACGCGCCGCACAACGTGGCGGCGCTGCGGGCCGGCGGCAACACCGTCGTCGTGTTCGACCAGCCCTACAACCGGGACCTCGACGGGCCCCGCGCCGTCGACTGGAACGAGGCCGAGGCGGTGCTGGCCGAGCTGGTCGCGACCCGCACCGGCGTGTTCGCGGCCCAGCTCCCCGGCGTCGAGGCCGGCGCGGACCGGCTCGACCGCCGCAAGGGCACCTGACCCCGAGCCGTCCCGTCCGGCCACGCGACCGGCCGGCCAGGCCGGGCCGGGCCGTGGGGTGGACGCCGGCGGGTCAGGCCGCGGGGTCGAGCGTGGCGTCCAGCCCCGCCCTCGGGCTGCGGGCGGCGACGATCGTGCGCACGCCGATCCAGGCCATGACGACGAGCACGGCGACGAACGCCCAGGCCGACGGCCGGCCCCAGTCGAGGTCGCCGCCGTGGCGGAGCAGCGCGATCCCCTGCAGGACGGCGAAGGCCACGTCGGCCGCGGCAGCAGGGCGCAGCCGGACGGCGTCGCGCTCGAGCACCGCGTGGCCGGCGGCGACGCCGAGGCTGAGCACCCACGCCCCGATGGCGCGCCCGGTCAGCGGGGTCACGGCCCACGGCCACCACGTGGCGTCCTCGGGCGCGGCGAGCATCCACGTGCCGACGAGGAGGAACAGCGCCGACTGCGCTGCCACGACCGCGACGACCGTGCGGCTGAGCGGCCGGGTCCGGGCCGGATCGATCCCGGGCACCCGCACCTGGCCGACCCAGATCACGAGCATCAGCACGGGCACGATGGCGTAGACGGCGATCCAGATCCACGTGACGAGCCGCGTCGAGAACCCGTGCTCGTCGCGGAGATGGAACTTGTCGATGTGCACGAGGGTGACGACGAGCGTGGTCGTGGTGAACACGAAGACCGTCGGCACCGCGATGCGGGCGTCGGCCCAGGTCCTCGCCCGCGCCCCGGTCCACTCGAACGCCGCGCTCGACCAGTAGGCGCCGCCGAGGAACACCGCGGTCATCGGCGGCGAGATCGTCCACGCGAACCAGCGATCGGTCCGCAGCGGGAAGAGGTACAGCTGGACCCCGGCCAGGGTGACGAGGACCCCGGCCGCCAGCAGGAGCCACCGCATGGACGGCAGCAGCTGGCGCACCGGGTGGTGCTCCACGGGGACCTCCATCGCCGCCCTTCCCGCTCCTCGCTCGCTCGTCACCGTCGTCGGGTCGCTGCCATCGTCGGATCGGCCCGTCGTCAGATCGAGGCCGTCGCGCCGGCGTGGTCGGTCACGTCGATCGCGACCCGGCCGAGCTCGTCCAGGTACCGGTGCACGAGCGGGATCGCCACGGCGCCCTCGCCCACGGCCGTCGCCACCCGCTTGATCGAACCCCGCCGCACGTCGCCCACGGCGAACACGCCGGGGAGGCTCGTCTCGAGCGGCCCCGGCTCCCGCCCGAGGTGCTGGTAGGCCCGGCGGTCGCCGACGTCCCCGCCGGTGGCCACGAACCCCCAGTCGTCGCGCTCCACGGCCCCGTCGAGGAAGTCGGTGCGCGGCTCGGAGCCGATCAGCAGGAAGAGCGCGTCGGCGTCCTGCTCCCGCTCCTCGCCGCTGCGACGGTCGCGCAGCCGCAGCCGCTCGAGGTGCCCGTCGCCACCGCCCCCCACCACCTCGACCTCGGTCGCGACCGAGATCGTGGGCGAGGCATCGATCACGCGGACCAGGTAGTCCGACATCGTGGCGGCGAGCCCGTCGCCCCGGACCGCGATCGTGACGTCGGACGCGAACCGGGCGAGGTGCACCGCGGCCTGGCCCGCCGAGTTGCCGCCGCCCACGACGACCACCGATCGCCCGGCGAGGTTCGGTGCCTCGGTCACCGCGGCGCCGTAGAAGACGCCCCGGCCCTGCAGCTCGTCGACCTCGGGGACGTCGAGCCGGCGGTAGCTGACGCCGTTCGCGATGACGAGCGTCCGGGTCCGCACCGACGTGCCGTCGGAGAGGTCGAGGACGCGCTCGTCGCCGTCGGCCCTGAGCCCCGTCACGGATCGCATGAACAGGAAGGTGGCGCCAAAGCTCCACGCCTGGTGGAACGCGCTGAACGCGAGGCGGGCACCGCTGATGCCGCGCGGGAAGCCCGGGTAGTTGCGGATCTGCGAGCTGGTGCCAGCCTGGCCCCCGACGGCCTGGCGCTCGACGACGAGCGTCCGGAGGCCCTCGGACGCGGCGTACACCGCGGCGGCGAGACCGGCGGGGCCGGCGCCGACGACGGTGACGTCGAAGACGTCGTCGGGGTCGAGGGTGCCGGTGAGCCCGAAGGCGTCGGCGATCTCGACGTCGGTCGGGTCGACCAGCACGGTCGGCTGAGGGGTGAACTGCAGGACCAGCACCGGGAGCGCGACGGCGGGCCCGAGCCCGTCGAGCATCGCCCGCCCCCGAGGCGACGCGGCGTCGTGGAACCCGATCGGGATGTGGTTGCGGTTGAACGAGTCCTGCAGCTCGTGGACCCGCGACGACGAGGGGTCGCCGATGATGCGCACCGCCTCGAACCCGCCGCCACGCGCCAGGTTCCACTCCTCGAGGACCTCCGTGATGGCGCGGTGGAACTCCTCGTCGGGGAGGTGCTCGGGCCGGATGACGAAGAACTCGATCCGACCGTCGGACTGCGCCTCGAACACCTCGGGCGCCAGGTCGAACTCGCCCCAGGGGACCACCACGGCGCGCCGGGCGTCGGGGTGGGCGTCGCGCACCGCGGTCACCGCGTGGATGCCGTCCCGGTCCGATCGACCGAAGCCCGCGACGACGAGCGCCACGGGTGTGCCCTCCGCCACCAGCCGGTCGCAGACCGTCGCGAGCTCGTCGGGGTCGTCGCCGGCATCGATCAGGTAGTCGACGCCGTAGCGCTTCGCGAGCTCGTGGCCGACCACCTCGGCGGTCGTGGTGTCGGCGCTCCGGAAGACGATGGCGGCGCGTCGCTCGCCGGGTCCGTCGTGGTCGCTCGTGGCCATTGGGCCTCCCCTCTCCGTCGCTCGGGGCGGGGTCGCGGGACCCGCACCTCGGTCGGGCGACGCCGGCGGCCCGCCTCGGCGTCAGGACTGCACGGTAGTGGAGCCGGTCAGGGGTGCGACGGGCTGTCCTCGGCGCCGGCCACCTGGAAGCCCACGTCGTCGGGGTAGCACCACACCCAGTCCTCGCCCGGCTCGAACGACTGCACCAGCGGGTGGCCGACCGTGCGGGAGTGGGCGGTCGCGTGCTTGCCGATGCTGTTGTCGCAGCAGCCGACGTGGCCGCACTCGAGGCAGCGCCGGAGGTGGACCCAGCGCATGCCCAGCTCGAGGCACTCGACGCAGCCGTCGCCGCTGGGCGGCTCGCCGAGCAGCCCGTCGGCCGGGACGAGGCCGTCGATGTGGGTGCACCGTGGGGGGTGGTCGCTCATCTCCACATCCTGCCGCGCCGGTGCGGCCACCGACGCCCGCGCTGCGCGGTCAGCGACGCCAGCGGGTGTGGCGGGTGCCGGGCGGCTCGCTCGTCCAGTCCACGGTCCGCTCCCACCCGTCCTCGTAGACGAAGGCCTCGAGCGGCATGCGCCGCACCGGCCCGTGGCCGCCCCGGGGCCGGCCCATCGTGATGGTCGCCGCCAGGAACACGTCGTCGGGGATGCCGAGCAGCTCCCGCAGCTCCGCGTCGACCGCGCGGTGCCAGGTCATCATCACGCCGCCGTAGCCGAGCGCCCGGGCGGCGAGCAGGAGGTTCTGGCACGCCGGGTAGATCGAGGCGCCGATCGTCTCCTCGGGGCCGGGGCGGGACCGGAGCGCGGCCACGAGGATGACGACGGGGATCTCCTCGAAGTGGTCGACGAAGTGCTCCATCGTCGCTGCGGTCCGCGCCTTCGGCGACGTCGGGTCGGCGCCGGTGCCGGCGTCGTAGCCGTCCTCGGCGCGCTTGGCCGCCCAGATGCGGCGCGCCGCGCCGCCGATCAGCCCCTTGGCCGCGAGCGCCGTCTCCGAGCCCCGGAGGACGAGGAATCGGACCGGTTGGCGGTTCGAGCCCGACGGGGCCCGTGTGGCCGCGAACAGGATCCGGGACAGATCCTCGGTCGGGACGGGCTCCGGTCGGTACCGCCGGACGGCGCGGGTCGTCGCGATCGCGCCGAGCACCAGGTCGGCCTCGGCGTCCGAGAGCTCCCGGGGCGGCGCCGCCCCGTCCGCTTCGTCGCTCACGTGTTCTGCACCGTCAGGCCGCCGTCGACGGTGACGACCGCGCCGGTCGCGTACGAGGCCGACGGCAGGAGCAGCGACACGATCACGTCCGCGACCTCCTCGGGCTCGCCGTAGCGCCGCATCGGCACCCGGCGACGGGCGAAGCGCTCCTTGTGCTCGTCGGGGATCACTGCGGTCATGCCGGTCCGGATGGGTCCCGGGCACACGCAGTTGACGGTGACCCCGGCGGGGGCGAGCTCGACCGCCGCGGCCCGGGTCAATCCGATCACGCCATGCTTGGCCGCGGTGTACGGGCTGAGGAAGGCGGTCGCGCCGAGCCCCTCGGTCGAGGCGATGTTGACGACACGGCCCTCGCCGTCGCGCCGGAGGTCGTCCAGGCAGGCCCGCAGCACCAGCGCCGGCCCGGTGAGGTCCACGGCCAGCGTCCGGTCCCACGCCTCGCGCCAGCCGTCGCCGTCCAGCGGGGCGGGCAGGCTGATCCCGGCGTTGTTGACCAGCAGGTCGATCGGTCCCAGCGCCCTACGGGTCGTCGCGACCGCAGACGCCACCGCGCCCTCGTCGGAGATGTCGACGGTCACCGCGACCGCCTCGCCGCCACCGGCGGTGATGCCCTCGGCGACCTCGGCCACCCCGTCGTGGACGTCCCAGCACGAGACCCGGGCGCCCTCGGCGCCGAGCAGCGCCGCGGTGGCGCGCCCCATGCCGCTCGCCGCGCCGGTCACGACGGCGACCCGGCCGGCGACGCTCCTCGACCTCGTCCGCTCCGACATCGGGCGGCACGCTACCGCCGGTCACGACGCCGCGACGGGGTGTCCGAGCGACACCCGGGTGCGGGATCCGGCCGAGGGTCATGGACCGTGGGCCCTCCGGGTAGGGATGGATCACCATGACCTCGCCACGACTCTCCCCGTCGGTGCCGGTGCGAGTGGCACCGGCCACCTCGAACGAGTTGGTGCTGCACGGACTGCGGAGCACCTTCGACCCCTTCTCGGCGTTCGTCGACCTCCTGCCGCCCGAGGCGGCGCGCGGGGCCGACGTGGTCGTGCTGGACACCACCGGCCTGTCGGCCGACGGCGTCCCGGCGGCCGCCGAGGCGATCCAGGCGACCGGCCGCCCGTTGCTGGTCCTCGCCGAGGAGGGCGACGAACGCGCCCTGCTGCGGTTCCTCCGCGCCGGCGTCCGGGGCTACGTCGCCCGGCCCCGTGAGGCGCGCCGGCTGGTCGAGGACGTCGTCGCCGTCGCCAACGGCGAGATGGTCGTCGACCCCGAGGTCGCCTGCCGCGCCGCCGTCCTGGCCGCCCGGCTGCTCGACCTCGACCAGTCCCCCGCGACGCTGCTCGGGCTGAGCGACCGCGAGGTGCAGGTGCTCGAGCGGCTCCAGAGCGGCGCCACGGCACGAGAGATCGGCGCGGAGCTCTACGTCTCCCACGAGACCGTCCGCTCCCACCTGAAGCGGATCTACCGCAAGCTCGGCGTCCACGACCGGACCGCTGCGCTCGAGCGGGCCCACGAAGAGGGCATCCTCCCCGTCGGCACCTGATCGCCGCGCCCCGGCGTCGGTTCGCCGGAGCCCGGGCGGTCGCGTCAGGCCGGCGGAGGGCCGAAGCGACGCAGCCAGAAGTCCCGCAGGCCGCGCAGCCGCGCGGCGGCGTCGAACACCGGCGGCCGTGACGCCGGTCGCGCCAGGCCCCGCCCGACCTGCCACAGCGTGATGCACGACCGGATCCACGCGTGGTACCAGCCGCTCATCTCCTGCACGAGCAGCAGCGTGTTGCGGGTCTGCAGGTGGTCGACCCGGGCGACCGAGGAGCCGAGGTGGAGGTTCTGCACGCGGGCGCCGCGCACGAGGCCCACCGTCCACCCCGCTCGCCGGGCCCGGAGGGCGAGCTCGGCCTCCTCGCAGTACGAGAAGTAGCGCTCGTCGAAGACCCCGACCTCGTCGAGGGTGGCGCGGCGCAGGAACATCAACGTCCCGTGGGGGTAGTCGACGTCCTCCCACCGCGGCAGGTGCGACGGATCGGGCGGCGGGCCGGGGGCAGGGACCGCCATCCCGCCGAAGTAGGGGTCGATCACGGGCACCATCCCGTCGCCGACGTCGGCGCAGGCGAGGCCCGCCATCGGCTGGCCGGCCACCGCGTCGAGGACCGCGCCCAGGCACCCGGGGTGCGGGTCGACGTCGTGGGGTGCGAGCGCGACCCACTCGCCGTCGTCGGGATCGCCGAGGAACCGGCGGAGGCCCACGTTGGCGCCGGGCCCGAAGCCGGCGTTGACGGGGTGCTCGACGAGCTCGATGCCGTCGGGCCCGGTCGCCCACCCGACTCGGAGCTCGTCGAGGCCCTTGCGGAGCACGGCGAGCGAGTCGGGCTCCGACGCGTTGTCGACCACGGTCACCCGGACCGGCACCTCGCGGTCGCCGAAGCGGGCCACGGTGCCGAGGCAGGCCTCGGCCTGGTTCCAGTGGACGACGACCACGCGGAGCGCCCCGCCGGGTCCGGTCAGCACGGCGGTCGCTCGTCGGTGGTGGTCGGGTCGGCTCGGCGGGCCCGGACCGGGCTCAGACGAGCGGCCGGTCGGTCGGGCGCACGGGCGACGGGAGGTCGGTCTCGCCCATCAGGTGCGAGTCGACCGCAGCGGCGCACGAGCGGCCCTCGGCGATCGCCCAGACGATGAGGCTCTGGCCCCGGCCGGCGTCACCGCACACGAAGACGCCCTCCTCGCTCGTGGCCCAGCCGTCGTCGCGCACGACGTTGCCGCGGGCGTCGATCTCGACCCCGAGGTCGTCGAGCAGGCCGGCGCGCTCCGGACCGGTGAAGCCCATGGCGAGGAACACGAGGTCCGCCTCGAGCTCGCGCTCGGTGCCCTCGACCGGCGTGAAGGTCGGCCGGCCGTCGACGACCTGCTGCTCCACGTCGACGACCCGCAGGGCCCGCAGGTTGCCGGCGCCGTCGTCGAGGAACTCGATCGTGTTGATCGAGTACACGCGCTCGCCGCCCTCCTCGTGGGCCGAGCTCGTGCGGTAGGTGAACGGCCACGTGGGCCACGGGTTGGCGTCGGGACGTCCGTCGGGCGGTCGCGGCATGATCTCGAACTGGTGGATCGCGGCGGCGCCCTGGCGGTGGGCGGTGCCGAGGCAGTCGGCGCCGGTGTCGCCGCCGCCGATGATCACGACCTGCTTGCCGCCGGCGTGGATCGGCACCTCGTCGACCGCCAGGTCGCCCTCCTGCGCCCGGTTGGCCCAGGGCAGGTACTCCATGGCCTGGTGGATGCCGCGGAGCTCGCGCCCGGGGATCGGCAGGTCGCGGAACGCGGTCGCCCCGGTGGCGATGACGACGGCGTCGTGGTCGGCGCGGAGCTTCTCGACCGAGATGTCGCGGCCGACGTCGATGCGGGTCCGGAACTCGGTGCCCTCGGCGCGCATCTGGGCGAGGCGCTGCTCCAGGTGCCGCTTCTCCATCTTGAACTCGGGGATCCCGTAGCGGAGCAACCCGCCGATCCGGTCGGCCCGCTCGTACACGATGACCTGGTGCCCGGCCCGGGTCAGCTGCTGCGCCGCGGCGAGCCCCGCCGGCCCGGAGCCGATGACGGCGACCTTCTTGCCGGTGAAGCGGCTCGCCCGCACCGGGCGCACCCACCCCTCGGCCCAGGCCCGGTCGATGATCGACACCTCGACCTGCTTGATGGTCACCGGGTCCTGGTTGATGCCGAGCACGCACGCCGCCTCGCACGGCGCCGGGCACAGCCGGCCGGTGAACTCCGGGAAGTTGTTCGTGGCGTGCAGGCGCTCGATCGCCGCCTCCCACCGGTCCCGGTACACGAGGTCGTTCCAGTCCGGGATGATGTTGCCGAGCGGGCACCCGTTGTTGCAGAACGGGATGCCGCAGTCCATGCACCGGCTGGCCTGGGTCTCGAGGTGGTCCGCGGGGAACTCCTCGTAGACCTCCTTCCAGTCGAGCAGGCGCACGGGGACGGGCCGCCGGCTCGGCAGCTCTCGTCCGTGCTTCAGGAAGCCCTTGACGTCACCCATTCCTCTTCAGTGCCTCTCTCGCGTTCGGTGCGGCGGTGCCCCTGCCCTCGGTTCCGTTGCGCAGGTCCGGGAGGATCCTGGCGCTGCGCAGCGGGACGGGGGCGTCGGGTCGGCTCAGGCCGGCTGGCTCGCCGCCATGATCGTCTCGACCACGTCGAGACCCTCGGCCTCGGCCCTCGCCGTGGCGTCGAGGACCCGCTGGTAGTCGTTCGGCATGACCTTGCGGAACCGCCCGACGGCGGCGCCCCAGTCGTCGAGCAGCGCGGCCGCCACCGGCGACCCCGTCTCCTCGGCGTGGCGGCGGACCATGCGCTCCAGGTCGTCCAGGTCGGCCTGGTCCATCTCGGCCAGCGCCACCATCTCGTAGTTGACCCGCTCGGGGAACGTGCCGTCGGGGTCGTGGACGTAGGCGATGCCGCCCGACATGCCGGCGCCGAAGTTCCGCCCGGTCGGGCCGAGCACGACCACGCGGCCACCGGTCATGTACTCGCAGCCGTGGTCGCCGACGCCCTCGACCACCGCGACGGCACCGGAGTTCCGCACGCAGAACCGCTCGCCGACGATGCCCCGCAGGTACACCTCGCCCTTCGTGGCGCCGTACAGGATCACGTTGCCGGCGATGATGCTCCGCTCGGCGACGAAGTCGGGGTGGGCGTCGACCGGTGGGCGCACGACGATGCGACCGCCCGAGAGGCCCTTGCCGACGTAGTCGTTGGCGTCGCCCCAGAGCCGCATGGTCACGCCCCGGGGCACGAAGGCGCCGAAGCTGTTGCCGGCCGAGCCGTCGAAGTCGATCACGATCGTGTCGTCGGGCAGGCCGGCGCCGCCGTGGCGCTTCGTCAGCTCGTGCCCGAGCATCGTGCCGACCGTCCGGTTGACGTTCTGGATCGGGATGCGGAGGTGCACCGGGGTGCCCTCGTCGAGCGCGTCGGCCGACTCGGTGATCAGCGTGTTGTCGAGCGCCTTGTCGAGCCCGTGGTCCTGCGCCCGCCGGTGGTGGAGGTCGTCGGACTCCCACGGCTCGACGACGTGCAGGATCGGCGACAGGTCGAGGCCCTGAGCCTTCCAGTGGTCGATCGCGGCCGAGGCGTCGATGAGCTCGGCGTGGCCGACGGCCTCCTCGATGGAGCGGAAGCCGAGCTCGGCGAGCAGCTCCCGCACCTCCTCGGCGATGAAGCGCATGAAGTTCTCGACGAACTCGGGCTGGCCCGAGAAGCGCTCCCGGAGCACCGGGTTCTGCGTCGCGATGCCGACGGGGCACGTGTCGAGGTGGCAGACCCGCATCATCACGCAGCCCGACACCACCAGCGGCGCGGTGGCGAAGCCGAACTCCTCGGCGCCCAGCAGGGCGCCGATCACGACGTCGCGACCGGTCTTGAGCTGGCCGTCGACCTGCACGACGATCCGGTCGCGGAGGCCGTTGAGCACGAGGGTCTGCTGGGTCTCGGCCAGGCCGAGCTCCCAGGGCGCGCCGGCGTGCTTCAGCGAGGTGAGGGGGCTGGCGCCCGTGCCGCCGTCGTGGCCGGAGATCAGCACCACGTCGGACTTGGCCTTGGCGACGCCCGCCGCCACCGTCCCCACGCCGACCTCGGCGACGAGCTTCACGTGGATGCGCGCCGCCGGGTTCGAGTTCTTGAGGTCGTGGATGAGCTGGGCGAGGTCCTCGATCGAGTAGATGTCGTGGTGCGGCGGCGGCGAGATCAGGCCCACGCCGGGCGTGGAGTGCCGGGTGTCGGCGATCCACGGGTACACCTTGTGGCCGGGCAGCTGGCCGCCCTCGCCGGGCTTGGCGCCCTGGGCCATCTTGATCTGGATGTCGTCGGAGTTCGTCAGGTACTCCGCCGTGACGCCGAAGCGGCCCGAGGCCACCTGCTTGATCGACGACCGCCGCAGGTCGCCGTTCTCGTCGGGGGTGAACCGGCGCGGGTCCTCGCCGCCCTCACCGGTGTTGGACTTGCCGCCCAACCGGTTCATGGCGATGGCCAGCGTCTCGTGGGCCTCGGCCGAGATCGACCCGTAGCTCATCGCCCCCGTGGAGAACCGCTTCACGATCTCCGACGCGGGCTCGACCTCGTCCAGCGGCACCGCCGGGCGGTCGCCGGCGCGGAGCCTGAACAGCCCGCGCAGCGTCGCCAGGTGCTCGGCCTGGTCGTCCACGAGCTTCGTGTACTCCTTGAAGATCTCGTACTGGCCGCTGCGGGTGGCGTGCTGCAGCTTGAAGACCGTCTTGGGGTTGAAGAGGTGGTACTCCCCCTCGCGCCGCCACTGGTACTCGCCGCCGGCCTCGAGCGTGCGGTGGGCGCGCTCCTCCTGGCGGAAGGGGTAGGCGCGGGCGTGGCGCCGGCGCACCTCCTCGGCGACCTCGTCGAGGCCGATGCCGCCCAGGCGGCTGACCGTTCCGGTGAAGTACTCGTCGACGAGCTCGGAGCCCAGACCGATCGCCTCGAAGATCTGCGCGCCGGTGTAGGAGGCCACGGTCGAGATGCCCATCTTGGACATCACCTTGAGGATCCCCTTGCCGACGGCCTTCCGGTAGTTGGCGACGGCGGCGTCGAAGTCGGTGACGGTGGTGGCCCGCTCGTTGATCATGTGCTCGATCGAGTCGAACGCCAGGTACGGGTTCACCGCGGCGGCGCCGTAGCCGAGCAGGAGCGCGAAGTGGTGCACCTCGCGGGCCTCGCCGGTCTCGACGATGAGGCCGACCTGCGTGCGGGTCTTCTCCCGGATCAGGTGGTGGTGGACCGCGGCGGTCGCGAGCAGCATCGGGATCGGCGCCAGGTCCTCGTTCGAGAGCCAGTCCGACAGCACGATGATGTTGGCGCCGTCCTCGATCGCCTCGGACACCTCGGCGCGGATGCGCTCGAGGGCGCGGGCCAGGCCTCGGCCGCCGGAGAACGCCGGGTACAGGCAGCGCACGGTCCGGGACTTGAACCGCGGGTCGGCCTCCTCGACGTGCTGGATCCGGTCGAGGTCCTCGTTGTTCAGGATCGGGTGCGGCAGCTCGAGCAGGTGGCACGACTGCGGACCGGGGTCGAGCAGGTTGCCCTCGGGGCCGACGACCTTGCTGAGCGACGTGACCAGCTCCTCGCGGATCGCGTCGAGCGGCGGGTTCGTCACCTGGGCGAACAGCTGCTTGAAGTAGTCGTAGACGAGCTTGGGGCGGTCCGACAGCACCGCGAGCGGCGTGTCGGTGCCCATCGAGCCGAGCGCCTCGACACCCGTGCGGGCCATCGGCTCGATGAGGATCCGGAGGTCCTCGTGCGTGTAGCCGAAGGTCTGCTGCTCGCGCAGCACCTCACGTGAGGACTCGCGGATGTGGGCGACCTCGGGCAGGTCCTCGAGGCGCAGCAGGTTGCTCTCGAGCCACTCCCCGTAGGGGTGGGCGGCGGCGAGGCCCTGCTTGATCTCGGCGTCGTCGATGATCCGACCCTGCTCGGTGTCGATCAGGAACATGCGGCCGGGCTGCAGGCGGCCCTTGGTGACGACGCGCTCCTGGTCGATCGGCAGCGTGCCGACCTCGGACGCCATGACCACCAGGCCGTCGTCGCAGACCCAGTAGCGGGACGGGCGCAGGCCGTTGCGGTCGAGCACGGCGCCGACAACCGTGCCGTCGGTGAACGTCACCGAGGCGGGGCCGTCCCAGGGCTCCATGATGCAGGCGTGGAACCGGTAGAAGTCCCGCACCGCGGGATCCATGTCGGTGTGCTTCTCCCACGCCTCGGGGATCATCATCAGCATGGCGTGGGGCAGCGAGTAGCCGCCGAGGTGCAGCAGCTCGAGCACCTCGTCGAGGCGGGCGGTGTCGGAGCTCCCGGGCGTGCAGATCGGGAAGATCCGCTCCAGCCCGGCGGTGCCGGCGCCGGTGGGGAACGCCTCGGAGCGCAGCAGCGCCTCCCGGGCCCGCATCCAGTTCTGGTTGCCCTGGACCGTGTTGATCTCGCCGTTGTGGGCGACGTAGCGGTACGGGTGCGCGAGCGGCCACGACGGGAACGTGTTCGTCGAGAACCGGGAGTGGACCAGCGCGAGCGCCGACTCGAAGCGCTCGTCGCGCAGGTCCTCGAAGAACTCGCCGAGCTGCGGCGTCGTGAGCATGCCCTTGTAGACCAGCGTGCGGCACGACAGCGACGGGAAGTAGACGGCGGCCTCGCCGTCGGGGCTCAGGATCTCGTGCTCGATCCGCTTGCGCACCACGTAGGCCAGCCGGTCGAGCTCGATGCCGCTGCGGATGCCGTCGGCGTCCGCGACGAACAGCTGGCGGAAGCTCGGCATGGCGCCCAGCGCCGTGGCGCCGATCATCGACGGGTCGACCGGGACGACGCGCCACCCCAGGACCTCGGCGCCCTCCTCGGCGCAGATCTTCTCGATGCCCGCGGCCGCGGCGTCCGCCTCGGCCTCGTCGGCCGGGAGGAAGCCGATGCCGACGGCGTAGCGACCCTGCTCGGGCAGCTCGAACGGCAGCACCGCCCGCAGGAAGGCGTCCGGCACCTGCACGAGGATGCCCGCACCGTCACCGGTGTTCTCCTCGGCGCCGGTGGCGCCGCGGTGGTCCAGGTTGCACAGCGACGTGAGGCCCTTCTGGACCAGGTCGTGGGAGGGTCGGCCGTGCAGGTCGCAGACGAAGGAGACGCCGCAGGCGTCGTGCTCCTGGTCGGGGTGGTAGAGGCCCACCGGTCCGGGGCGGGCCCCGGGCAGACGGTTGGTCATGGTGCTCCTGTTGCGGTGCGTCCGGGGACGCCGGACGAGAGTCTGGGTCGGGGGTCGGCCGTGGTCGGTCGCCCCGAGCAGTCGACGTTGACTGCAACAGCTGCGGTTCGCCGCGAGCATGGGTGGGCCGGCGTCGTCGGCGGCCCTGTCCCCGGCCGTCGTTGGCGCTGAGGACGTTGCCGGACCGGCGCAGCCGGACCCGGCAGGGGGTCGGGCAAGACTAGCCGAGCGCTCCCGATCCACCCAACGCGTTCCCACCGGGGGGTGCCCCGACGCTCCCCCGCCCTCGGGTGGCCCTCCGGCGACCCTCGCGGGCCGCCCGAGCGACCCCGGGGCTCACCGTCGCGGGCACGGCGGTGCCGTAGCGTTGCCCGCCGTGACGACCGCCCGACGGACCCTCCTCATGGTCGCTGCGGTCGCCCTCGCCGCCGGGCTGCTCGCGTCGTGCGCCGGCGACGACGGGGGGCCGACGGCGAGCGGCGCCGGCTCGGACGCCACGGCCCGGGGCGACGTCACGACCACGACCGCCGGCACGACGACCACCCGGGGGCCGACCGGCAGCGGCCAGCCGGTGACCCTCGCCTTCGCCGGCGACACGAACTTCCAGGACCAGCTCGGCGCCGTGCGCTCCTCGCCCGGGTCGGTCCTCGGGGCGATCGCCCCGACGCTGTCGGCTGCGGACCTGACGATGGTCAACCTCGAGGCGGCGCTCGGCACCGGCGGATCGCCCCAGCCGAAGGACTTCACGTTCCATGTGCCCGAGCAGGCGGTCGCGGCCCTGCAGGCCGCCGGGGTCGACGTCGTGACGATGGCCAACAACCACGGGATGGACTTCGGCCCGGCCGGCCTCCAGGACTCGCTGCGGATCAAGCGCGCCGGCGGCTTGCCGATCCTCGGGATCGGCGGCGACGACGCCGAGGCGTACACCCCCTGGATCACCGAGGTGAAGGGCCAGCGGATCGGGTTCGTGGCCGCCAACGACGTGTTCGACGCCGCGCTGACCGGCGCGTGGACGGCGGGTCCGGGCCACCCCGGGTTGGCCAGCGCCGAGGAGGCGCACCAGGCCCGGCTCGCGCAGGAGGTCCAGGCCCTCCGACCGCAGGTCGACACCCTCGTCGTCTTCCTCCACTGGGGCACGGAGCGCCAGACCTGCCCGAACCCTCGCCAGAAGGAGCTCGCCGATCTGCTCGTTGGCGCCGGTGCCGACATCGTCGTCGGCTCGCACCCGCACCGCCTCCAGGGCGTCGGCTACGACGGCCAGCAGTTCGTCGCCTACTCGCTCGGCAACTTCGCCTTCAAGGCCAACTCTCCCGAGGGCGCGGCCACCGGCGTGCTGACGGTGACGGCCACCGGCCGCCGCATCGACGGCTACACCTGGACCCCGGCGGTCATCCGCGGGAGCATCCCGTACCCGCTCACCGGCGCGGCCGCCGACGCCGCCCAGGCGACGATGGCGCAGCGCCAGGCGTGCGCCGGGCTCACCCCGGCCGCGACCCCCTGACCGCCCGACCGACAGGAGGCCCACCATGAGCGCCGAGCCCGCCGGCGACGTCGCCGACCTGACCAGGTTCATCGACGCATCGCCCAGCCCGTACCACGCCGTCGCGACGGCCCGGGCCCTGCTCGACGCTGCCGGGTTCGCGGCGCTGGACGCCGGCGGGGCCTGGACGGCCGGCGACGTCGAGGGCCCGGCCTACGTGGCCCGGGACGGCGCGCTGGTGGCGTGGGTCCCGGGCGGCGACCGCGACCCGGGCGCCCCGATGCGGCTGATCGGCGCCCACACCGACTCCCCCGGCCTGCGGATCCGGCCCCGGCCCGACCGCGGCGTCGGCGGGTGGCGCCAGCTCGGCATCGAGGTCTACGGCGGCGCGCTCCGGAACTCGTGGCTCGACCGCGACCTCGGCCTCGCCGGCCGGGTCGCGGTCCGGCGGACGGACCCCGAACGGCCCGGGTCGGGATCGGACGGGACGGACGGGACCGAGCACCGGGCGTTCCGCACCGCCGGCGCGGTGATGCGGGTCCCGCAGCTCGCGATCCACCTCGACCGCGAGATCTCGACCGAGGGTCTGTCGCTGAACCCGCAGCAGCACCTCACGCCGGTCTGGGGCCTCGGCGAGGCCCACGAGGGCGACTTTCGCACGTGGCTCGCCGACCAGGTCGGGGTGCACGACGACGACGTCGTCGCGTGGGAGGCGATGGCGTTCGACGTGCAGCCCGCCGCGGTGATCGGCGCCCACGGCGACCTGCTGGCGGCGCCGCGCCTGGACGACCAGGCCTGCTGCTGGGGGGCGCTGGCCGCGCTGGTCGCGGTCGCCGCGGGTGCGGCGCCGCCGGCGGTCACGTCGGTCGTGGTCCTCAACGACCACGAGGAGATTGGCTCGACCACGGCGACCGGCGCCGACGGGGCCTGGCTCGAGCAGGTGCTCGAGCGGCGGGCGGCGGCGCAGGGTGGGACCCGCGCCGACCTGCTGCGCTCGCTCGCGGGCTCGATGCTGCTGTCGGCCGACATGGCCCACGCCACGCACCCCAACTACCCCGAGCGCCACGAGCCGGGGCACTGGATCCGCGCCGGGGGCGGCCCGGTGGTCAAGCACAACGTGAACGCCCGCTACGCGACCGACTCCGGCAGCGCCGCCGCGTTCCGGGCCGTCTGCAGGTCCGCAGGCGTGGCCGTGCAGGACTACTCCCACCGCGGCGACCTCCCGTGCGGATCGACGATCGGTCCGCTGACCGCGGCCCGCCTCGCGGTCGACACCGTCGACGTCGGCATGCCGATGCTGTCGATGCACTCGGCGCGGGAGCTGATGGCGGTCGCGGACGTGACGCCGATGCGCACCGCGTTCACCGCCTGGTTCACCGCCACATAGGCCGCCCAGGGATATAGGGGTGCACAGCGACATCCCTTGTCGCGATCCCGACCAGAGAAACTCGAGCGAACGACGACCCGGACGCGACGGAGCCGGGCACGAGGCCCGGCTCCGGTCGACGTTCGGGTGGGATGCCGCTCAGGCGTTGAGCAGGTCCCGGGCGCCGGTGTCCGAGGACGGGTGGCGCAGCTTGGACATGGCGCGGGCCTCGATCTGGCGGATGCGCTCCCGGGTCAGGTCGAAGTGCTCGCCGACCTCCTCGAGCGTCCGGGGCTCGCCCCGGTCCAGGCCGAAGCGGAGCGAGAGGATCTCGCGCTCGCGGTCGTCGAGCGGCATCATCAGCCGGCTGATCTGCGCCGGCAGGAGCGACTCGGCCGCGGCCTCGAACGGCGAGGCGGCCGTCGGGTCCTCGACGATGTCGCCGAGCTCGGCGTCGCCGTCCTCGCGCAGCGGCGTGGACAGCGACAGCGTGTCGGCGGCGAAGCGCAGGATCTCGGTGACCTTGTCCTCGGGCATGTCGAGGTCGGCGGCCAGCTCGGCCACGGTCGGGCGACGCCCGTAGGCGGTCTCGAGCCGGACCCGGGCCTTCTGGACGCGGGCGAGGTTGTCGCCGGCGTGGACCGGGAGCCGGATCGTGCGGTTGGTGTTGGCGATGCCCCGCGTCAGCGCCTGACGGATCCACCACGTGGCGTAGGTGGAGAACTTGAAGCCCTTGCGCCAGTCGAACTTCTCGACGGCGTGCATCAGGCCGAGGTTGCCCTCCTGGATGAGGTCGAGGAGGGGCATGCCCGACGCCTGGTACTTCTTGGCGATCGACACCACGAGCCGCAGGTTCGACTGGACGAAGGAGCGCTCGGCCTCCTCGCCGGCCTTGACGAGCTTCCGCAGCTCACGCTTGCGGGACGGCGACAGGCTCCGCTCGTTGGCCTCCAGCTCGCCGGCCGCCTCCTTGCCCGTCTCCATGGCCTGGGCGAGGCGCGACTCGTCGTCCTTGGTCAGCAGCGGGTACTGACCGATCTCGCTGAGGTACAGCCGAACGAGGTCTTCCTCATCGCGCTCTGCTCGCTGCTTTGCCACCTGCACACCTTTCATTGACGCCGGCTCTGCTGACACCTGGCGGGCTCGCTGGGATGTCGATCCGATGGGACGTACGATCGCCGTCGGGACCTGCTCGCACCGCTGCCGGGCCCGGCAGCCGGGACCGAGGTTCCGGTGACGTGCGCAGCATGTGTGGGGTAGAGTCCGCCGCCGCTCGGGGGAGGCCTCATGGTACGACGCGTGTCAAGGAGGTGACCGGTCGGATTCCCCTTGATCCGGCGCCGGTCGCGGGCCGTGTGGGACATGCACCTACCCGGAACGCCGGGATTCCAGCACTTCTCGGGCACCCAGGGTGGCACTGAGCACACTCACAGTGCCCTCCCCCTCCCTGAGCGCCGCTCAGGACCGCCGCATCGCGCCGCCGTCGGGCGTCCCGGTGGGGCGTCGCCGGCCCCCGGCCGCCCGGGAACCGGGCCGTCGGCGCGGAGGTAGCGTGCGACCGTGCAGGTCGACGAGGCACGTCGGGTCCTCGGCCTGGCCCCGGACGCAGAGATCGATGCCGTCGCGGTGCGCGCCAGCTACCGCCGCCTCGTCCGGACCGCGCACCCCGACGTCAGCTCGCACCCCGACGCCGCGGCCCGGACCGCCCGGCTGACGCTCGCCTACCGGGTGCTCAGCCAGGCGCTCGCGACGGGCGCCCCGACCAGGGGCGCGCCGCCCCGTCCGCCGACGCCGCCGGCCGCCCGACCCGGGTCCCGCCCGGCGCCCACGCCGCGCCCCGGGCCACCGACGCCGCCGCGGCCCCGCATCGGTGTGCGGCTGCTCGACGACGAGTCGATCGCGGTCGAGGCCCCCGCCGAGGAGACGCTGATGCTCCTGCTCGACACCGCGCACTCGCTGGGCGAGATCAGCTACCTGGACCGGACCGCGGGTCTCGTCGAGGTGATCGTCGAGTTCGTCGAGGCCCCGACCAGCTCCGTGCTGTTCAGCCTGCAGGGCCGCGCCAACGGCACGACCGAGGTGTTCTGCACCGTGGAGCCGCTCAGCGGCGGCGAGGCGCCGCCCGCCGACGCGGTCACTCGCCTGGTGCTCGCGACCCTCCGCGACGAGCAGGGCTGACGGCTCAGCTCCGGCGGGAGCGGCCGAGCTTCGTCCGCAGGTCGGTGCCGAACCGGGCCCGCAGCGTCGCGATGCCGACGGCGTCGAGGTGCTTCGGCACCGGGAACCACCAGAGCTCCCGGGGAACCTTGAGGCGCCGCCCGAGCACGGACTTCACGTTCGACATCTCGCGCAGGCCCTCGGCCCCGTGGACGCGCCCGATGCCCGAGCTCTTCACGCCGCCGAAGGGCAGTCCGGTCACGGCGTACGACACGATGCAGTCGTTGATGCACACGTTGCCGGCCTGCAGGCGGTTGGCGATCTGGACGCCGCGGTCGTCGTCCTCGGTCCACACCGAGCTGTTGAGCCCGTACGGCGAGTCGTTGGCCAGCCGCACGGCCTCCTCGGCGTCGCGCACCTTCATGATCGGCAGCACCGGGCCGAAGGTCTCCTCGGTCATGAGGTCCATCGAGTGGTCGACGTCGACGACAACCGTCGGCGGGAACCACAGGCCGTCGCGGTCGGTGCGGGTGCCGCCGGCGAGCACGGTCGCACCCTTCGCGACGGCGTCGGCGAGGTGCCGCTGCACGATCTCGACCTGCGGCTCGAACGTCATCGCCCCGATGTCGCCCTGGCCGCTGTCGTCCTGGCGGATGGTCGCCACCTCGGCGAGCACCCGGGCCACGAACTCGTCGTAGACCGGCTCGGCGACGTAGACCCGCTCGACCGACATGCACGTCTGGCCGGCGTTCTGCATCGACCCCCAGACCGCGCCGCGGGCGGCGTGGGCGACGTCGGCGTCCTCGAGCACGACCATCGGGTCCTTGCCGCCCAGCTCGAGCAGCACCGGCGTGAGCGAGTCGGCCGCGGCGGCCATGACCCGCTTGCCCGTCCGCACCGAGCCGGTGAACGTCACCTTGTCGACGCCGCCGCGGACGAGCGCCTCGCCCGTGGCCCCGCCGCCGGTCACGACCTGGACGAGATCGCCCCACGTGTCGTCGGCGAAGAGCTGGCCGATGGCCAGGCCGACCGTCGGCGTCACCTCGGACGGCTTCAGGACGACCGTGTTGCCGGCGAACAGCGCGGTCACGATCGGCGTCATCGACAGCGTGAAGGGGTAGTTCCACGGGCTGATCACGCCGATCACGCCCATCGGCTCGTAGCGCTTCCACGCCGACTTGTGGGCCAGCGTGCCCGACGGGACGTGCTGCGGCCGCAGGATCCGCTCACCGTGCTTGGCGTACCAGTCCATCGTCTCGCACACGGCCATCAGCTCGGTGGTGACGGCCTCGGCGCGCTGCTTGCCGGTCTCGGCGCAGATCACGCCGACGAGCTCCTCGGCGCGGTCGAGCAGGCGATCGCGCACCTCGAGCAGGTGGCGGCTCCGCTCCTTGTACGTGAGCGCCGACCACGGCCCGAAGGCGGCGCGAGCGCGCGCGACCGCGGCCCGGACCTCGGCGGCGGACTGGTCGGGGACGATCGCGAGGAGCGCGCCCGTACGGGGGTCGAAGGTCTCGATGGAGGGCCCGCCGGACTCCTCGTTGCCCTCGGGCGCCGCGCCCTCCGGCACGCCGGCCCCACCGGTCCTGACCTGCCCCATGGTCGATGTCATGCGCGCCACGCTAGACGGCCGACCCTCCCGACGTCCCCGGCGGACCTCCGCTCGCGCCCGCCGTCGGGCCGTCGGCGTCAGGCCAGGGCGTCGCGCAGGGCGAGGCAGATGCGGTCCACGGCGCGCCGGCCGATCTGCGTGGAGGTCATCTGCACGAAGGCGTGGATGGCGCCGTCGAAGCGCTCGGACTCGACCGGGACGCCGGCCGCCTCGAGCGCGACGGCATAGGCCTCGCCCTCGTCGCGCAGCGGGTCGTACTCGGCGGTCAGCACCAGCGCGGGGGCCACGTCGGAGAGGTCCTCGACCCGCATCGGGTTCACCGACGGATCGGTCGGGTCGACGTCGGAGCTCCGCACGTAGTGATGCATGAAGAAGTCCATCGTCTCGGCGGTGAGGAGGTACCCCTCGCCGTTGGTCCGCAACGAGGCGAAGCGCTCGTGGTCGCCGACGAGGTCGGTGACCGGGTAGATCAGCACCTGGAGCCGCAGCGGCGGCAGGTCGGGCTCGGCCCGACGCCGCTCGGACCAGTGCAGCGCGGCGAGCGCCGCGAGGTTGCCCCCCGCCGAGTCGCCGCCCACCGCCACCCGATCCGCGTCGATGCCGAGGCCGTCGGCCCGGGCGACCACGTCGGCGAGCGCGGCGTCGACGTCGTGCACGGCCGCTGGCGCGGGGTGCTCGGGGGCCAGTCGGTAGTCGACCGACACCACCACGGCCTCGGCGCCGACGGCGAGCTCGCGGCACAGCGCGTCGTGGGTGTCGAGCGACCCGATCACGAACCCGCCCCCGTGCAGGAACACGAGCGCGGGGGCCCGCTCCTCGGCCGGCAGGGCGACCGGGCGGTACCGCCGTGCCGGCAGCGGCCCGTCGGCGCCGGCGACCTCGATGTCCTCGACCTCGACGTCCTCGGGGCCCGTCCCGAACGCCGCGCACAGCAGGGCGAAGCCCTCCCTCGCCACCTCAGGACCCGCCTCCATGGGCGGGGGCGCCCCGGTCGCCGCGATCAGGTCCAGCACGGGCTGCAGCTCGTCGTCGACAGGCAATGGTCCCCCCGGATCACCACTGGGCAGAACGACCCAACGTCCGCCGGGCCGGGAGGCTCAAGTCACGGAGCCTCCCTGCCGACACGGTACTTGTGATGAAGCACCGCACCGCTCCCAGCGGGCGGGGGATCGGCGGTTGGCGGGGGACCCGTCTCGGCCGCGTCTACCGCCACCGCCGCGCCCGCTCCGACCGCGGCGCGGCCCTGATCGAGGCGGCGATCATCCTGCCGGTGCTCATGATCTTCCTCCTCGGGATCATCGAGTTCGGCCTCGTGTACGCGACCGGCGCCACCGCCACCGGTGCGAGCCGCAGCGGCGCCCGCCTGGCCGCCGCGACCTTCGGGCCGAACAAGGCGAACCTGACCCCCGCCGCCGGCGAGGTGGCGAACGCCGTGTCGGCCGACCTCACCGCGCTCACCAGCGCGGTGCCGATCGGGATGGTCGTGTACCGGGTGAACCCGACGGGCACCGACGGCGCCCCGGTCGGCGGCTTCCCGTCCTCGAACGACACGATGAGCGGCGGCTGCACCGCTAACTGCTTCCGCTACAAGTGGAACTCCAGCACCAAGAAGATGGAGGCCAACGGCGGGCCGGGCTGGGCCAACCCCGAGGTCTGCACCGCCGGCTCCATCGACAACGTCGGCGTCTGGGTGCTCATCCGCCACAGCTACCTGACCAAGCTGATCGGCCAGTACAACTACGTCGAGGGCAAGACGGTCATGCGGCTCGAGCCGGTCCCGACGGACCAGTGCACATGAGCCTCCGGCGGTCGGAGCACTCCGGGGGCGAGCCCGGGCGCATGCGGCGTCGCATCAAGCCGTGGCGGGAGCGCGATCGCAGGGAGCGCGGCATCGCCATGGTGTGGATGGCGCTGACCCTGCTCACGATGGTGCTGTTCGCCGGCTTCGCCGTCGACGTCTCGAACTGGTACCTCCGCGCCGAGCGCATCCAGCGCGCCGCGGACGCCGGCGCCCTGGCCGGCGTCTCCTACCTGCCCGGCGACCTCGGCACCGCGACGACGCTCGCCAAGGACGTCAGCAAGCGCAACGGCTACGCCGAGGGCGGCTCCCAGAACACGGCGATCGCCGTGACGCAGGAGGCCAACCCGAACCGGCTGCGGGTGAAGATCACCACCGACGTCCCGACCTTCTTCCTGGGGCTGATCGGGATGGACAAGCTCCGGATGACGCGCGGGGCGGTGGCCGAGTACGTCGCCCCGGTGCCGATGGGCTCGCCGGAGAACAAGCTCGGCAACGACCCGGCCCGGAGCCAGAACACGCCCCAGTTCTGGATCAACGTGGCCGGCCCGAACTCGACCAAGGAGTCGGGCGACCGCTACCAGGCCAAGAACTGCTCGACCAGCTACGCCAACTGCACCGGCACCGGCAACCCGGGCATCAACAACGACGACTACTCGTTCGACGGCTACTTCTTCTCGCTCAAGGTGAAGAGCGTCGTGGCGGGCCAGCCGCTCAACGTCCAGGTCTACGACCCGGCGTTCACCTACGTCGGCGACACGTGCGGGTCCAACATGCCCACGCAGGCCCAGGCCAACGCGCTGCAGGCGCTGCCGGGCAACCCCTACCCCGACGCGGCCTCGAGGTACGCCCCGGGGCTGACGACGTGGTGCACCGGCGACCAGGACATCGGCGGCAGGACCACCAGGACCACGTTCATCGTCCGGGCCCCCGACACCACCCCCTGGAACAACCTCGACAACCCGATCGTGTCGGGCTGCACGGTGACCATGCCGTACTTCACCCCGGGAGAGAACGGGTTCGGGACGATCAACGAGATGCTGACGCCGACGAACGCGAAGTACAACGCGCAGTTCGCGTCGCTGTTCCGCCAGAACGTGACGGTCTGCAGCATCCCGGCGGCATCGGTCAAGACCGGCGACTACATCCTGCAGGTCCGCTCGAACGTGACGTCGGCGGCGCCGACGACCTACAGCTCGTCGGTGACCGACGGCGGCCACAACCGCATGTCGATCTTCACCGGCTTCGGGACCGCGGGACTGGCCGCGGTCGACGGCACGAACGTCACGATCAACGCCCTCGGCCGCCTGCCGATCTACGCCAACGCCGACGCCGCCAACACCACCTTCTACCTCGCGCGGGTGCTCCCCTACGACGCCGGGCGGACCCTGCGGATCACGCTCTGGGACATGGGCGACGCCAGCCAGGCCGGCACGCTGCAGATCCTCCCGCCGGCCGAGTACGCCACCACCTTCGCAGGCTGCAAGTTCGCCAAGACGGGCACCGGCACGATGACCACCAGCGCCTCGACGTGCACGATCAGCAACGTGTCGAGCAGCACCGGCTTCAACGGTCAGCTCGTGACGATCGACATCCCGATCCCGTCGGACTACGACTGCGACGACGACGTCGGGACCGGCTGCTGGATCAAGGTCCGCGCCGCCTTCCCTGCCGGAGTGAGCGACACGACCACCTGGTCGGCCGCCATCCTCGGCAACCCGATCCGCATCGTCGAGTAGCGCCGCCGCTCCCCGGGCGAAGGCGAGGCGATCAGGCCTGGGCCCGGTCCCGCTCCCACTCGGCGATCCGCTCCCCCATGGGCGTCGACGGCGGACCGTCCGCGAACGGCCAGATCTCCTCGGCGATCGCCCGCCAGTTGGCGCGCGCCCGCAGGTCGCCGAACAGCGCGAACAGCCCCATGTTGATCCGCTGCACGATCACCATCGACGGCGGGAGGTTGGCCGCCTTCATGATCTCGGCGTGCGGTCCGCTCAGGTCGAAGAAGCGCCGCACCGAGTCAGACGACCACTCGGGCGTGATCTCCACGACGCTCGGCTCCATCACGAACTCGTAGAAGTGGCCGAAGTACTCGACCAGCTCGTCGTCCGACACGACCAGGTCGGGCGACAGCAGCCCGATCCGCTCGATGACCCGGCGGAAGCGCGGGATGTCGCGGTCGAGCACCATCGCCCGGATCATGTCCTCGAAGTCGCGCACCTCGTCGGGGGTGAAGCGCTTGCAGAGCCCGAAGTCGAGGAAGGTGATCCGCCCGCCCGGGTGGAAGAGGTAGTTGCCGGGGTGCGGGTCGCCGTTGAACGCGTGCAGCTGGTAGATGCCGCCGAAGGCGAACCGGTAGAGGCACTCGGCGGCGAGCTGGCGCTCCTCGTCGGGCCAACCGACCACCTCGGAGAACGGCGCGCCCTGCACGAGCTCGGTGGTGAGCACCCGCGCCGTCGACAGCTCGTCGAACACGGCGGGCACGTGGATGTACGGGTGGCCGCGGTAGTGGTCGACGAAGATCCGCTGGTGGGCGGCCTCGATCCGGTAGTCGAGCTCCTCGACCAGCCGCTCGCGGAGCTCGGCCACGATCGGGCCCGGGTCCATGCCGGGGAACAGCAGGCCCATGACATTGAACAGCAGGTCGGTGTTCTCGAGGTCCGCGGCCACGGCCCGGTCGACGCCCGGGTACTGGACCTTCACCGCGACCGCGGCGCCGTCCCAGGTCACCGCCCGGTGCACCTGGCCGATCGACGCGGCGGCCAGCGGGACCGGGTCCCACTCCGCGAAGACCTGCTCGGGCGCACCGCCGAGCTCGGCGCGCACCACCTGCTCGACCAGCTCGGGCGCCATCGGCGGCGCGTTCTGCTGGAGCTCGGCGAGCGCCTCCCGGACCGGCTCGGGCAGGCCCTGGTCGAGGTAGCTGGCCATCTGGCCGAGCTTCATCAGCGCGCCCTTCATGCCGCCGAGCATCTCGGCGACCTGCTCCGCGCTGCGGAGCTGGAACTCGTCGGCGAGCTCCTTGCGCCGCTCCTCGTCGGCCAGCGCGGAGCGGGCCCGCATGGACACGTAGCTCGTGCCCGTGCGGGCGCCCATCCGGGCCATCGTCGCCGTGCGCCGGAGCTGGTCGGCGCGCACGCCGTCCCGGCGCGTCGCCGCCACCAGCGCGGCCGCCGCACCGGCGGCGCCGGCCACCGCACCCGCCAGGGCGAGCGCCCTCCCGCGCCTCATGGCTGCTCCCGACGCCCCGGACCGACGATCAGCTCTCGGTGATCGTCACGCTCTCGATGACGACGTCGTCCTTCGGGCGGTCGCCGGGGCCCGTGGGCACCTTCTCGAGCGTCGACAGCACGTCGAAGCCGTCGATGAGCTTGCCGAACAGCGAGTAGTTGGGCGGCAGCGTCACGCCGTGGGCACCGGACACGATGAAGAACTGGCTGCCGTTGGTGTTGGGTCCGGCGTTGGCCATCGCCAGGGAGCCGATCTCGTACTTGCCGGGCTCGGGGAGCTCGTCGGCGAAGCGGTAGCCGGGACCACCGCGACCGGAGCCCTCGGGGCAGCCGCCCTGGATCATGAACTCGCGGATGATCCGGTGGAAGATCAGGCCGTCGTAGTAGTGGTACCGGGCCAGCGACACGAAGTTGTTGACCGTCTTCGGCGCCCGCTGCGGGTACAGGTACGCGGTCATCGTCCCGTGGTTGGTCACGATCTCGGCCGTGTAGCTCTTCTCGGGGTCGATGCACATCGGCATCTCCCCGTCGAAGCTGGTCTGGCGGGGGGAGGATCCGTCGGCAGCGGGGCAGTCGGTCATCGGGGCACTCCTCGGGTCGGCGAAGGTCGGAACCGGGACCGGCGCACCCTAGTGCCGGGGCCGCCGACCGCCCGGACACGGGTCGAGGCCCGCTCCCCCGGCGGCGGACCCCCTCAGCGGCCGCGTCAACGGAACCCGGCGAGCGCGGCGTCGGCGGCCGGCTGGTCGAGCACCAGCACGGCGGCGCCGCCCTTGCGGGCGCCCTTCGTGGGCAGGATCACCGTGGTCGGTTCGGCGCCGCTGAGCTTCCGTGCCAGCCCGATCAGGTCGAAGAGGCCGATCGAGTCGTCGAGCACGAGCCCGTCCGACAGCGCCTCGGTGACCCCGACGAGCTCGAACGGGTTGCGGGTCGCGCCGACCTCGCCGAGGGCGGTGCGGAGGAACTGCTGCTGGCGGCCCTGGCGGCCGAGGTCGGCCGTGGGGTCGGTGACCTCCTCGCCGTCGATCTTCTCCGTGTAGTGGCGGGACCGTGCGTACGCGAGCGCCTGGCGCCCGTCGAGGGTGACCGGACCCGACTGGTCGACGTACAGCCCGGAGTGGGTGTCGAAGGCGGGGTTGGGGAACTCGATCTCGATCCCGCCGAGCGCGTCGACCACGCCGACGAAGCTCTCGAAGCCGACCTCCATGTAGTGGTTCACCGGGACCTTCAGGTTGTCCTTGACGGTCTGGACCAGGTTGGCCGGCCCGCCGTTGTACGCGCCGTTGATGCGACCCTGCTTGCCACTCGAGGCGACCGTGACCCAGAGGTCGCGGGGGATCGACATCATCTGGCTGCCGTCGGGCCCGACCCGCAGGAGGATGATCGTGTCGCTGCGCTTGCCGGTAACCGTGCTCTCGCCGCCGACCGGGACGTCGGGGTCGAGGCCCTCACGGGAGTCGGAGCCGACGAGCAGGTAGTTCACGGTGTCGCCCGAGACCGGGTCGAGCACGTCGGACAGGTCGACGCGCTCGATGCCCCGGTAGGCGCGGTACGCCCGGCCCACCAGGAGCCCGACGCCGAGGAGGAGCAGCACGGGGATGCCGATGGCCACCCACCGGACCCAGCGCCGACGGCCGCGCGGGCCCTTGGGCGGCTTCGGCGGCTTCGGCGGCCGGGGCTTCGCGGGCGGCGGCTGCTGCGGCCGTTCCCGCCGCCCGGGGTCGATCGGTGCGGTGCGCGGCCGTTCCGGCAGGGGTCGGGGCGACGTCGGCGGCCGGTCCGTCCCCGGCGCCGGTCGGACCGGCTGCGGCTCCCGGGCCGGCGCCTGGGGCGCGGGCTCCCGGGGCGGCTCCGGTCGGGGCTGCCACGCCGACGGCGGTCGGGACGCTGGCGGGCTGCTCGACGGCGGGTCCGGGGTGCCACCCGGCGCGGGCACGAAGTACTGCCGACCCGGTCCCGCGGCGCGGCGCGGGCTGCGGGGGACGCCGCCATCGGGCGCGCCGCGCTGGTCGTCATCCGGTCCGGCCACGGGCACAAGTCTGGCCGCGGTCCCTCCGCCACCGGCGAACCCACCCCGGGCGGTTCTCAGCTGCCGGCGGCCTCTAGCGTGTGCGCCCGCATGCCCCCGCCCGACCCGACCGCCGTCAACGCCAACGCGTACGCGATCGCGTACCGGCTGCTCGGCGACCGCCCGGCGTCCCAGGCCGCCGTCGGCATCGCGATCCAGCGGGTCCAGGCCCGGGGTGCCCTCGACGGCCCGAACTGGCTGGCCCACATCGCCGCCGCCACCGTCGCGCAGGCCGTCGGCGTCGCCGCCACCGGCGCCCAGCCGTCGTCGGACCCCGCGCACGACGGCCTCCGGACCGCCATGCGCCGGCGGCTGGCCTCGGCGTCGGACGAGGAGCGCGTGGCCGCCGCGCTCCACCACCTCGCCGGCTACTCGATCGAGCAGGTCGCCGGCTTCATGGGGCGCCCCGTCGACGAGGTCGCTCGCCTGGCCGGCGCGCTGGCTCCGCCCCCCGGCGTGTCGTACCGCGACCTCGGCGACCCGGAGCTCGTCGGCCCGACCGAGGAGCGCCGGGCGCCCCGACGCCGCACGGCGAGCGTGTCGACGATCGCGACCGTCCTCGTCGTGCTCGCGCTGGTCCTGGTGGTCAGCCGCTGCGTCGGCCCCCGCCCGACCCTCGGCCCCGAGCCCGAGCGCGAGGCGGCCAGCATCGGTCCCGACGTGGCGTCGTCGCCGTCGCCGGGCTGCGACGGTCCGGCCCAGAGCCCGGGGACCTACGCGTCGGCGGCGCGGTCCGGCGGGGACGACGTCCCGTACCGCCTCGCGGTGCCGGCGGCGTCCGCCCCGCTCCCCGGGGAGGGCGGAGACGACGGACCGGCGTCGTCGACCACGACGCCGAGCGCCACCGCCCCGGTGCCGCGGGCGCTGCTGGTGGCGATCGCCGACACCGGGCAGACCGCGGACGCCTTCGCCACGACCTCGGGGCTCGAGCGCGAGGCGCTCGACGCCGGGTACCTGGTCGCCACCGTGGCGCCGCCGGCGCCGGGCACCACCGCCGCGGTCCCGGGTGTGCAGGCGGTGCTGGAGTCCGTGGTCCGGACGAGCTGCGTCGACGCGAACCGGGTGACCGTGGCGGGGCTCGGCTCCGGCGGGCAGACCGCCACCGCCGTCGCCTGTGCCATCCCCGCGCAGGTCGCGGTCGCCGCCGCGGTCGGCGGCGCCTCCATGCCGCAGGACTGCGGGCTCTCCCCCGCCGTGTCGCTCCAGCTCCTGTGGGCGGCCGACGACCAGGCGCTCCCGCCCACGGGCGGCTACGGCCCCCGGGCGACCCCTCCGTCGCAGGCCGCCTCGCCCCTGCCGCCGATGCCCGCCGGCGAGGTCACCGAGGACTGGGCCCGGGCGATCGGGGCCGGGCAGCCACAGCGGTCCACCGGCCCCGACGGGACCGCCGTCGAGGAGGCCTCGTCAGAGGACGGCGCCACGGTGCGGTGGGTGACGGTGCCGACCGGCGGTCACGGGTGGACCGACGCGACGACTACCGCCGTGCTCGTGTTCGCACAGGACCACGCCCGGGCGACCTGAGCGCGACGCCCCCGCTCAGTGGATCGGCCCGTCGCCGTCGCGGAGGCTGCCGGCCGACCGGCCCGTCCGACGGGCGATGATCTCGGCGCAGATCGAGATCGCGGTCTCCTCGGGGGTGCGGGCGCCGATGTCGAGACCGATCGGCGCCATGATCCGCCCGAGCGCCTCGTCGCCGACGCCGGCCTCCCGCAGGCGCTCGACGCGGTCGGCGTGGGTGCGGCGCGAGCCGAGCGCGCCGATGTAGCCGGCGTCGGTCCCGAGCGCCTCGACGAGGGCCGGCACGTCGAACTTGGCGTCGTGGGTCAGGACGCAGATCGCGTCCGCCGGACCGAGGAGCGCGCCCACGTCGCGGAGGTGCCGGTCGGGCCAGTCGACCACCACCTCGTCCGCCTCGGGGAAGCGGGCCGGGGTGGCGAACACCTCGCGGGCGTCGCACACGGTCACGTGGAACCCGAGCACCTTGCCGACCCGGACGAGCGCCCCGGTGAAGTCCACGGCCCCGAACACGACGAGCCGTGGCGGCGACGTGAAGGACTCGACGAAGACGCCCACGGTCGTCTCGACCGCCTGGCCCTGCGGCCCGTAGTGGCGGACCGTCGTGCGGCCCTGAGCGAGCTCGCCGAGCGCGTCCCTGGTCACCACCCGGTCGAGGTCGGGGTGCCCCAGCGTGCCGACCGCCGTGCCGTCGAGTCCGACGAGGAGCTTCGATCCGCTCCCCGGCCCTTCGACGACCGTGGCCAGCGCGACCGGGCGACCGGTCCGCAGCGCCGAGCGCAGCAGGTCCGACAGCGGGGCCCCGCCCTCGGCCCCCGGCGCGGTCACCAGTCCAGCGGCTCGAGGAACAGGTGGATCGTGCCGCCGCACGTGAGCCCGACCGCCATGCCCTCGGCGTCGCTGTAGCCGAACGTGATCAGGCGCCGCTCCTCGCGGTCGAGGACGTCGAGCGCCTCGGTCACCACGGCGGACTCGACGCAGCCGCCCGACACCGACCCGGCCACCTCGCCGCGGTCGGTCACGACCATCGCGGCCCCGGGCTCGCGCGGGCCCGATCCGGCGACCTCGACGACGCGCGCGATCGCCACCCGACGACCCTGCCGACGCCACGCCGTGGCCTGCTCGAGCACGTCCTGCACGACCCCGACGGTACGCCGCCGCTCCCGCCCCGCCACCCCGTGCGGGACCCTCTTCACGCGCTGTTCACAGGTCCGGCCCCTCGCTCGGCCCGCGCCGCCGCGGCGACGCGGGATGCCAGACTGCCCGGATGCGCATCTCGGCCAAGGTCGACTACGCCGTGCGGGCCGCCGCCGAGCTGGCACAGCGGTCCCCGGGCCGCTCGGCGGGCGCAACGACCGGCGAGACGATCGGCGAGGCCCAGGGCATCCCGACGAAGTACCTCGAGAACATCCTGGCCGAGCTCCGACGGTCCGGCATCGTCGGCAGCCGCCGCGGCGCCGACGGCGGCTACTGGTTGGCCCGTCCCGCCGACGAGGTGTCGATCGCCGACATCGTCCGCGCCGTCGAGGGCCCGCTGGCCGACGTGCGCGGCGAGGCGCCGGAGGAGCTGTCGTACGAAGGTCCGGCGCAGCCGCTCGAACGGGTGTGGATCGCGACCCGGGCGAGCATCCGCCAGGTGCTCGAGGCGACCACGCTCGCCCACCTGGTGGCCGACGACCTCCCGCCCCACGTCGCCGAGCTGCTCACCGACGAGTCGGCCTGGACCCGCCGCTCCAACTTCTGAGCGCCCGCGCCCGGCCCGTGCCGGAGGCCGACGGGCTCAGTCGGCCGAGAGGAAGAGCGTCTTCGACTCGGTGTAGTGCTCCAGCGCCGCCAGACCGAGCTCGCGACCGACGCCGCTGCGCTTGAAGCCCCCGAAGGGCAGCTGGTAGCGCACGCTGCGGTTGGTGTTGACGCTCATCACGCCGGTGCGGACCGCCTTGCCGACGCGGACGGCCCGGCCGACGTCGCGGGTCCAGAGCGTGCCCGACAGGCCGTACTCGCTGTCGTTCGCGATCGCGACGGCGTCGTCCTCGTCGTCGAACGGGATGACCGTCACGACCGGGCCGAAGATCTCCTCGCGGGCGATGCGCATCGAGTTGTCGACGCCCGCCACGACGGCGGGGGTCAGGTAGAAGCCCGGGCCGCTCGACTCGCCGCCGCACAGCACCTCGGCGCCCTCGGACCGGCCGATGTCGAGGTACTCGAGGCTGGTCGACCGCTGGCCCTCGGAGATCATCGGACCGACCTCGGTCGCCTCGTCGGCCGGGTCGCCGACCACCATGCGAGCGGTCCGCTCCACGACTCGGGCGACGACGTCGTCGTACACGGACCGCTCGACGAGGACCCGGCTGCGGGCGCAGCAGTCCTGGCCGGCGTTGGCGAACACCGAGTACGGGATGGCGTCGATCGCGGTCTCGAGGTCGGCGTCGGCGAAGACGATCGCCGCCGACTTGCCGCCGAGCTCCAGCGAGATGCGGGTGATGTTCGGCGACAGCGTGCGCAGCAGGTGCGAGCCGGTCGACGAGTCGCCCGTGAACGAGATCTTGTCGACCCGGGGGTCGGCCACGAGCGCGTCGCCGACGCTGGCGCCGGGACCGGGCAGCACCGTGACGCACCCGGCCGGCACGCCCGCCTCGACCAGCAGCTCGCCGAGCATCAGCGCGGTGACCGGCGTCAGCGAGGCCGGCTTGAGGATCACGGCGTTGCCGCACGCCAGCGCCGGCGCCAGCTTCCACGTGGCGATCAGCATCGGGAAGTTCCACGGCACGATCAGGCCGCACACCCCGACGGGGACCTTCAGCACCAGGCCGAGGCCGGCGTCGGGCGTCGGGACGACCGCACCGAGGTGCTTGTCGGCGGCGCCGGCGTAGTACTCGAAGACGTCGGCCATGGCCCCCGCCTCCCACCGCGCGTCCTCGATCGTGTGGCCGGCGTTCGCCACCTCGGCCCACGCGAACGCGTCGAGCCGCTCGCGGATGAGCGCGGCGGCCCGCAGCAGGACCTTGCCGCGGGCGGTGGCGTCGACGTCGGCCCACACGCCCGAGTCGAACGCAGCCCGCGCCGTGGTGATCGCCCGCTCCAGGTCGGGCGGACCGGCCTTGGCGATCGACGCCAGCTCCACGCCGGTCGACGGGTCGGTGACGGTGAAGGTCGCGCCGTCGGCGGCCGGGGTTCGCTCGCCGCCGATCAGGAGGTCCATGTGGCTGGGGACGAGGCCGCGGTCGGCCGCCGCACCCGCTGGGGCCTGGGGGGAGGTCATGGACGGCGAGTGTAGGAAGCGCGGGTGCGGGACCCCCATCCGGGCGTGGCTATCGTGCGGCGCCATGGCAGCGAACAGCGGTGCAGGACGACTCGACGGCAAGGTCGCGCTCATCACGGGCTCGGCGGCGGGACTGGGGCGCGTGGCCGCGGAGCTGTTCGCCGCCGAGGGCGCCGACGTGGTGATCGCCGACGTCACCGACGGCACCGAGGCGGTCGAGGCCATCGCCGCCGGGGGCGGACGGGCCGCCTTCGTGTCGACCGACGTGACCGACGAGGACTCGGTCCGCGCCGCGGTCGAATTCGCCACGAGCGAGTTCGGCGGGCTGCACGTGCTCTACAACAACGCCGGCGTGTCGCTGGCCGACGACGACGGCGTGGTGAACACCGACGTCTCGGTGTGGGACCGCACGCTGCAGGTCAACGTCACCGGCGTCGCGCTGGGCTGCAAGCACGGCATCCCGGCCATGCTCGAGACGGTCGAGGCCGACCGGGCGGCCGGGCGCACCGGCGGCGCGTCGATCATCAACGTCGCCAGCTTCGTCGCCCACCTCGGCGCCGCCACCCCGCAGATCGCCTACACCGCGTCGAAG